>DAIDKF010000008.1 GCA_027450185.1 Granulicella sp. | reverse complement strand
GAGTGGAGTATCGAGGGGGGCGAGTTGACGCCGAGTATGAAGTTGAAGCGGAGAGTGATCTTTGAGCGGTATAAGGACCGGATCGACGCGCTGTATGGGGGCGATTAGGCGGGGGGATGGTCTAGTGGGAGTGCGTGCGGTTGAAGTGAGACGTTGAGGCGGTGGCTGCATCCAATAAAACAGTGAGCTACTTAAAGCGAGCAGAGAAGCGTGGGCGCAGGTTTTTGAATCCGGTACCGACTACGGTGGGCGGACTGGGCGTTGTGTTCAAGGTGCTGCCGCAGTATGTGAACAATCGGGCGGAGTCGGAGCCAAAGCGTCCGCTGGGACCGTTCCGGACGGATGCGAATGCGTTCGCGGCGGCGCCGGCGAGTGGGTTGCGCGTGACCTGGTTTGGACACTCGGCGTTGCTGATCGAGATGGATGGGATGCGGGTACTGGTCGATCCGGTGTGGGAGCAGAGGGCAAGCCCGTTTTCGTTTATGGGGCCGAAGCGGTTCTTTCAGCCGACGATTGCTTTGGACGAGTTGCCGAAGATCGATGTGGTGCTGATCTCGCATGACCACTACGATCATCTGGGAGCGGCGACGGTGAGGCGGTTGGCGCGGGTGGAGGCTGCGGCCGGAGCGCGATGGGTGACGTCGCTGGGCGTGGGGCGGCGGCTGCGCGGATTTGGCGTGCGGGCGGCACAGATTACGGAGCTGGATTGGACCGAGAGCGTGGGAGTGGGGACGCTGAAGGTGACGGCGTGGCCGTCAAGGCATTTTTCGGGGCGCGGGATGTTCGACAGGTTTACGACGCTGTGGAGTTCGTACGTGCTGGAGGGGCCGGAGCATCGGGTGTACTTCGGTGCAGACTCGGGATGGTGGGAGGGGTTTGAGGAGATTGCGGCACAGTATGAGGCGACGGCGGAACGGCGCAGCGGATTCGATGTAGCGATGCTGGAGATTGGGGCGTTTCATTCGCTGTGGGATGGGATTCACCTGGGACCGGATAATGCGGTGAAGGCATTTGCGGCGTTGTCGCCGGGGGGTGGGATGCTGATGCCGATTCACTGGGGGCTGTTCAACCTGGCGCTGCATGGGTGGAAGGAGCCGGTGGAACGGGTACTGGAACTGGCGGATGAGAAGGGGATAAAGCTGTGGCTGCCCGTGCCGGGGAGACCAAGCGAGGTGGTCGCGGGAGTGGAGCTGCGGTCGGGGTGGTGGACGAGCCAGGCGTAGGCCGGCGGTGTGTGGTTGGTGGGGCAGGCGCTATTTGTAGATGAGGTGGATGGTGGCCTCGGTGGTGGGGCAGGTGACTTGCATGGCCGCGGTGTTGAAGGAGGGCGCGGTGAGCAGGACATGGGGGTTGTTGGAGAAGCCGAAGCCCTCTTTTGGGATGCCGAAGAAGTTGCGATCGAGCTTGTGGTTGGAGTTTTCGTCGTGCAGGGCGGCGAGGGCGTAGCGACCGGGCGGGATCTGCAGGGTGATAGTGGTCTGGGTTCCGGAGAAGGGGTGGGGGCCGTGGGTGAAGGCCTTGTCGTTGTTCTCGGGCCAGCCGTCTGGTGAGTTGAATATGGAGAGGCCGGCATCACCTTTCTGGTTGCGGAAGCCGTCGATGTGGACGACGAGGTTGCAGGTGATGGGTGCGGAGGTGGCTGGGGTTTGGTGAGCGAGTACAGAGCCTGGGGGGTACAGAGTTGCGGCAAGGAGAAATGCGGCAACGGTTGCGCAGCGGGTGAGGGTGATATTCATAGGATTTCTCCAGCGGGTGTGGCGCGGCAGGAGCGATGAGTTGGCTCCCGCCGCGGTGGTGGGTTGAGGTTACGGTGTTGCTGAAGTTGCGCCCATGCAAGATGAAGGCGAATGCGGCTAGTTCATCTTGTGGTGGTGGGCGGGGACGTTGCGGCCGAAGTGGAAGGCGGGGCCGAAGGAGTAGCGGTAGCTCCAGCCACCGTTGGCCAGGACATAGTTGAAAGGATGGTTCCAGACCGCGTCCATTTGCATGCGCAGGCCGAGATGCCTGGCGAGGGCCAGCTCCGCGCCACCGCCAATGCCGTAGGCTCCGGTCCAATCGACGATGTTTCCGTTGGGCTGGAGGACGTTTGCAGCCTCAAGGGCACCGACCACGATTCCGTCCTGGATGTTTTGGGGATGGGGTGTGGCTGCGAGGCGGAAGGCAGCCAGGCTGGGGCGGATGAAGAGCGTCACCTTGGAGAAGTGGCGATAGTTAAACTGCGAGCCTGCTGTGAATGTCTGGGTGGTGGCGTGAAGGGGAATATTGAGGGCGTAGGTGGGGGGAAGGTATCCCGCCGCGTAGAGCTGGGTGATGCCGGCGATGATGACCGGGCTGGCCATGCTTGGAATCAGTGTGGTGTCGCCACTCTGGATGCTGTAGTCGAAGCCGGAGGAGATAAGGCGGGTGTTGGTCATGCCGGCCTGGAGATGGAAGCCAATCTGATTGATGCCGTTGAGACCGGGGGTCTTGAGGTCGGAGAAACCGGTGTAGAGGTCATAGCGGCCAACATAGGCTTGCTGGGCGACGCAGGTGACCTGGGTGAGGGAGAAGAGGATCGAGCAAAGTGCGAGAAGACGGGTGATGCGTGGCCGATGCGACATGGTGAAGCTCCCTTGATAGTACGGTTATGAGTTGCAACCGCCGGTAAGCGGCTGCAGGTTGGATAAAGGCAAGCTGGATAAAAACTGCGAAACCGTTTGCAATACACTATCGGTCTGCTCGCGGTGAGGCAGGTGGCCGGTGTTGGCGAAGGTTTCGTGCTGAACATTTGCAATGGAGGCCTGGAGCGCTGCGAGTTGCTGGGTGGTGCCGAACTCATCGCGTTCGCCTTGCAGAACAAGGACGGGACAGGCGATGTCAGGGAGAAAATTGCGGAGAGGAAAGATCTCCTTGCCGAGGGATGCAGCCCAGCGAACCCATGAGTGGAAGACCTCGTCGGGGTTCTGGTGGTAGTGGGCGAGCCGCTGCTGGAGCTTGCTGCCGGAGTAGACGGAGGCCATCTGCTGGATGACCTGACCGGCAGCCTGGTTGCCGATGACGAAGGGGCTCTCGAGGATGAGGGCCTTCAGGCGGGGAGATTTAGCGGCGTAGAGGAGTGCGATGCCCGCGCCTTCGCTGTGGCCGTAAAGAACGGGGCAGTCGACGGAGAAGTGCTTGAGGAGAGCCGGGATGACGATCTGAACCTGCTGCAGGTAGTAGTCGTCGGTGCGCAGTTCGACAGGACCCTCGGAGTCGCCATGGCCGGCGCGGGAGTAGGTGATGACGTTGTAGCCGGTAGTGTGGGCGAGTTGCTGCGGAAAGGACTTCCAGTAGCTGACAGAACCGAGCGCCTCATGCAGCATGAGGATGGTTCCGGGGGCTGAGGAGAAGGCGTGATAGGCGACTTCCGTCCTCTTGCCGGCAAGTTGCAGATGCAGGAGTTGGGTGTGCAGTGTTGCCGTGGGGTTGGTCGTGGTGGTGTGGTTGCTCATAAGGATTCCATCCAAATCACCTTGCTCTGTGAGGCTTCCCATGCGGCGAAGCGGGCAGCAAAACACTTTTCGAGGGCGGAACGGCGGACCTTGAGAGTTGGGGTCAGGAGGTCGTTGTCGATGGTCCAGGGTTGCTCGGAGATGACGATGAAGCGGAGTTGCTCGTGGTGTTCGAGTTGGGCATTGACGGTGTCGAGCGTGGTGAGAAGTTTGGATTCGATGTCGGCGCGCTGGCCTGGGGGTGGGAGTTCCTTACGGATGGGAGGCGAGAGGACGGCCATGACGAAGGGGCCGGTCATGCCGCTGCCAAAGACGACGACGGACTCAAAGAGAAACGAGACCGAGAGGAGTTTTTCAATCTGGCCGGGGACGACGTACTTGCCCTTGGCGGTCTTGAACTCCTCCTTGAGGCGGCCGATGAGGCGGAGGCGGCCGAGTTCGTCGATCTCGCCGCGGTCGCCGGTGCGGAAGTAGCCGTCGTCGGTGAAGGCTTCACTGGTGAGTTCGGGATTGCGGAAGTATCCGAGCATGTTCATGGCGCCGCGGATCTGGACTTCGCCGTCGGGGGAGATGCGGGTGATGGCCCAGGGGCTGGCGTTGCCGACGTAGCCGATGCGGGCTTTGCCGGGGAGCGGGACATGGGTGATGCCGGTCTCGGTCATGCCGTAGCCCTCGACGAAGTTGAGCCCCATCTTGATGTACCACTCGATGAGTTCGACAGGAATGGCCGCGCCGCCGGAGGTGACCAGACGCATGTGATCCATGCCGAGGGCGCGGACGATCTTTCTGCGGACGAGATGGCCGACGAGTGGGATGGCCAGCAGACGGTTCAACTTTTTTTCGTGGATCTTCTCGAAGACGCCCTGGCGGAAACGAATGTATAGACGTGGAATGGAGAAGAAGAGGGTGGAGCGGGAGCGAACGAGATCGGCGAGAAAGGTCGGCTGGCCTTCGGTGAAGAAGATGTGGATGGGGCCAAAGAGGGAGTTCATCTCGATGATGGCGCGCTCGGCGACGTGGGCGAGGGGAAGATAGGAGAGAATGCGGTCGATGCCTTCGGGGCTCTGGCCAAAGGCCGGTTCCATGGACTTGCCCATGAGACTAAGGGATCGGAAGGTGTGCATGGCGCCCTTGGGCTGGCCGGTGGTGCCGGAGGTGTAGATGATGGTCGCGACGTCGCCGGGTTCTCGAACCGGATCGGAGGTGATGGGCGCCTGGGTGGTGATGATGGCGGACCAGAGCGCGCTGCCAGGCGGCGTGTGCTTAGGCGCGCAGTTGGGGAAGGCGATGTAAGGGAGATGTGCGAAGACGTCCTCTGTGAGAGGCAGGGCGTGCTCAAGCTGGCCGACAAAACAGGCGACGGGCTGGCAGTGGCCGAAGAGGGAGGAGAGAGAAAGCTCACGCGTCGAGGGGAAGAATGGCACGCTGACGTAGCCGGCCATCCAGATGGCAAAGTCCGCCATGATCCACCAGGCGCAGTTTTTGGAGAGGATGACAATGTGGGAGCCAGGGGGCCAGCCCTGCTCCTGTAGCCAGGCGGCGATGCGGCGGACTTCCTGCATGGTGCTGCCCCATGTCCAGGTCTGCACCTGGCCGTCGGTGGGCTGGGTGAGGAACGGCTGCGCGGATGCGTTGCGCTCGCTGGCATAGATACGCTGCAGAGGCAACTCTCGATCCGGTAGTGCAGGGCCCATGGAGTTGTTCCCGGATGATTGAGTTTCTTCGCTTGGTCGCATCGGTCACCTTTCAATTTCCTTAACGGAGGGTAAGATAACCAAAAGAGATGACGTCTGTCACCTTGAATCTTTTGGCGTCGGTTGCACGTGATGAAAAAGGTTAGGGTCGCAGGGGAAATGATGTTGCAAGACGTTGTGAAGAAAGTGAGAGTGAGACGTGGCTGATCTGAGAGGCAAGACATTGTTTATTACGGGAGCGAGCCGAGGGATTGGGCTTGCCATTGCACTGCGCGCGGCTCGGGAAGGCGCGAATATTGTGGTCGCGGCCAAGACGGCAACGCCGAATCCGAAGCTTCCGGGAACGATCTATTCGGCCGCAGAGGAGATTGAGGCAGTGGGCGGAAAGGCGCTGGCGCTGGAGGTGGATATTCGCATCGAAGAGCAGGTGCGCGAGGCTGTGGAAAAGGCTGTAGCGCACTTTGGTGGGATTGACATCCTGGTGAACAACGCCAGCGCGATCAGCCTGACCGGGACGGCAGAGACGTCGTTGAAGCGATTCGACCTGATGGTAGGGGTTAATCTTCGCGGTACCTTTGTTTGCTCTCAGGCGTGCTTGCCACACCTGATGAAGGCGGAGAATCCACATATTCTTACACTGTCGCCTCCGTTGAATATGAAGGCGAAGTGGTTTCAGCGGCATGTGGCCTACACCATTGCAAAGTATGGCATGAGCATGTGCGTTCTGGGTATGGCCGAGGAGTTTCGTCCTCTGGGGATAGGCGTGAACGCGCTGTGGCCGCGAACGATCATTGCGACGGCTGCACTGCAGGTGATTCCGGGAGCACATGCGGAACGGGGACGCACGCCGGAGATTGTGGCCGATGCAGCGCGATACATCCTGACGCAGGACAGTCGCGCGACGACGGGGAATTTCTTCATCGACGAAGAGGTGCTCGCGCAGGCAGGGGTGAGCGATCTCTCGGGCTATGCGATGACGCCCGGGGAGAAGCTGCAGAAGGATCTATTCCTTGACTGAGGCTGGCGACGCGGCGCGCGTTGATGCTGGCCGGATGCGGCCGGAGCTATGACATAATCCGTCCAGCACAACGTTGACGATTTAATTTGTAGAAGAAAAGTGGCATGCTGCCCGAGGTCCTGGCCATGAAAACTGTGAAAGAAGAAGCGAACCGTCCGCGGGAACCCTGGAAGGCATTCCAGGTGCGGCAGCGCAACCTGGATACGAAGCGCGATGCTGTATTGCAGACAGCGGCCCACATGTTTCTGGAAAATGGGTATCGCAGAACCTCGATGAGCGAGTTAGGAACTCGGCTGAAGATTACGAAGCCAGCACTCTACTACTACTTTCGCAACAAAGAGGAGATCCTGATCGAGTGCTATCGGTTGGGGATTTCGGCGATTGAAGGGCTGTTGGATAAGGCCGCGGTGAGCCACGGCAAGGGGTTGGATAAGGTGCGGGCGTACATCGAGGCCTATGCCAAGGCGGTGGTGACGTTCGACTTCGGGCGCTGTGTGGCGATGCTGGATGATGCGGAGTTGTCGTCTAAGTCGCGACGCGAGGTGCGAGACCTGAAACGGAAGATCGACCTTGCGATTCGCGCTTATGTGGAAGAGGGGATTGCCGATGGGTCGGTGATTGCGTGCAATGCAAAGCTGGCATCGTTTGCGCTGGCAGGCGCGGTGAACTGGATTGGGACGTGGTATCGGCCGGAGGGGGCACTGACGGCGGATGAGATTGCGTCAGAGTTTGCAACGCTGCTGACCAGCGGGCTGCGTGGGAATATGACGGGGGCTCCGGAGGTGGGAGCGCAGAAACCACCTGCGGCACGAGGAGTGAAAGCCGCTGCGGTGCGCGCCAGAAAGGCACCAGCGAAGACTCAGCGGAAGCGCTGAGGAGACTGTTGAACGAAGTAGAGATGGGGTCAAGGAAGAGGCATTTTGTGCTGCTTTCGGGAGGCTGATTTGTGCCGGTTGACTTTCTTACCGTCCGTTCAGTATTCTGCTCGGGCTGGAGAGAGGCAGGCGGTGCCCGCTATTGCCGAGGCTGAGAAATGACGGGTTTTGTTGAGAAGGAGCAGGTATGATGGCGTCGCTGGAATCCGAAACGATGATTGCTGGAGCTACCTCCGCAGGAAGAGCTGGAGACAGGGTGTTTGATGTGCGGCGGGTGGCCGTGCTGGGTGCCGGAACGATGGGGGCGCGGATTGCTGCGCACATTGCAAACGCAGGATTACCCGTGCTGCTGCTGGACATTGTGCCTGCGAGCGGAGACCGGAACAGTGTTGCGGCACAGGCTCTGGATGGGCTGAAGAAGGCCAAGCCGGCGGCGTTCGCCGATCCGTCGTTTGCGGCGCATATACGGATTGGGAACTTCGAGGATGATCTGGCGAAGTTGAAGGATTGCGATTGGGTGATCGAGGTGGTGGCCGAAAATATGGAGATCAAGCGCAGCCTGCTGAGCAAGGTTGCGGTGCATCTGAGCGGGGATGCGATCCTGACAACCAACACTAGCGGACTGCCGGTGGCGAAGGTTGCGGAACGGCTTCCGGAAGACGTGAGGAGGCGCTGGTTCGGGACGCACTTCTTCAACCCGCCGCGGTATATGCGACTATTTGAGTTGATTGCAACGCCGGAGTCGGACACGAGAGCTGTGGCGGCGATTGCGGAGTTTGCAGACCGCAAACTGGGCAAGACGGTGGTGCGGGCGAAGGATGTTCCGAATTTCATTGCGAATCGGATTGGCACGTTCTTCATGCTGAATACGCTGCGCATTATGGACGCGCAAGGACTCAGTGTGGAGGAGATCGACCTGCTGACTGGGTCGGTGATGGGCTGGCCGAAGACGGGAACGTTTCGCCTGGCGGATATGGTGGGAATAGATGTGCTGGGGAGCGTGGCGCGGAACTTTGCTGCGAATATCAGCGATGAGCGTCCGGATGTGAAACTGCCGGTGATCATTGATCAGTTGATGGAGCGCAAGTGGCTGGGCGATAAGACAAAGCAGGGGTTCTACAAGAAGGAACGCGGCGCGGATGGAAAGGAAGTGCGGCTGGTGCTGGACTTCAGCACAATGGAGTACAAGCCATCGGCGCGTGCAGTCTTTACCGAGATTGAAATGGCGAAGACCAATGATTCGCTGGTGGGGCGGATCCGCACGCTGATGAGCGGAAACCCGGCGAAGGACACGGTTGCGAAGTTCTACTGGCAGGCGCTGACGGAGATGTGGGCGTATGCGGCGAATCGTATTGGCGAGGTGGCCGATACGCTGGTGGAGATTGATCGCGCAATGCAGGCGGGATTCAACTGGGAGTTGGGTCCTTTTGCGATGTGGGACGCGGCCGGCGTGGTGGAGACCGTTGCGACGATGCGCGCTATGAATCTGCCGATCCCTGCGGCTGTCGAAAAGCTGCTGGGTGCTGGCGGGACGTCATGGTATCGCAGTGAAGGCGTGGAGTTCTTCGATGTTGCGAGCGGAGCGTATCGTGCGGTGGATCAGAGTCCGGAACTGGCGCATGTGGCCAGCTTCAGGAAGGCCAATGGTGTGTTCGCGCAGAACCCGGGAATCTCGCTGGTGGATGTAGGCCAAGGGATCGGCTGCTTTGAATTTCATTCGAAGATGAACAGCCTGGGGCAGGACATTGTCGGGTTCCTGCGGCAGAAGCTGCAGCCGGG
This sequence comes from Granulicella sp., assembly GCA_027450185.1. Taxonomy (GTDB): domain Bacteria; phylum Acidobacteriota; class Terriglobia; order Terriglobales; family Acidobacteriaceae; genus Granulicella. Next base: position 92,654 of record DAIDKF010000008.1, on the reverse strand, counting down.
AAGCGATGCGGTCAAGAACTTCGACGGCTTCATCATCACCAGTGACGCGCAGAACTTTTCTGTAGGCGCGAACCTGATGCAGTTGCTGCTGGCGGTGCAGGACCAGGAGTGGGATGATATCGACCTGGTGGTGCGCGACTTCCAGGCGATGACGCAGGCTATCAAGTTCTGCCCGCGGCCGGTGGTTGCGGCTCCTTTTGGGCTGTGCCTGGGCGGAGGGACGGAAATTTCGATGCACTCTGCGGCGCGGCAGCCGCACCTGGAGCTCTACACGGGGCTGGTAGAGACGGGAGTGGGTCTGCTGCCAGCAGGCGGCGGATGCAAGGAAATGTTGTTGCGCGCGGTAGACGCAGCAAAGGCGGTGAATGCTGGCGGCGGCGGAGAGTCGGCCGAGATGTATGAAGCACTAAAGAATGTGTTTGAGACGATTGCGATGGCCAAGGTGTCGGCATCGGCGTACGAGGCACGCGGGCTGCGGTTCGTGGCGGAGAGTGATGCGATCTCGATGAACCGCGACCGGTTGGTAAGTGATGCGCGTGCGCAGGCGCTGCGGCTGGCGCGTGGCGGTTATGCGGCTCCGGTGATGCGGATGGATATTCCGGCTCCGGGTGCCTCGGTGGAAGCGACGCTGAAGCTTGGGGTCGCGATGATGCTGGAGGCGGAGTACATCAGCGCACACGATGCGAAGATTGCAAATCATGTGGCGCGAGTGCTGACCGGCGGCGGCGTGACGGCGGGTACTCCGGTGAGTGAGCCGTATCTGCTGGACCTTGAGAGGGAAGGGTTCCTCTCGCTGTGTGGCGAAGCCAAGACGATCGAGCGGGTTGGTTTTACGTTGAAGACCGGAAAACCGCTGCGGAATTGAGCCCTGCGCGGGGTCCTGTGCGGACGGTGAGAGTAAATGAAGTGCTGCTGAGGTGTAAGGCGAAGTTGGGATAGAGGGAGTTGAGGATGAGAGAAGCAGTGGTGGTAAGCGCGGTTCGTACTGCGGTAGGAAAGGCACCGAGGGGAACGCTGAAGTCCACGCGACCGGATGACCTGGGAGCGGTGGCGGTGAAGGGAGCGTTGGAGCGTTTGCCCATGCTCGACCGGAAAGAGATTGAGGATGTGATTATCGGCTGCGCAATGCCGGAGGGAGAGCAGGGCATGAACGTGGCGCGGTTGATTGCGTTGCGAGCAGGATTGCCTGTGGAGTCAGCGGCGATGACCGTGAATCGGTTCTGTGCGTCGGGGTTGCAGACGATTGCGCTGGCGGCGGAGCGGATCCGCGGCGGTGGAGCGGATGTGATTGTGGCCGGCGGTGCGGAGTCAATGTCGTATGTGCCGTTTGGAGGCAATAAGGTCTCGGCGAATCCGTGGCTGGTAGAGAACTCTCCGGGCTCGTACATGTCAATGGGACTGACTGCGGAGAGGGTTGCGAAGCACTACGGCATTACGCGGGAAGAGTCCGACCAGTTTGCGCACAGTAGCCATCAGAAGGCTTTAGCAGCGATCCATGCAGGGAATTTCGAGGAGGAGATTGTTCCGGTCTGCGTGGCTACTACGGTGCTGGACGGCAAGGGCAAGCCGGTGACCAGCGAGAAGCAGTTCAAGGTGGACGAGGGGCCTCGTGCGGACACGTCGTATGAGGCGCTCTCAAAACTGCGCGCTGTGTTTCACGCCAAGGGTATTGTCACGGCGGGAAATAGTTCGCAGACGTCTGACGGCGCGGCGGCGACGGTGATCATGTCGGAGGAACGAACGAAGGCGATGGGAGCTACACCACTGGCACGATTCGTGTCGTTTGCGTATGCGGGATGCATGCCGGAGGAGATGGGCATCGGGCCGGTGTATGCGATTCCCAAGGCGCTGAAGCTGGCCGGATTAGCACTCGACGACATGGACGTGATTGAGTTGAATGAGGCGTTCGCTGCGCAGTCGCTGGCGGTGATTAAGGTGTTGGGGATCGATACGGCACGGTTGAATCTGAACGGCGGGGCGATTGCACTGGGGCATCCGCTGGGGTGCACCGGGGCAAAGCTCACGGCCACGCTGCTGGGTGAGTTGAAGCGCCGTAAAGCCAGATATGGATTGGTTAGTATGTGCGTCGGTGGCGGCATGGGAGCAGCCGGCATCTTTGAGAATCTTCAGAACTAAAGCTTTGAGCGAGAGGAAACATTATGAGCACAGCAGTTGCAGGGAATCCTACCAATCGTGCGTCGGGTGGCAGCTTCCTTATTGAGGATTTACTGCCGGAAGATACTTTTACCCCGGAAGATCTTTCAGCCGAGCAGAAACAGATTGCAGAGGTGACAGCGAGCTTTGCGGAGGAGAAGATACTGCCGCGCGCGCAGGAGATTGAAGCGAAGAACTTCGACGTGAGCCGCGGGTTGATGCGCGAGGCAGGCGAGCTTGGATTGCTGGGCATCGACGTGCCGGAAGAGTATGGCGGGTTGGAGTTGGATAAGGTCACGTCGGCGCTGGTGGCGGACAAGATTGCGGTGTCGGGCAGCTTTTCGGTGACGTTCAGTGCGCATGCGGGGATCGGAACACTGCCGCTGATATGGTATGGGACTTCGCAACAAAAGGAGAAGTACCTGGGGAAGATCGCGTCGGGCGAGTGGATTGCAGCGTACGCGCTGTCGGAGTCGTCGGCGGGATCGGATGCGATGAACATCCGGACGCAGGCGAAGCTGACCGAGGACGGCAAACACTATGTGCTGAATGGCGAGAAGATGTGGATCTCGAATGCTGGGATGGCGAACCTGTTTACCGTGTTTGCGAAGATCGACGGAGAGAAGTTTACGGCGTTTCTGATTGAAGCGGGAACTCCGGGGCTGACGGTGGCGGCGGAGGAGCACAAGCTGGGCATTCGAGGCTCGTCGACATGCCCGCTGCGGCTGGAGGACTGCAAGGTTCCGGTGGAGAACCTGCTGGGTGAGGCTGGGAAGGGCCATCATATTGCCTTCAATGTGCTCAATGTGGGGCGCTATAAGCTGGCAGCGGCGGCGATTGGCGGAGCGCGCAAGTCGTTCCGCGATGGCGTTCGCTATGCGAAGGAACGGATTGCTTTTGGGAAGCCGATTACCGACTTTGGTCTGGTGCAGGAGAAGATTGCCGACAGCGCTGCAGGAATCTATGTTGGCGAGGCGCTGATCTATCGCACGGTCGGAGCGATTGATGTGGCGCTGGCGGGGTTGGATAAGCATTCACCGGGCTACACGCAGGAGGTGCAGAAACGGATCGAGGAGTTTGCCGTAGAGTGCTCCATCCTGAAGGTTTGGGGCTCGGAGATGCTGGACCGCGTGGTGGACCAGATGCTGCAGTTGCATGGTGGCTATGGCTACGTCGAGGAGTTTCCCGCGGAGCGGAGTTATCGCGATGCACGGATTAACAGGATCTTCGAAGGGACCAATGAGATCAACCGGTTGATCATTACAGGATGGATGATCAAGCGGGCACTGCAGGGTCGACTGGCATTGCTGCCAGCGATTAAGCAGGTGATGGATGAAGTGATGGCGGGCCCGGTTGCGCGTACTGCATATGAAGGGCCACTGGCTGAGGAACGGGCGCTGCTGGCTAGCGCCAAGAAGCTGGGGTTGTTCTGTGCGGGCGCGGCTTCACAGCGGTTTGGCAACGATCTGGCCGAGCAGCAGGAGGTGATGGGCGCGATGGCCGACGTGCTCATCGAGGTGCTGACGCTGGAGTCAGCCATTCTGCGAACGGAGAAGATGGCGGGTAAGCATGCGCTGGCAGTGAAGATGACGAAGTATTATGCGGCGCGCTCGTTCCGCATCGTCGAGACGGCATCGGAACGAGTAATTGCTGCGGTGGCGGAGGGGGACATGCTGCGAACGCAGATGGCCATCTTCCGCAGGCTGGCCAAACATGAACCGGTGAATACGGTTACGCTGGGCCGTGAGATCTCAGCGGCGATGGTCGAAGCTGGCCGTTACACGCTGTAGATGAAAACATGAAGAACGACGGGCCGCATGATCTCTCATGCGGCCCGTTGTTCTTCATTTCGAGACTGATTAGACCATTTCCCTGAGGATGGGTATCCAGAAACGGGTCTACAGTGGTGTTTTCATAGGGGAAAACGCCCATTGGAGTCGTATCCCTGGTTTACGCCTTCAGGGAAAATGGGCTAGCCCTGGAGGACCTGCTTAGCGATGGTGGCCAACTGCATGTTCGAGGTGCCTTCGTAGATGGTGCCGATCTTTGCGTCACGGTAGAGCTTTTCGACGGGGTAGTCTTTGACGAAGCCGTAGCCTCCGAAGGTTTCTACGGCTTTGCTGGCGACGCGCTCGGCGACCTGCGAGACGAAGTACTTGGTCATCGCGGCCTCTTTGAGGAAGGGCAGGCCGGCGAGTTTGCGGCGGGCGGTGTTGTAGACCATGAGGCGGCTGGCTTCGATGTCGGTGGCCATCTGGGCGAGGGTAAATTGGACGGCCTGGAACTCTGCGATGGGCTTGCCGAACTGGCGGCGCTCCTGCGCGTATCTGGCGGCGTGGGTCCAGGCGCCGGTGGCGAGGCCGAGGAGTTGTGCGGCAATGCCGATGCGTCCTTCGTTGAGGGTTTCAATGGCGATCTTGTAGCCTTTGCCAACCTCGCCGAGGATGTTCGCTGCGGGGACACGGCAGTCGTCGAAGAGGAGTTCGCAGGTGGAGGAGGCGCGGATGCCGAGCTTGTCTTCCTTTTTGCCGACGGTGAAGCCTGGAGTGTTGCGCTCGACGAGGAAGGCTGTGATGCCCTTGTAGCCGGCTGTCGAGTCGACAGTGGTAAAGACGATGAAGAGACCGGCTTCGGCGGCGTTGGAGATCCAGAGCTTGCGGCCGTTGAGGATATAGTCGCTGCCATCGGGGCGCGCGGTGGTGGTGAGAGCAAAGGCGTCGGAGCCGGAGCCGGCCTCGCTGAGCGCGTACGAGCAGACGGTATCGGTGGCCATGCGTGGGAGGTATTGCCGCTTCTGCGCTTCGTTGCCCCAGCGCAGCACAGCGTTTACGGTGAGGGTATTCTGAACGTCGACCAGAACACCGATGGCTGGATCGACTGCGGAGATTTCCTCCACGGCGAGGATGGAACTGAAGAAAGAGCCACCGACGCCACCGTATTCGACTGGGATTTCGATGCCCATGAGGCCGAGGTCGAAGAGCTGAGCGACTAGACTGGGCTTCATCTTTTGAGCTTCGTCCATCTCGCGGACCAGCGGCGCGATCTCCTTGCGAGCGAACTTGCGGATGGTTTCCTGTAGGATTTGCTCCTCCGCGGTAAGGGTAGAGAGAGGGGTAGGGAGGGAAGTTTCAGCGGCTTGTGTGTTCATGGGCGAAGGTTTCTCCGGAAAGGGGTTGCGTAGTTATTCTACCCGAGGGTAAATTAACAGATCAGAAGTGTAACGCGCAAATTACGGCGTTGCTATCGTAGTGGAGAGAATGCGCTTCAGGATAGGCCAGGAGTTGGACGGATGCGAATTTTGACGTTGATACGCCAGGTCCTCGACGCGGAAGAGAGCGTGAGAGTGCGGAATGGCGCGGTGGAGTTGGAAGGCAGCAAGCTGGTGATGGACACCATGGACGAGTATGGCGTGGAGGAGGCGCTACGGCTGCGGGAGCGTGGGTCTGAGGCCGAGATCATTGCTGTCGCTGTGGGGCCGACGCGCGCAGAGGAAGCGTTGCGGACGGCGCTGGCGATGGGAGCGGACCGTGGGATTCATGTGGTGACTGAGGTGGTGCTCGACGTGATTGCGCTGAGTGCCGTGGTGGCGCAGATTGCAAAGACGGAGCAGGCGGAGTTGATCTTTTGTGGGGGCCAGCAGGCGGATTGGGACAGTCAGGCGCTGGGAGCGGCGACGGCGGAGCGGTTGCAATGGCCGCAGGCGACATGGACCAATGCGCTGGAGTTGAAGGGCACGATGCTAGTTGGAAGACATGAGGCCGATGAGGGGAGCGAGTCGTTTGAAGTGGCGCTGCCGGTGGTGGTGACGACGCAGCAGGGGTTGAATGAGCCGCGCTATCCGACGCTGCCAAACATTATGAAGTCGAAGAAGAAGGAGATTCGCAAGGAGACGCTGGATGGGTTTGGCGTTGCTCCGAAGGTGAAGGTCAGCGGCGTGGAGATCCAGGTGAAGGAACGGCTGAAGAAGATTCTGGACGGTAAGGACGCGGCTGCGGCTGCGGCGCAGTTGGTGAAGATGTTGCGGGAAGAAGCTGGGGTGATTGGATGATTTTGATTATTGCGGAACATGCGAATGGTGCACTGAACAAGAGCGCATATGAGTTAGTGACGGCAGCGCGCGGACTGAATCGCGAAGGCGGTGTTACGGCGCTGGTGCTGGGGAGCGGAGTGGCCCCGGTGGCTGCGGCTGCGGCGTTGGTGGTGGACCAGGTCCTGGTTGCGGATGCTCCGGAACTGGCGCAGTACGATGCGGAGATTTGGTCTGCCGCGGTGGCGCAGATTGCTACCGAAGGCGAGGCCGAGGTGGTGATGATTGCGGGCAGCCGCAGCGGGCGGGAGTATAGTCCGAGGGTTGCGGTGAAGCTGGATGCGCCGCTGCTGGAAGACGTGATCAGCTTGAAGGATGAGGGCGGAGTGCTGCATGCGGAGCACTACACCTACCTGACGCGGGTTACGGAACGGGTTGAGGCGCAGGGAGCGGTGATCGTTGCGACGGTGAAGCCGGGAGCATTCGCTGCTGCGGTGGCCGGGAGAGCTGCGGCGGAGCAGTTTGACGTGGATCTGGAACTGCCACAGCGGCGGCTGGTGATTACCGGAAGCACGAAGGAGAAGACCGGGCGCATTGCCTTGACCGAGGCCGATATTGTGGTTGCGGGCGGGCGTGGCGTTGGGAGTGCAGAAGGCTTCACGCAGTTGGTGGAGGGGCTAGCAGACCCGCTCGGAGCGGCGATTGGAGCTACGCGCGCCGTTGTGGATGCGGGCTGGAGACCGTATGCAGAACAGGTGGGGCAGACGGGAAAGACGGTGCAGCCAAAGGCCTATATTGCGGTTGGGATTTCGGGCGCAGTGCAGCATCTTTCGGGGATGAACAAGAGCAAATGCGTTGTTGCGATCAATAAAGATGCGGACGCGCCTATCTTCAAGATTGTGGATTACGGTATTGTGGGCGATGTGAAAGAGATTGTCCCGGCTGTGATTCAGGAACTGCACAAGTAAGCGCTGGGCCGTAACGGCCTGGCGAGAGATGCATGGGTGAGTTCGATGCTGCCATTCGAGCAGAAAATAGCCTTCCTAGTGTTCGCGGTTGTTACGGGGTTGTTGGGCATCAGGGGATTCTACCGGCTGTATCGGCGCGTTGCGGCCGGGCAACCGGATGTGGATGCGCGGTGGAATCGGCTGGCTGCGAGGACGTGGTATGCGTTGACCACGACGCTGCTACAGAACCGGACGTTTCGGAGGCGGCCGGTGGTCAGCTTCTTTCACTCGTTCATTTTTTATGGGTTCAGCTTCTACATTCTGGTGAATTGCGTTGATGCTCTGGAGGGATTTTTCCCGGTTTCGATCTCGTCCGCGAATTGGGCGGGGGCGAGCTACAACCTGTTGGCGGATGTTTTCAGCGCTCTGGTGATGATTGGAGTTGTTGCGCTGGTGGTGCGGAGATTCTTTCTGCCCAGCCGGAGGGACTTTCGTTTCAATGAACGGACGCTGCTGCATGAGGATGTGCGGCGGTGGTATATCACGCGGGATTCGTTGATTGTTTCAGTGTTCATTCTGTTTCATGTGGGAAGTCGGGCGATGGGTGCGGGAGCGAAGCTGGCGGCGGAGGGGCCGGACCGGTTTCAGCCGTTCGCTACGTTGCTCTCGCATGGGTTTACGCCTGCGGACGCGGAGGCCTGGCGGGTGTTTGGGTTTTGGGGTGCGCTGGGCAGTGTGCTGCTGTTCCTGATGTACTTCCCGTATACGAAGCACATTCACCTGATGATGGCGCCAGTGAAATATCTGGTGGCGCGGGAGGCCTCGCCGGGAGTGCTGCCAGCGCTGGATGTGAATTTGGAGTCGGAGGAGCCGAAGCTCGGCGCCCGGCGGCTGGAGGACCTGGGGTGGCCGCGGCTGCTGGATGCGTATGCGTGTATCCAGTGCAACCGCTGCCAGGATGTCTGTCCGGCGGCGGCTACGGGGAAGGCGCTGAGCCCGGCGGCGCTGGAGATCAATAAGCGGATGGAGTTGAACTCGCTGGCGCGGAGTGGAACCGGATTTGAGAAGGGTGGGGAGAGCCCGCGGCCGCTGCTGGGATTTGCGCTGTCGACGGAGGCGGTCTGGGCTTGTACGACCTGTGGTGCCTGCATGGAGGTTTGTCCGACCCAGAACGAGCAGATGCTGGATATCATCGACATCCGGCGGCAGCAGGTGATGATCGAGGGCGAGTTTCCGACGCAGTTGCAGACGGCGTTCCGGGGGATGGAGCGGGCCAATAATCCGTGGGGGATCAACCACGACCAGCGCATGGCCTGGGCGGAGGGGCTGGCGGTTCCGACTGTGGAGGAGAATCCCGCGCCGGATGTTTTGTATTGGGTGGGATGTGCGGCGAGTTATGATCCGCAGTCGCAGAAGACGGCGCGCGCGTTTGTGCAGTTGCTGACGCGTGCGGGAGTGAACTTTGCGGTGCTGGGGAAGCAGGAGCGCTGCACGGGTGACAGTGCGCGGAGGGCGGGGAACGAGTATCTGTATCGGCAACTGGCGGATCAGAATGTAGCGACGCTGGCGACGGTGCGTCCGAAGCTGATTGTGGCTACTTGTCCGCATTGCATGAACACGATTGGCAAGGAATATAAGCAGATTGGCTGCGACTTCAAAGTGATGCACCATACGGAATATCTGGAGTCGCTGATCGCTGATGGACGGCTGGCGGTGGAGGCGAGTGCGTCGGCCGTAGCGTATCACGATCCCTGCTACCTGGGGCGGCATGGTGGGGTGTATGAAGCGCCGCGCAATGTCCTGCGCGTGCTCACGAATGAGTTTGTGGAGTTGGAACGGAAGCGTGAGAACTCGTTCTGTTGTGGGGCAGGCGGTGGACAGTTCTGGAAGGAAGAAGAGGAAGGGCCGGAGCGGATCTCGGATAACCGATACAGGGAGGCACAGGCACACCTGGACGGGCGTGGAGAGGGAGCTGTGCTTGCGGTGGGGTGCCCGTTCTGCAAGAGCATGCTAGAGAGTACGCCGGGCAAGGGCGAGGCTGGTGGAATTGCCGTGAAGGATGTGGCTGAGTTGCTGCTGGAGAGCGTGCTGCGACGCGCTGGTGAGAGTGTGAGGCTGGCATCGGTGGCGCCTGCTGCCGTAGCGCCTGCGACGAGTGTGGCGGTGAAAGAGGTTGTGATAGCAAAAGCTGCGGCTAGCCCTATGCCTGCTCAGGTAGTGCAGGAGACGTCGCAGGCTGAGCCAGTGGCGAGCGTTCGGAAAAAGTGGGTGCCCAAGGCTGCAGCAGCTAATTTGCCACCGGTAGAAGAGGTTGCAGTGGTGACAGTGCCGGTTGCAGTGCGTAAAAAGTGGGAGCCCAAGCGGAGCGGAAAGCCTCCGACAACCGACAATTAGGGGCGGTCAGTGGGACTTGGAGGCTTTCACTCGGTCATATATTTATAATTATCACCAATTCTACAATAACCTGCTACTACTTATTGATGTATTGCTTGAAGTGCAGTCTGGGGATGGGTGAAGTTGTGCAGGGCTGATGTACTAATTGATGGATGGTGGCAAGGTGGGAGTGGATTGAACAAAAGCCTTGTCTGCCTGTGGAAAAACAGGTACAACATGGGGTGCACAGGTAATTTCCGTACGATTCACCCAGGATTGGAGATGTTTATGGCCGCAGGAACAACGCAGGGACAGTTGGTGCTCCGCGAGGTGATGGATATTCGCCAGGCTGCGGACTATCTTGGGATCAGTGGAGATACGCTCTACCGGTATGCTTCGGAGGGGTTTGTGCCGGCGTTCAAGCTGGGGAACCGGTGGCGGTTTCGAAAGAGCTTGCTGGACAACTGGATGGACGTGAAGAGTGGCGTGACACACAAAGGATTGGTGGCGGAGCCGGGGAAGAAGAAGCCTGTGGGCAGTGCGCGATAGGTGGGAAGCGCGAGCTGGGAGGTGTTTCACAGCCCGTGGAAAATGCGAATGAGTCGAACGTTAGGTGAGGGTTGTGCTTACTTAACTGCGCGGCCTTTTTATGCGCGGACGAGGGTAATGTGGGTTAGTTCAGCGGGGCAGTTGAGGCGGAAGGGAATGCCAACGGTGCCGATGCCGCGGTTGACGTAGAGCTGCATGTGGCCGAGATGGAAGAGGCCTTCGACGTACTTCTGGCCCATGCCTGGGAGGATAAGTGGGCCGATGTAGGGGAGGCGAATCTGGCCGCCGTGGGTATGGCCTGAGAGCATGAGGTCGATGAGCGGGAAGCGGGGGTGAAGGATGACCTGTTCGGCGTAGTCCGGCTCGTGGCACATAAAGATGACGGGTGCGTTGGGGCGGGCGGGGATGGCGAAGTTGAGGTCGGGGACGCGGGTTCCGGCGTCGTTGGAGCCGCAGAGCCAGAAGACGTCGGAGCCGCGCTCGATGGGGCTGTAGCTATCGACGAGGATGGGGGTTCCGTGGGCTTCGAGGGGGCGGATTACGTGCTCTGCCCCGACGTTGACGTCGTGGTTGCCGAGGACGCCGAAGCGCTGGGGAGCTTTGAGGGTGGAGAGGATCTCGGCGGCTGCGCCGGCGGCTTGCCAGGAGACGGGGAGTGCGAGCGGACCCCGGCTGACGAAGTCACCGGTGATGAGGACGAGGTCGGGGGCGAGGGCGTTGACCTGGGCGACCATGTGCTCCAGAAACCAAGTCTCGGTGTACTCCTCGAGGTGAAGGTCGCTCATCTGGACGATGCGGAAGCCATGGAATGCGTCGGGGAGATTGCGGATGGGGAGGGTGGCGCGGGTGATTTCGAACTCGTGGCGGGCGTGGGTCCCGGAGTAAGCGGCCAGGCCCAGGCCGGCTGCAGTAGCCATGTAGCCGAGAAAGCCGCGACGGGTGACGTGGTGCGGCTCGGGGAGGCTGTTAGGAGGAAAACCGCGGTGCATATGTCATGATACCGGGAACAGAGATTGGGGGGTAACGAGTAAGGCTTCAGAGAGTGTGATGGGCGTGGGACAAAGGTAATATGGGGAGATGCACGAAAAGGTACGGCGGAAGAGAGCGATGCGGTCCGTAGTGGCGGCCGGGGCAGACGCCCTGGTGGTGACGCATGGGCCAGATGTGCGCTATCTGAGCGGGTTTACGGGGTCGAGCGGAGCGGTGGCACTAGTGGGCGGACGGGCTGCGCTGTTCACAGATGGACGGTATTCGACGCAGGCTGGCGCTGAGGTGGAGGGAGTACGGGTGGTGATCGACCGGCGAGCGCCGGCAGTGCAGGCGGTGGAGTGGCTGGCGGCTGCGGGAGTGAAAAAATGCGCGTTTGATGTGGAGCAAACGACGGTGATGGCGCTGGAGTCGATGAGAAAAGCGCTGCCCGGGACGTTGAGGCGGAGCTTTCTGGTGGCGACCAAGGGGTTGGTGGCGAGGCTGCGCCAGGTGAAGGATGAGGACGAAATCTTGCGGATGCGCAGGGCGGCAGCGCTGGGATGCGGGCTGTTCGATGCGATGCTGCCGTATGTGGTGCCTGGAGTGACGGAGGTTGCAGTTGCGGCGCAGTTGGAGTTTATGGCGCGGCTGGCGGGGGCGGAGGCGATGAGCTTTGAGACGATCGTGGCCAGCGGAGAGCGGTCGGCGCTGCCGCATGGGCGGGCAACGGGGGCGAAACTGCCGGAACAGGGCTTTGTGACGCTGGACTTTGGGGTGGTGTTGGAGGGGTATTGCTCGGACATGACGCGGACCGTACACCTGGGGCGTGGGAACGAACGGGAGTGGGACGTGTATCATTCGGTGCTGGAAGCTCAGCAGGCGGCGATTGAGGCTGTAGCGGCGGGAGTTCGCTGCAGTGACGTCGATGAGGTAGCACGATCAGTGCTGCGCAAGGCAGGGCTGGAGAAGGAGTTTTCGCATTCGACCGGACACGGTGTTGGGTTGGAGATTCATGAGGAACCAAGGATTGCGGCGAAGCAGGAACAGGTGCTGGAACCCGGGATGGTGATTACGATCGAGCCCGGAGCGTATCTTTCTAGTGGGGCTGTGAAAGGCGGTCGGCGGTCGAACTCCCGCGGCAAAGGATCTGGCCCGGACGCCAAGGCGTTTGGGGTTCGGATTGAGGATATGGTGCTGGTGACCGAAGGCGGCTGTGAGTTGCTGACGGCGGCCAGTCGCAAGGATTGGATTCAGGTGTAAAGGCAGGGATTTGTACTGAAGTGATTCGTAAAACGAAGGTTGAGGAGCAGGAACGCATGGCAGGCACGGAAGGTAATGATTTGCGGGAGTTGAAGGAGTTGGTTGAGTTTTTGAAGGCCAACGGGATTGCCGAGTTTGAGATGGAGCGGCCGGATATGAAGGTCGCGCTGCGGTTTGCGGGAGAGGCTGTGGCGGCAGCACCGGGGATCGATGCGGCCCAGATGGCGGCGTTGCTGGCGGCGGCGAAGGGGAGTGCCGTTCCCGCGCTGGCACCTGTGGTTGCAGCGCCGGCTGCACCGTTGAATATTGCAGCGGCTGCGGCGCCAGAGGCGCCTGCGGCTGATCCGTGGGCTGGGGCGCACATTGTGAAGTCGCCGATTGTGGGGACTTTCTACGATGCGCCTTCACCGGATTCGCCACCGTTTGTGCAGGTCGGCGATATGGTCGGCGTAGGGAAGGTGCTTTGCATCGTCGAGGCCATGAAGCTGATGAACGAGATTGAGAGTGATGCGGCCGGCAAGATTGTGCATGTCTTTCTGAAGCGCGAGCAGCCGGTGGAGTATGGACAACCGCTGTTTGCGATCAAGTAATGCGCAGTTAGTCGCGGCGGGAAAGATGGAGATTCTCTGGCTACCCCGAAGGATGATAAACGTTTCGGGACACATGATGATTTATCGCTGGATTTTAAGAAAATGAGCAAAGGCAGAGCATGTTTCGTAAGGTAATGATTGCTAATCGTGGGGAGATTGCACTGCGCGTGATCAGTGCGTGCAAGGAGATGGGAATTCGCACGGTGGCAGTGTACTCTGAGGCCGACCGCAACAGCCTGCATGTGCGGTTTGCGGATGAGGCGATCTGTATTGGACCGCCGCAGTCGAAGGACAGCTATCTGAATGTTCCGGCGGTGATCTCGGCAGCGGAGATTGCGGGCGCGGATGCGATTCATCCGGGATACGGGATGCTGAGCGAGAATGCGAACTTCGCGGAGGTGTGTCGCGCGTCGAACATCAAGTTCATTGGGCCACCGCCAGAGGTGACACGGATGATGGGCGAGAAGGCTACGGCGCGGCAGACAATGAAGAGGGCCAAGGTCCCCATTCTGCCGGGTAGCGATGGGGCTATTCAGGATGTTGGCGCGGCGTTGGAGTGGGCGCAGGGCGTGGGATATCCGGTGATGCTGAAGGCAGTCGCGGGTGGCGGCGGACGCGGGATGCGGATCTGCCGGAGCAAGGAAGAACTGCCTACGCTGTTTCAGCAGGCGTCGCATGAGGCGCTTAATGCGTTCTCGAATGGCGCGCTGTATATGGAAAAGTTTATTGAGCGGCCGCGGCATATCGAGTTCCAGGTGTTGGCCGATGAGCATGGCCGCGTGATGAGCTTGGGGGAGCGAGAGTGCTCGATTCAGCGGCGCCATCAGAAGCTGATTGAAGAGGCTCCGAGCCTGCAGATTACACCGAAGCAGCGTGAGGAGATGGGCAAGATCATCCGGCGGTCGCTGAAGGATATTGGCTACTGGAATGCTGGGACGATCGAGTTCTTGATGGATGAAGACGGGTCGATTTATTTCATCGAGATGAATACGCGCATCCAGGTGGAACACTGCGTGACCGAGATGGTGACGGGCGTGGACCTGGTGAAGGCGCAGTTGCGGATTGCGGCGGGCGAGAGGCTGGACGAGATTGTGCCCAAGCAGCCGGAGATGATCGGGCATGCCATTGAGTGCCGGATCAATGCGGAGCATCCTGAGAAGTTCACGCCAAGTCCAGGCAAGATTACAGTATACAACCTGCCTGGAGGCAATGGCGTGCGCGTGGATACGGCGCAGTATGCGGAGGGCGTGGTGCCACAGTATTACGACTCGCTGATTGCGAAGCTGATCTGCCACGGCAAGGACCGCGAGGAGGCGATCAACAAGATGCAGCGTGCGCTGAGTCAGTTCATCGTGGAGGGGATTCATACGTCGATTCCGCTGCATCAGCGGATCTTCGCGGATGCGGATTTCCGGGCAGGGACGTTCGATACAAAGTTCATGGAGCGATTCCTGGAGCGCGAGAAGTTGAAGGTTTAGGGCTTGCGTGTCCAGCGAGGTGAGGTGGGTGTGAGGGAGTTGCCGAGGCTGTATGCGATCATCGACCGGGCGACACTGGACGCGCGTGGGATGAGTGTGAGGGAGTTTGCGCGGGAGATGGCGCAGGCAGGTGTAGGCGTGGTGCAGTATCGAGATAAGATGGGGACTCCTGACGAGGTGCTGCACGCCGTAGCGGAGATTACGGCGGAGTTTGATGGCAGGGATTGCTTGCTGATTTTGAATGACCGCGTGGACCTGGCGTTGTTGACTGGGTGGGGCGTGCATGTGGGGCATCAAGACATGCGTCCGGCGGATGTGCGTGCACTGATGGGAGACCGGGCTTGCGTGATCGGGGTTTCGACGCACGATGATGAGCAGTTGATCGCCGCTGACGAAGGGTGTGCTGATTATGTGGCAGTGGGGCCGGTGTTTGCTACGGCGTCGAAAGCGGATGCGGAGACCGCGGTGGGGCTGGAGGGAGTACGGCGGGCTCGGGAGTTGACGAAGAAACCGCTGGTGGCGATTGGAGGGATTACCCGCGAGAATGCGCGCAGTGTTGTCGATGCGGGAGCGGATTCGGTGGCAGTGATTGGTGGGTTGCTGCTGAAGGGTGAGCAGCCGAGGAAGCTTGCGGAAGACTTTCTTGAGATTTTGCGATAGGTTTGGGGTACGTGAATCCTGAGTCATTTGTGCCGTCTCGCCCTGTAAGTCTCTCCGCTGCGTCTGCGCAGGTGCGCGAAGAGGCCGATCGAGAGAACATGTCTGTGCAGGGCGGAAGTGCTCCTCACTTCGTGCAGGGGATGGGGTTGTTTTCGGCGACTGCAATTGTGATGGGCTCGATGATTGGGTCGGGTATCTTCATTGTGCCGGCCGATATGAGCAGAGTGCTGGGGTCTCCAGCGCTGTTGATTGGGGCGTGGCTGGTGACGGCGTTGATGACGATTATCGGGGCGCTGAGCTATGGCGAGCTTGCGGCTATGATGCCCAAGGCCGGCGGTCAATATGTGTATCTGCGCGAGTCGCTGGGGTCGATCTGGGGATTTCTGTATGGATGGACAGTGTTTCTGGTGATTCAGACGGGGACGATTGCGGCGGTGGGTGTGGCGTTCGGGAAGTTCCTTGGAGTGTTTTTCCCGAGTGTGAGCGCAGAGCGTTGGCTGTGGCATATCGGGCACGTGCCGGCGTGGCGCGTGGGGCCGATGGTGCTGGGCAATATGGACATCGGGTTGAACACGGCGAACCTTGTGGCGATTGCGGTTATTACGCTGCTGACGCTGAGCAATACTGGCGGTGTGAAGTTGGGCGCGGCGGTGCAGAATGTGTTTACCAGCGCGAAGGTGCTGGCACTGCTTGGAATTGTGACGGTGGGATTGGTGGCGAAGAATGCGGTGGCGCTAGCTGCGAACTTCGGTACCGGAGTTCATGCGTTTTGGTCGGGTAATTCTCCCTTTTGGACTGGCATCGGTTGGCATACGCAGCATGCGGTGCAGGTGGGCGTGGGCGGACCGATTGTGTATGTTGGAGTGTTTACCGTAATGGCGGTAGTGCAGGTGGGGTCGCTGTTTAGTTCGGACGCGTGGAACAATGTGACGTTTACAGCGGGGGAGATTCGGAACCCGAAGAGGAATCTGCCGCTGTCGCTGGCGATCGGCACGGGGGTGGTGCTACTGCTGTATATTGCTTGCAATTTTGTGTATCTGAGCGTGCTGCCGATGGTGGGGTCGGCGAATGCGGCGACGTTGGCGGGACGTGGCATTCAGTTTGCGTCCGAGGACAGGGTCGCCACGGCGGTCATGCAGTCAGCGTTTGCGGGGATTGGCGCGAAGTTGATGGCGGCGGCGATCCTGGTGTCAACGTTTGGATGCGTGAATGGCATGCTGCTGGCAGGGGCGCGTGTGTACTATGCGATGAGCCGCGATGGACTGTTCTTCAAGAGCGCAGGCAGGTTGAGCGCGAAGACTTCCACGCCAGTGAACTCGCTGTGGATGCAATGGGCGTGGACCTGCCTGCTGTGTCTAAGCGGGAGCTACTCGCAACTGCTGGACTATGTGATCTTTGCTGTACTCGTGTTCTATGTGCTGACGATTGGAGGATTGTTTGTGCTGCGCAGAACGAGGCCGGATGCGCCGCGGCCGTATAAGGCGTTCGGGTATCCAGTGCTGCCGGCACTCTATATCGTCATGGCGGTGTGGATTTGTGGTGTACTGTTGCGATACAAGCCGCAGTACACTTGGCCAGGATTAATCCTGGTATTGCTGGGTGTGCCGGTGTACGTGGTCTGGAAGAAGCAAGGATCAGAGATCAGGGATTAAGGATTTAGGAGAACGAGAACGAATGGCGAATCTGCTGGCGGTCAAGCCACTATCCGTATTGTTGAAGGAAGCCGAGAACGAGGGTGGGGTTGGGCTCAAGCGGGTTCTGGGGCCGCTGAACCTGATAACGCTGGGCATCGGCGCGATTATTGGGGCGGGGATCTTTGTGCTGACGGGGCAGGCTGCGGCGAAGCATGCGGGACCGGCAGTGGTGCTGAGTTTCATTGTGGCCGGAATTACATGCGCGTTTGCGGGGCTGTGCTACGCGGAGTTTGCGTCGCTGATTCCGATTGCGGGGTCGGCGTACACGTATGGGTATGCGACGCTGGGTGAGTTTGTGGCATGGATCATCGGGTGGGACCTGGTGCTGGAGTATGCGTTTGGCGCGGCGACGGTGGCGTCGGGATGGAGCGGGTACTTCGTTGGGCTGCTGCAGGACATTCATATTCATCTGCCGCCGCAGTTGACGACGACGCCCGGCAATGTGCTGTATATGTACAACGACCGCTGGCAACCGCTGGCTTCGCTGCCGGCGGGGATCAGCGCGAGCGGGCTGCCGCATGTGACGGGAGTGTTCAACCTGGTGGCGTTTGGGGCAATTCTTGCAATTACGGCGGTGCTGGTGATCGGGATCGAGGAGTCGGCGAATCTGAACTCGGCGATTGTGATTGTGAAGCTGTTTGTGGTGGGCGTGTTTCTGGTACTGGGCATCGGTTTTCTCCTTCATCACCCTGAGGTTGCGCGAGCGAACTGGCACCCGTTCATTCCGAAGAGTGAGGGCCCGGGGCAGTTTGGGATTGGGGGAATTACGGCGGGAGCAGCGTCGATCTTCTTTGCGTATATAGGATTCGATGCAGTGTCGACGGCGGCTCAGGAGGCGAGGAACCCGCAGCGCGATATGCCGATCGGAATCCTTGGGTCGCTGGTGATCTGCACGATTCTGTACATCTTGGTATCGGGTGTGCTTACAGGGCTGGTGAACTATCACGCTCTGAATGTTGCGGACCCGGTTGCGGTGGGTATCGATGCGACGGGAGTGCGGTGGGGATCGATCCTGGTGAAGGTTGGAGCGGTATTTGGGCTGGGAACGGTGATGCTGGTGATGCTGCTCGGGCAGTCGAGGGTGTTTTTCTCGATGTCCAAGGATGGCCTGCTGTGGAAGTGGGCGAGTTCAATCCATCCGAAGTTCCGGACGCCGTGGATCTCGAATATCGTGGTTGGGCTGATTGTGGCCTTCATGCCGGCGGTATTGCCGATCGACAAGCTTAGCGAACTGGTGAACATGGGAACGCTGCTGGCGTTCGGAATAGTGTGCGCAGGGGTGTGGATTCTGCGGCGACGGAATCCGCATCTGCACCGGCCATTCAAGACGCCGCTGGTGCCGCTGATCCCGATCCTGGGGATTGTGAGCGCGCTGTATCTGATCTGGACGCTACCCTGGTTGACCAAGATCGTAGTGGTGGGATGGCTGTTAGTGGGGTTGGTGGTTTACTTCACCTACAGCGTGAAGCACAGCAAGGTGCAGAAGCTGCCGCACGCCCAGCAAGAGCCGATGATCGAGCCTGGGAGCTAGTTTGTCGGGGCTTCGAGAGGGTTTTGCAAAGTGTGAGAATTTGGTTGTTATTGGGTTAGATCCCAGAGGGTGAGACCGGAGCAGGAGAACTCGGCGCAACAGGCGCTGAGCTCTCCTGCTTTATGGGAGCGGTGGGCCGCTGGGTGACAGGAGTGGGCGTATCGGAGCTGGGGGGCTCTGGCTCACCGGCGGAGTTGTGGGCGGGATGGCGGAGGTGGGAGGCGACCGGAGGTGGGGGGATGGTCAGGCTAGCCGAGTCGATGCTGGTGGGATCGTCGCGGAGCTTGAAGAAAACGGTTGCGGCTGTGAGATGAGGGGCACTGAGGGTGGTGCCGGTGTAGCCGTCGGGAACGGGAACGGCTCCAGAGAAGTCGGGGGCAGATGAGATGGCCTCAAGCAGGAAGAAGTTGTTGCCGGAGATGGTGCAGGACAGGGCAGGGTCGGCGGGACACTGGAGTTGGGTGAGGGTGGGCAGGCGGACGAGGGTAACCAGAGGTAGCCAGTCGCTGGCCGGGGAGGATAGGTCCTCTCCGGCGGAGGTGTCAGGTAAGATGCTTGCGGGCTGGGCGGCGGTGTTGCTGTCGGTAGCGTGTTCAGGCTGGGCGTGGTGGTCATTGCTGTGGCCGGTGGCAGCGGCGGGGTAGATAGCACGCATCCGGAGGGCTCCAAAGGCGCTGGGGCCAAAGGAACGCAGGGGATCGAGGGTGGCCACGATGGTGTGAGGATCCTGGAGGAGCAGACCGCCGGAAGGAGCGAGGGTGAGTACGGTGCGGAGGGTTCCGTCGAGAGTCTCAATCTCGATCTGACCATTGCGAGGGAAGCGATCTGGGCTCTTGAGGGTGAAGGTCAGGAGTGATGTGAGCGGAAGATCGTCGGGGTTGGAGATGGAGATGTTGGAGGGCCTCGCGTCGGGGAGGGCCGATTTGCGCAGCAAGGTGATGGCTGGGCGAGGTGCTGAGACCGTCAGAAGCAGAGAGAGGGAGCGGCCGTCACGGAGAGAGATGCTGGCGTTGAGGCTTTGGTTGACGTGAGTGGGAGGAGCGGGCGCGCTGGCCGGGAGCGCGAAATGGAGGGTTCCGGGGACAGCGGAGTTGGTCGCCTGGGTGTCGTAGGAGGCGTCTGGGGCGGGAGTGAAGACGAGGTCACCAAGGGTGATCTTGTCGATTTGGCCGAGACGCGTACCGGTGACGACGAGCGTTTTGTCGGCGGCGTGGAGTTCTATGGCGGTGACAGAGGAGGGTTCGGAGAAGGTGCGGGTGGCGAGCTCATCTGTCTTGGGTTGGTCATACTGCTGGATGGCGAGGTGCAGGTCTCCAGGAGTGAGGTGATGTTCGAGCGGGAGAATGAGAGAGATGAGATTTGGATCGTCGGGCGTGGGTTGCGGCTTGAATGGGACGGGGAACTCGGTGTCTCCGTCGGGATGCGCGGTAATGGTGTGAACGCAGGCGGAACCGGTGGAGTGAATCAAGAGCGTTGCGGTGTGGCCGGCGATGAGGGCAAAGGTGGGCTCCTTGTCGGTGCCAGAGGAGGGGACGATGGCCCAGTTGGAGCCAGGGAGTTGCTGGAGATTGACGGTGGGGCCGGTGAAGGCGTCGAAACCCCAGCGGCCTTTAATGACGCCAGTGAGCAGAACGGGCCTGGGTTGGGGCCTGACCTGCTGGGCGGCAGGCGGATGATGCGCCGCGAGGCTGGGGTTCGCGAAGGGGTTGGGTTCGCTGGAAGTAGGCTGAAGGCGAACAGGGTCGTTGAGTGGTATATGGTGTTGCTGGTCTTTTTGCAGGACGAGACCGCCGTAGTAGGCGTCAGGGTTGAGGGGGATGTCGGGCTCAGCAGGCGCGCCAGGTGGAGTATTCAGGTGCAGGACGAGGTCGTGAGCGAAGTCGGTGGAGAAGACCAGAGGTGCACCGTCGATGGGCAGAACGACGGAGGGTTTGATGAGGCAGGTGACTTCATTGGGGTCGGCTGGGCGCAGCGGAGGAGTGGTGACAGGCTCTACCGCAGGAAGTGCGATGACCAGCACGGACTTGGGATTATGGAAGGACGGGGGAGTGTTCAGACGCAGGTTCATGGCGTCGTCCTGCGGGAAGCTGATGGCCGGAATGTACTGATACACGGCGGTGTGGAGGTTGCTCATGATGCGGACAACGTCGACGATGGCACCGACGTAGGCAGAGTAGAGGCCTCCTGCGGCTGCCGGGGAGTAGCTGGCCTGAGCGATGAGGTCTGAGGTGGGGCCGTTGAGCGCGTCGGCGAGGGTCTTGCCGTTGCCGTTGTCGAGAACAATCTGAGATCCAGTTTGGGTGAGGCAGGTGAATTGCGTGTCGACGGGTTGCTTGAAGCAGGCATCGTTGGGCTTGAGGGCCAGAGTGCGGGCGAGCAGGTCGGAGTGCTTGAGTAGTTCGGCGGTGTCAGACGGTGGGACGCGACGCATGGAGGCGATGTATTTCTCAATGCGGGCCTCTTCGAAGCCAGCGCTAATGAGGTCCTGGGAGGCGCGAACGAAGGCTCCGGGACGGCCTCGGACGGCGGACTTGATGGTCTTGAAGTCGCCGCCGGTCTCGGGGGCCAGGAAGAGCAGAGCCTGCTGAGCGTCGGCGGGAACAGTGACGGTGGTCCCCTCTGCCCGGATGTTGCGGTTCCACGTCTCGATGCGGTAGAACCAGTCGTCTGGCGGAGGGTTGGTATTGCCGCGTAGGAAGACGCAGATCAGGAGATATCGGACAGACTGGCTGGAGGGTAGATCAGGATGGATCCAGAGCTTATCGCCGGGTACAAGGTTGGGAACAGCGGCGATGGGGAGGGTCTGGCCGTCACGCGTGACACGGACATCGATCTTGGGCCCAATGAGGTCGAAGCGTGAATCCAGGGCGCGCATAGGATTGCAGCAGCAGAGGAGAAGGAGGGCCAGCAGCAGAGTTCGGACGCGCTTATCCATCATCCCAGTTTAGATGCGTTAGCGAGGGTGCGGTTAGCGGATTAAGCCTCGGGGGGCTGGCTCGCGTGATTCACTGGGTGTGGGCGGCAGCCAGACTGATCAGGATGAGCAAATCGGACGTTTGGGTTGATCGTCTCCGCTCGCATGGGCGAGGCGGACGGAAGAGCGCTGAATGTATGGGTTAAGAAGGATCAGGCGTGTTGATTGCGGGCACTGGGGCCGTCAGATTCGACCGAGCCGTCGCGGATTGAGATGACGCGGTGGGCATAGTCGGCAATATCGGGCTCGTGGGTAACTAGCACAATCGTGTTGCCTTCGGCGTGGAGCCGGTCGAAGAGTGCCATGATTTCGACTGAGGTGCGGGAGTCGAGGTTGCCGGTGGGTTCGTCGGCGAGAATGATGGAGGGCTTGTTGACCAGGGCGCGAGCAATGGCGACGCGCTGGCGCTGGCCGCCCGAGAGTTCGTTGGGCTTATGGTTCATGCGGTCGCCGAGGTTGACGGATTCAAGGGCGAATTTGGCGCGGGCGATGCGCTCGGCGGATGGGGTCCCGTTGTAGATCAGCGGTAGTTCTACATTGTGCAGCGCAGTAGCGCGTGCCAGCAGGTTGAAGGTCTGGAAGACGAAGCCGATCTCCTTGTTGCGAATGCGGGCAAGTTCGTCGTCGTTGAGTTGGGAGACGTCGTGGCCGTTGAGCCAGTAGCGGCCCTGGGATGGCGAGTCGAGGCAGCCGATGAGGTTCATCAGCGTGGACTTGCCCGACCCGGAGGGCCCCATGATGGCGACGTATTCGTTGTGGCGGATCCGGATGTCGACGCCACGCAGGGCGTGAACCTGCTGGTCGCCCATCTCGTAGGTCTTCCAGAGATTGTCGGTGACGATGACGTCGCCGGGGTGCGGGCCGTCTGCGTTGGCCCCAGCTCGGCTCTGTTCCGGGGCAATGACTTCGGAGGTGTCGATGGTCATAGGGTCTCCGTGAAAGCAGTAGAAGAAGGTTGCATTAGCTGGAACTGTCGTCCATGACGGTCGGTGCAGTGACGGAGTTATCGCGTTTGACGGCGATTCCGCTCTTGAGGGTACGAAGTATCTTGTAGTGACCGGTCACAACCTCGTCGCCTTCTTTGAGTCCGCTAAGGACTTCGATGTCGGTGGTGCCGGTGATGCCGGTGGTGACAGGGACGAAGCGGACGCGCATGCGGTTGCCGTCTTTGACGAGGAGGTAGGTGCCCTGGACGAGGGCGGACTGTCCTGCGGGTGCGGTGTCCGCGGCAGACGCGACTTTTCCATGGTTAGTGAATAACTTGGCTTCCTCGGCAGGGTTGCGCATCACGAGCGCCTGAATGGGAATGGTCAAGGTGTCAGGTTTATGCGCAGTGGTGATCTTGGCCGTGCAGGACAAACCGGGGCGCAGGTCGACCTTGGAGGGATCGAGGGTGACGACAACCTTGAAGTCTTTGGCCTCCTCCGTGCCTGTGGTGGACTGCGAGGTGGCGACTCCGGTGGTTCGCAGCAAGGCCTGATCCCCGACTTCGGTGACCTTGCCGGTGAAGGTCTGGCCGGGGAAGGCATCGACGGTGACGCTGGCGGTCTGGCCTAGGGATACGTTGACGATGTCCGTCTCATCGACCTTGACCTCGGCGGTGATGACGGACATGTCTGCCATGGTCATCAGGGTCGAACCTTCGGCGTTCTGAATGCCGAGGACGACGGTCTCTCCCTCGCGTACGGGAACGTTGGTGACGAGGCCGTCAAAGGGAGCTACGCTGCGCGTGAGGCCAAGGGCATAGTCGTTGCCCTTCAGCGTAGCCACCCCCTGCTGGACCTGGCTGCGGGCGGATTCGGTCTGGGCCTTGGCCTGGATGACGGCGGCTTTACGTTGGGCGAGGGTGGCAACGTCGACGTCATAGAGAGCCTTCTTGGCGTCGAAGTCTTGTTTGGCGATGAGCTTCTCGTTATAGAGAGCCTGGGCGCGCTGGTAGTCGAACTTCTTCTGCTCGAGATCAGCCTGCGCCTGTTCCACATTGGCCTCCGCGGTCTTCTCGGCAGCGATGTAGGAGTCGACGTTGGTGCGCGCGGAGGCTATCGTAGCCTGCTGGGCGGCAACGGCGCTTTCGGGCTGCTCGCTTTCGACGGTGGCGAGCAATTGGCCGGCTTTCACGTGATCTCCTTCTTTGACGTAGAGGTGTGTGATGCGACCGAACGACGTGGCACCGACGTTGACGTAGGTTTTAGGCTTGATTTGGCCGGTGCCACTGACAGTGGACACTAGATCCTGGCGGACGGCCTTGGCGGTGGTCACCGCAGGCACGTCGGAGCGGCTATGAATCACCGTTCCAACCGCTACACCCGCCACGAGGAGCACGAGGACGAAGATCAGCAGTATTTTCTTACCGGTCATGGACGCTTTCTTTTGCGGCTGGGTGACTTTGTCTTAAGACACACGTTCGCGTTGAAATTCATTGAAGTGGTGATACGCAAGGGAATTCGATTTGGTTCCGTTGCTGTGGGGAGTTGCCGCGTGGGCCAAAATTGGAAGACGGAACGTAGAGGATACAGGCACTGGAATGGACAACTCCTGCGATGACTGATGATACCAGCGTTGCCTTGTGCGAGTGGCTAACGGAGGCTAAAATAAGGGGTCTAAGTTACAGGAGCAGGGCCCACTTATGAAAACTCCCACAACACGCCTCGTCCTTCCCGGTTTAGCGCTTCTGGCGCTGTGCTGCGCGAGCGCAGGATCGTATGCGCAAGCACCGGCAAGTGACACGGCAACGCAATCGGCACAGGACAATGGAGGGGTGGTGAAGTCGCCCCCGGTGGAGGAGAAGCCCGATCCATTGAAGCGCCGGTTGAGCGATCGCGAGGAGCGTGCGCGTCGCAAGGCGACCGTTCAGGAGTTGAAGGGACAGTATAAGAAGTGGCTGGATGAAGACGTGCGGTGGATTATTACCGACCAGGAGGCAAAGACATTCAAGAGCCTCTCGAACGATGAGGAGCGCGACTCGTTCATCGAGCAGTTCTGGCAGCGGCGCAATCCGAATCCAGACTCCAACGACAACGAATATCGCGATGAATACTACGCGCGCATTGCCTATGCCAACGAACACTTTGCGGCGGGTCAGCCGGGCTGGATGACTGACCGCGGTCACATCTACATTGCTTATGGAAAGCCGGACAGCATCGATTCGCATCCATCGGGCGGGTCCTACGACCGGCCGATGGAGGAGGGTGGCGGCGAGACGTCCACGTTCCCGTTTGAGGTGTGGCACTACCGGTATCTGGAGGGTATTGGCGATAACATCGACATCGAGTTTGTGGACACCTGCATGTGCGGCGAGTATCACGCGACTATCGATCGCTCGGAGAAGGACGCCCTGAAGCATGTACCGGGGGCAGGTCTAACGCAGTATGAGGAGATGGGGCAAGCCAAGAAGGCAGACCGCTTCTCGGGTGGCGGAATCGAGCAGTTGGGAGCCGGACCAATGTCTTCGTCGCAGCAGAGCAAGCAGTTTGACCGACTGGATACGTTCGCGAAATTGTTTGCTCCGCCGCCGATTAAGTTTACGGACCTGGATGAGTTCCTGGCGTCGTCGAAGGTGCTGACCGGACCTCCGTTCCTGTTCGACGTACGGACAGACTATGTGAAGTTGACCAACGAGACGGTGATGGTGCCTGTGACGCTACAAATTCGCAACGGGGATATCACCTACAGCACAAAGGAAGGCGACTCGGTCGGAACAGTGAACATTCTTGGCCGTGTGAGCACGATTACCCACCGGATTGTGTACACCTTCGAAGACACGGTCAAGGTGGAGACGCCCAGCGACCTGTTGCAGCGCACGAAGAATAATATGTCGGTTTATTGGAATGCGATTCCGCTGCCTCCGGGGCGCTATAAGTTGGAGATTGCGATCAAGGATGTGAACAACCCGGACCACAAGGGAACGTGGAGGAGGAGTGTGGACGTGCCGGAGTTCGACGACGACCGTCTGGCGTCCTCTTCGCTGATTCTCGCGGGAGAGATGGAGCGTGTGCCATCGAAGGATGTAGGCGCGGGAAACTTTGTGATTGGGAATACGAAGGTGGTGCCACGGGTTCCGCCTACGGTTTCCTCGCCTGTGACCTTCCACCGGGCACAGAATCTTAACTTCTGGATGCAGGTCTATAATCTCGGGATTGGAGAGAACAAGCGCAACGACGCGACGATCGAGTATCAGGTGCTTGATCTTGCGACGAACAAGCAGATTCTCGACATGCAGGAGCCCGCGTCGAAGCTGAACCCGAATGCGGACCAGTTGACGCTGGAGAAGACGATGCCGCTGGCGAGCTTCGAGCCCGGCAATTATCAAGTGACGATCAAGGTGAATGATGGAATTTTGAAGCAGCAGATTGCGCAGAGTGCGCCGTTCACCGTAGAACAGTAGATTGGAAGCAGTAAACTGAAAGAGGGCCCGTTCGAGCACGAGCAGGGGAGCTTGCAGCATTGTTCTTCTGGAGCGTTAGGAGTGAAGCTGCGCAGGACATGACCGCGATAGCAGCCTCCACCAGCAAGACAGACGTCCGGCTTCCCGATGGGTCGGATCTTCGGAGAGCCATAGGCGCGCAGATGAGGTTTTGAGCGCGGTGAAACAAGTCGCACCAGGTTTGTTGCTGATAATGTTGCTGGCGGGCGCGGGGCGAGTGTTTGCTCTGCAGAGCGCTGCGATCATTTCTGGCACCGTTCGTGACGCCTACGGTACGCCCCAGATGGGGGCGCTGATCGAGTTGATGCGTGCCGATGAAGGTACGGTAGCAACGGCGGTCAGTGACGGGCGCGGACGATACATCATGCTGATGATTGCGCCGGGGCGCTACCAATTGCGCGCTACTGCAGCTTTTTTTGTTCCTTTGCTCCGCAATGATGTGCGGCTGCGGGCGGGGGTTCAGTCTGTGGTGAACCTGACGATGAGCAACTTGTTCGATGCGGACAATTGGCTTCCAACGCAGCGGCGCAGAGCGGATGAGCCGGTAGATGACTGGAAGTGGACGCTACGCTCAACAGCCAGTCGGCCGCTGCTACGGTTGATAGATCCCGATGATGGAACGCCGGTGTCCTCAAGCGCTGAAGGGGTGCATCAGGTGTCGTCACAGGGAAGAATCATGTTGAGCAATGGGGACGGGGTGTTTGGAGAAGGTGGATTGCACCAGGCGTTGGTGCTGAATCGCACGATGGAGGATGGAGACGGTGCTGTTCTGCGGGCGGATGTCGGAGACATGCAGACGGGGCGCAGCTCTCCCCAGCCGTCGTTGGCAGTGATTACCGGCTATGAGCGGAGAACGCCATTGGGCGGTAGCACGCGCCTGGTTTCGAGTTTTCAGTCGCATCCGGAACTGACTGATGGAGGTGCGACAAGCGGCTTTCAGGTACTGCGCCTAGCCAGTACCCAGCAGTTTGTCCTTGGCGATGCCTTCCTGATTGATGTGGGGACGTTGATGGAGGCCGAGCGGTTGGAGGCCACCCGGATTCAGGCGGAGCCGTTTGTACGGTTGACCGCGAGGCCAGGGAATAATGTGGTGCTGGAGTATCGGTACGCTGCCGGACGCGAGTTGCAGAGTTCCGAAGATCTGGACCAGTTGCAGCCGGCATTGGCGGTGGTGCCGGACGCGAATGGCCGGCCGCTGAGTGACGCGGGAATGCACCAGGAACTCTCGGTGAGCCGCAAAATGGGGAGCCGTGTGTTAAGCGGTTCGATCTATGTCGACAGCATTTCGTATGGAGCCATCGGAGGCAGCGGGTTGATGAATAACAGCTCTCTGCAGCTTGCAAACGCGGTAGCGGATCCAACCACAGGGACGTTCGATGTAGCTGGACCGGGCTATTCAGCGCGCGGAGTGAGCGTGTCGCTGATGCAAACGCTTACTCCCGCGCTTTCGGCATGGGTGGAGTATGACCTTGGAACGGCCTTGCGGAGCGATGGTGACTTGGTGATGACCAATCTGGCAGCGGGCATGACGCCACAGACGGAAACAGCGGCCAGCGTGGCGTTGAGGGGTAGAATTGCTCGTTCGGGAACTGCGCTGCGGGTAGAATACCGCTGGCAGCCGGTCGATACACTGACCCAGGTGAATGCCTATAACGCCATGCCTGAAGAGGCCTATTTGACCTTCTATGTTCGGCAGAGGTTGTGGTGCGGGAGCCTGTTGCCGCAGGGGCTGGATGCGGTAGTGGAAGCGACCAACCTGCTCGAGCAAGGATACCAGCCTGTACTATCGCCGGATGGGCAAACGCTGGCGCTGGCGCAGGTTCCACGAGCGATCCAGGGTGGCCTGGCATTCAATTTCTAGTGAGCGTGATTTCCTCATCTGGATGGGAGATGATGGAAGTGAGCAATATTTACTTAGCCGCCAAAGCATTGCATGACCTCGTCAAGTCGGCTCCGTTGAACCCTTTTGCGCTGAACCGGACTCTAAATGTACATAGGCGGACGGACGCCTACAGCTTGTTTGACCCTGTCGGTGGACTTTGCGATGCACTTTGAAGGTAGTCCAGAACTTGGCGGGCAGTGAGGAACCATGTGCGGTATTGTCGGCGTCTTCGGCCGTAGTCCAGTGAGCTCAGCGATATATGAAAGTCTTTCGATGCTCCAGCACCGTGGCCAAGATGCTGCGGGCATTGCTACGTGCTTTGAGGATCGGTTTTATCTCGAGAAGGGGAACGGCCTGCTTACGGATGTCTTTGAGGCGGGAAATATGGCGCGACTACTCGGCAATATGGGAGTGGGGCATGTGCGGTACCCGACTGCAGGATGTGCATCGGTGGCAGAGGCTCAGCCATTTTATGTGAACTCGCCATATGGAATTATCTTCGCGCACAATGGCAACTTGACGAATGTGTCTGAGATTGTGGATAGCCTATTCCAGACTGACATGCGGCACCTGAATACCAGCTCTGATTCCGAGGTGATGCTGAATGTGTTTGCCCATGCGCTATCGCGGCGAGCTGCGGTAAAGCCCAATGAGTTCGACATCTTTGCGGCCGTCGAAGAGGTCCACCGGCGATGCAAGGGGGGATACGCGGTGGTGTCCATGGTTGCGGGTGTGGGCATGATCGCCTTTCGTGATCTGCACGGGATTCGGCCCCTGGTGTTCGGGACGCGGGGACAGGGCAAAGACACGGAGTACATGATTGCCTCCGAGAGTGTTGCGCTGCAGGTCAGCGGGTTCGATCTGGACCACGATCTTGCCCCGGGCGAGGTGATTTTCATTGACATTGAGGGTACGGTCTACCGGCACGAGAGCCGGCAGGCTCACGAGAAGGCCCCGTGCCTGTTCGAGTTTGTCTATCTGGCGAGGCCGGATTCGGTGCTGGATGGTGCGTCCGTCTACCAGTGCCGGATCAACATGGGGACAAAACTTGCGGAAAAGATCAAGCGGGAGTGGGCGCATGTCCCGATTGATGTGGTGATTCCAATTCCTTCAACCAGCCGCGTGGCGGCGCAGGAGATCGCGACACGATTAAACCTGCCTTACCGCGATGCGCTAGTGAGAAACCGTTACGTGGGCAGAACGTTCATTATGCCGGGGCAGGCGCAGCGCAGACAGTCGATTCGCCGTAAGTTGAACCCGATCCCAAAGGTCTTTCAGGGGAAGAATGTGCTGCTGGTCGATGATTCGATTGTGCGCGGCACGACGATTCGAGAGATTATTGCGATGGTGCGGGAGCAGGGAGCGAAGAAGGTCTATGTTTCCTCAGCGGCGCCGCCGGTGCGCTTCCCGAATGTATACGGAATTGATATGCCGGCGCGATCCGAGTTGATTGCGAGCGGTCGAAATGTGGCGGAACTTGCCAAGGATATTGGAGCCGATGAGTTGATCTTTCAGGATCTGGAAGATTTGAAAGACGCGATTACAGAAGCCGCGCCCGGTCTAACGCACTTTGATACTTCTGTCTTCGATGGAGTGTATGTCACAGGAGACATTACGGAAGAGTACCTCAACACGCTGGAACAAAAACGGAACGACGCTGCCAAACATACAGAAGATGTCGCAAGCCACATCACAAGAAACCTCTCTGCCCACCTCTAAGGGCATGCTCGTGCGCGTGCTGCCTGGGCCACCGGCACTGACGGCGTTCGAGGCAGTGCGTGCTGCAGAAAGACTGCGCGGAATGGATGCGAGTGTGGCTGCGGTCGAGGCATCGTATCTGTATTTACTGCTACTGCGCCATGAAGCTGAGAGCGGGATCGATCACGCGAGGCTGGTGGAGTTGCTGGGTGCTGGCGTTGAGTTGGCGGTGGATCAGTGCGTGTGGATTGCACCGCGCGTGGGAACGCAATCGCCGTGGTCCAGCAAGGCTACCGACATTCTGCACAATACAGGTTTTGGAGCGATCGAACGGATTGAGCGTGCGCGCGCGGTACGGATCATCTCTTCTGGCCATGACCACGTGAAGGATATGCACCTGCTTGCTGCCGCGTTGCACGATCGCATGACCGAGAGTGTGTTCTTCGAGAGTGCAGATGAGTTGCATGCTCTGTTTGCGCCGCGAAAGCAAAAGGAACCTGGGCACATTGATGTGCTTGGGCTTGGTGGGGAAGCGATCGCAGCGGCAGATCGTGCATTGGGGTTGTCGCTTGCACCTGATGAGATTGAGTATCTCGTCGCGGAGTTTACGAAGTTAGGGCGCAATCCGACGGACGTTGAGTTGTATATGTTTGCGCAGGCCAACAGCGAACATTGCCGCCACAAGATTTTTAATGCATCGTGGACGGTGGATGGAGTGAAGCAGCCGCGATCGCTGTTCCAGATGATTCGCAATACGAATGAAACCTCGGGTGAGAACGTGCTATCAGCGTATCGCGATAATGCTGCGGTGATTCGCGGTCGACAGGGCGGGCGATTCTTTCCTGAGCCGGGAAACGCGACCTACGGCTATCACGAGGAAGAAATTCATCTGCTGTTGAAGGTTGAGACGCACAATCACCCGACAGCAATCTCGCCATGGCCGGGTGCAGCGACAGGATCAGGCGGGGAGATTCGGGATGAAGGTGCCACCGGGCGCGGCGCAAAGCCGAAGGCCGGACTA
The DNA here is from genome assembly GCA_027450185.1 of Granulicella sp. GTDB lineage: Bacteria > Acidobacteriota > Terriglobia > Terriglobales > Acidobacteriaceae > Granulicella. The sequence continues at coordinate 62,424 of DAIDKF010000008.1, read as the reverse complement.
TGTGGATTTACGGTTTCTAATTTAAATCTGCCGCAGGCACCGCAGCCATGGGAACAAGCTTATGGGCGTCCGGCGCATATTGCGTCGCCCCTAGACATCATGATCGAAGGGCCGCTGGGTGCGGCGGCTTACAACGATGAGTTTGGGCGACCCGCGCTGTGCGGCTACTTCCGTACGTACGAACAATTGAGCGGTGGTACTGTCTTCGGGTATCACAAGCCGATCATGCTGGCAGGCGGGCTGGGGAATATTCGCGCAGAGCATGTGGAGAAAGGCGCGATGAAGCCTGGCTATGCGCTGGTGGTTTTGGGCGGTCCGGCGATGCTGATCGGGCTTGGAGGCGGGGCGGCTTCGAGCAGTGTGGGCATCGGAAATGCGGATCTGGATTTTGCGTCAGTGCAGCGCGATAACGCGGAGATGGAGCGGCGCGCACAGGAAGTTATTGATCGCTGCTGGCAGCGCGGTGAGGCAAATCCGATTGCGTTCATTCACGATGTGGGCGCAGGTGGATTATCGAATGCGTTTCCGGAGCTGATCAAGGATGGCGGCTGTGGAGGAAGCTTCAATTTAAATGCGATTCCGCGCGGCGAGGCTGGGTTGAGTCCGCTGGAGACGTGGTGTAACGAATCTCAGGAGCGGTATGTGATCGCTATCGCACCGGAGCGTTTGGCGGTATTTGAGGCAATCTGTTCACGCGAACGGTGCCCATTCGCAGTAGTTGGGACGGCGGAGCAAGAGTCGCAGTTGACGTTGAGTAATGGCGCGCAGAAGGCAATTGATCTGCCGCTACAGGTGCTCTTCGGCAAGCCGCCGAAGATGGAGCGCGCGTTTACGCGGACGAAGATAGCTACTGCGCCGCTCGATCTGAAGGATATTGCGATTGCGGCTGCGGTAGAGCGGCTGTTGCGCCTACCAACGATTGCATCGAAGTCGTTTCTGATTACGATTGGAGATCGCAGCATTACGGGGATGGTAGTGCAGGACCAGATGGTTGGGCCGTGGCAGGTTCCGGTGGCCGACTGTGCGGTGACGCTGGGCGCTTATACGGCGACATGGGGCGAGGCGATGGCTATCGGTGAGCGTACGCCACTGGCGGCGATCGACGCAGCGGCATCGGCGCGCATGGCCGTGGGTGAGGTGATCACGAATATGGCCGGAGCAGCGATCGATAAGCTTGGGGATATTAAGCTCTCGGCGAACTGGATGGCCGCTGCGGGTGAGGGGCAGGAGGATCAGAAGCTCTTCGACGCAGTACGTGCGGTGGGGATGGAGTTTTGTCCGGCGCTAGGGATGACGATTCCGGTGGGCAAGGACTCGATGTCTATGAAGACGAAGTGGCGGGAGGGAGATGCGACGAAGGCCGTCGTGTCGCCACTGTCGCTGATAGTGTCGGGATTTGCGCCAGTGAGCGATGTGCGTAGGACGTTGACGCCGCAGCTACGCGAAGGAGATGCTTCGCTGATCCTGATTGATCTCGGCGAGGGGAAGAACCGGCTGAGCGGATCGTGTTTAGCGCAGGTGTATGGCCAGGTCGGTGATGAGGCGCCGGATACTCCCGCAGCGGAGGTGCTGAAATCGTTCTTCCATGCGATGCAGGAACTTAACCGCGAGGGGAAGCTGCTGGCATATCACGACCGCAGTGATGGCGGGCTGTTCGTGACGCTGGTAGAGATGGCATTTGCTGGGCGGATGGGGCTGGAGATTAACTTGCCGATTGCGGGGATCGGTGAGCTATTCAGTGAAGAGCTTGGCGCTGTGGTGCAGGTTGCGACGGCGGATGTCGCCGAAGTTATTGCGAGAATGAATGACGCTGGAGTTTCTGCGCATGTGGTTGGTCGCGGTGCACTCGGCAATGAGATTGTAATTCGTAATGATGGCGAGGTTGTGTATCGTAACACGCGTACGAAACTGCAGACGATGTGGGCGGAGACGAGCTTCCACATCCAGTCGTTGCGTGATAACCCCGAGTGCGCGCTGCAGGAGTTTTCGCTGCTGGAGGACGCGGAGCGACCAGGGCTTTCGGTGAGTACAGAATTTGGTCTCGCTGAACGCGTAAGTGCTCCGTTTGCGCACCGTGCACGGCCTCACGTTGCGATTCTGCGCGAACAAGGCGTGAATGGGCAGATAGAGATGGCTGCCGCGTTCGATCGCGCGGGTTTCGTTGCGGTTGATGTCCACATGAGCGATTTGCTGGCTGAGCGCGTGGATCTTGCGAAGTTTCAAGGGCTGGCCGCATGCGGCGGATTTTCCTATGGCGATGTGTTGGGCGCGGGCAGCGGGTGGGCGAAGACGATTCTCTTCAATGACAGGCTAAAGGACATGTTTACGCAGTACTTTGCACGCCCGGATAGTTTTGCGCTCGGCGTCTGCAATGGGTGCCAGATGATGGCGCAACTGCATTCGATCATCCCGGGGGCAGCGAGTTGGCCACACTTTGGACGTAATGTGTCGGCACGATTTGAGGCGCGAGTGTGCATGGTGGAGATCCAGGAGTCGCCTTCTCTGTTCTTTGAGGGGATGGCTGGTGCGCGCATTCCGATCGTGGTTGCGCATGGCGAGGGGCACGTGAGCGGCGTAGCGGAGGACGCGATGGTGGGGCTGCGCTACATTGATACATATGGCAAGGTGACCGAGCAGTATCCACTTAATCCGAGCGGGTCGGTGCAGGGTGTTGCAGGATTGAGCAGTATAGATGGGCGCGCGCTAATTTTGATGCCCCATCCAGAAAGGATGTTCCTGGGCGTGCAACATACATGGACTCGCACGTTGAAGGACAGCCCGTGGCAACGAATGTTTGACAACGCACGCAAGTGGGTTGGGTAGGAGAGAGATTGAGCGAGAAGATCGATTACAAGTCTGCGGGAGTGGACATTGAGGCCGGCAACGAAGCCGTGCGACGCATGAAGTCGCATGTGACGAAGACGCATTCAGCAGCAGTGTTGACTGGGCTAGGATCGTTTGGCACATTGTTTGCGTTGGGTGATGCGCTGAAGGGACTTAAAGACCCGGTAATGGTGCAAAGCACCGATGGTGTTGGGACCAAGAGCAAGGTCACGGTCATGGCTGGGCGGTATGAAGCACTGGGACACGATTTGGTGTCGGCCGTTGCAGGAGATATTGTGGTGATGGGCGCGACCCCGCTGACGTTCCTGGACTACCTGGGCTTTCATAAGATTGAGCCGGAGATCGTTGAGGCGTTAGTGCGAGGGATGAGCGCAGCGTGCGTCGAAGCTGGAATTGCGCTGGTCGGCGGCGAGACTGCGGAGATGCCTGCGGTGTATGCGGAGGGCGATCTGGATGTGGTGGGATTCGTCACTGGCGTAGTGGATCGCGAGCGGCTGCTGACAGGTGCGAGCATTGCGGTGGGTGATGTGCTGTATGCCGTCAACTCGAGCGGTCTGCACACAAACGGATTTTCACTGGCGCGCAAGCTGATCTTCGAGATCGGTGGCTATGCGATTGATGAGCAGCCGTTAGAGTTGGAAGGGAAGTCTGTGGCGGATGTTCTTCTCGCGCCGCACATGAACTACGTTGCACCGGTGAGAAGTATTCTCAACGCCGGGATTTTGGTGAAGGGTATGGCTCACATCACGGGTGGCGGGTTGGTGGAGAACGTGCCAAGAATCGTGCCCGAGGGATTGGGCGTAGTGATCGATCGTGCGACCTGGACGCCGCAGCCAATCTTCGCACTGATGCAGAGGTTGGGGAAGATCGACGATCTGGAGATGCATCGAACCTTCAACATGGGTGTGGGGCTGGTGTTGATCGGGCCGCCGGGCTTGCAGGGGGCGTTGGCTGCAGCGATTGCTGATTTCCCTGCGCTGCGGGTGTGGGAGTTGGGACGCGTGGAAGCCAACGCGTCGGGCGTGCGATTTGGTGAGGTGAACTAGATGGAACGAAAGACGCTGCTGGATGCGATTCCGCACTGTTTGACTGCGACTGATCTGCCGCTGAAGGCGAAGTATCCAGGGAAGGTAAGGGATACGTATGATCTGGGCGATGGCCGGCTGCTGCTGGTGACGACGGATCGGCAGAGCGGGTTCGATCGCTTGCTCGGCGCGATTCCATACAAGGGACAGGTACTCAATCGCACGTCGCTGTATTGGTTTGAACAGACGCGTGGAATTGTTGACAATCATGTGATGATGAGCCCTCATGCGAATGCGCTGATTGCACGCAAGTGCACTGTGCTGCCGATTGAGTTTGTAGTGCGCGGATATTTGACGGGTTCAACCGATACGTCGATCTGGACGCAGTACCAGAAGGGCGTGCGGAGTTATTGCGGACATGCGATTCCCGAGGGCATGAAGAAGAACGAGCCGCTGCCGAAGAATATCGTCACGCCGACGACGAAGGAGAAGGCGCACGACCGGCCGATCACCGGGGAGGAGATCGTCGCGGAGGGATGGATGACGGTTCAGCAATGGGAGCTTGCCTCGGCCAAGACGCTGGAGTTGTTTGCGTTTGGACAGAAAGTGGCTGCCGAGCATGGACTGATACTAGCGGATACAAAGTATGAGTTTGGTGTGGCAAGCGATGGAGAGGTTCTGCTGATTGACGAGATCCACACGCCGGATTCGAGCCGCTATTGGCTGGCCGATAGCTATGCGGAGCGACTGGCGGCTGGGCAGGAACCCGACATGATCGACAAGGAGTTCTTTCGGCTATGGTTCCGTGAGCGCTGCGATCCGTATAAGGACGCTGAGTTGCCGATCCCGCCGAACGATCTGATTGCCGAGCTTGCGGGGCGATACATTCAGCTGTTTGAGAAGATTACCGGAATGACGTTTGAGCCGGATCTGCGACCGTTGGAAGCAACCGTGTTGGCGAGTCTGGGCAAATGAACGAGACGATTCTGATTGTAGGTTCGGGTGCGCGCGAACATGCGATTGCGACTGCGCTGGCTCGCTCCCCGCTACAGCCAAAACTGGTTTGCTTTAGTGGAGCGCGCAATCCGGGGATCTTAGCGCTGTGCTCCGCGTACGGCGTCGGCAGTATTACAGATCCGGCAGCGGTGACAGGCTACGCTCGCGAGCAGCGCGCGACGATGGCGGTGATTGGTCCGGAGGCGCCATTGGCGGCTGGTGTCGCTGATGCACTGTGGGCAGCAAAGATTCCTGCCGTTGGACCGACACAGAGCCTTGCGCGAATCGAATCGAGTAAGAGCTTCGCGCGTGACTTGCTGACAAAGTACAAGATTCCAGGCAATCCATTTTTCCAACGCTTCGATTCACTCGATGGACTTGAGGAAGTGCTAGCGCTTTATGCGAACCGGCATGTAATCAAAGATGATGGACTCGCCGGGGGCAAAGGTGTAAAGGTGTGCGGTGATCATCTGCTGTGCATGAAGGATAGTCTCGAGTTCTGCCGTGAGTTATTTGTGCATGGGCATCCGTTTATTGTCGAGGAGAAGATAGAAGGCGAAGAGTTCTCGCTGATGAGTTTTTGCGATGGCGCGACGTTGCGGCACATGCCTGCAGTGCAGGACCACAAGCGCGCGTATGAGGGCGATAAGGGTCCGAATACGGGTGGTATGGGAACGTATACGGATGTAGCTCACAAGCTCCCATTTTTGGCCGATGCTGACATTGCAATGGCGCAAGAGATTAATCAGCGAGTCGCCGCAGCACTGGCGGAGGAGTGCGGTGCACCGTATCAGGGGGTTCTTTATGGTGGATTCATGGCCAGCAGGGATGGCGTGAAGCTGATTGAGTACAACGCGCGCTTCGGGGATCCTGAATCGTTGAATCTGTTGACGCTCCTGAAGTCGGACTTTGCGGCAATATGTCGCTCGATAGTGGATAGGACGCTGGCTGATGTCAGTGTGCAGTTTGCTGCCGAGGCAAGTGTTTGCAAATATGTGGTGCCGGAGGGCTACCCAGACAACCCTCGCAAGGGCGATGCTGTTCTATTGCCAGGAGAGCTGCCGGAGGGCGCTGCGATGTTTCTAAGTGCGGTTGATGTCAAGGACAATGTGCTGATTGCGACAGGTTCGCGCACCATTGCGATCGTTGGGACTGGTGCCACGATTGACGATGCAGAGGCTGTGTGCGAGCGCGTGGCCCAGCAGATTCCCGGGCCGTTTTTTCATCGTGCGGATATTGGGACACGGCCGACGATTGCACGGCGTGTGGAACACATGAAGGTGGTACGGTCAGCATGAGTTTGAAGGTGGGTGTTCTTGGGTCAACACGAGGGACGTCACTACAGGGGATCCTTGATGCGATTGCGGCGGGTACGCTTGATGCGGAGATTGCATTGGTCCTCTCCGACAAACCAAGTGCGCCGATTCTGGAGCGGGCGGCCAAATACGGAGTACGCGGATTATTTCTCAGCCCAGCAGGATTGAAGCGCGAGGCCTATGACGACCAGGTGAGCGAGGCACTGCACAAGGCCGGGGTGGAGTTGGTGTTGCTCATTGGATATATGCGGATTGTGTCGGCGAGATTTGTTGAGGTGTGGCGTGGAAGATTGTTGAATGTGCATCCGTCGCTGCTACCGGCGTTTGGTGGACTGATGAATGAGAAGGTTCATGAGGCTGTGCTGGCGGCGTGTGTGAGTGAGACGGGATGCACGATTCACCAGGTGACTGAAGAAGTAGATGGCGGCCCCATCGTGTTGCAGAAGCGGTGCGCTGTGCTGCCAGGTGATACTGCGGAGATATTGAAGAATCGTGTGCAGGCGCTGGAGCAGTCGGCGTTCGTAGAGGTATTGCAGGGTTGGAGGGTGTGATGGCGAAGGCGAAGGAATCTTCCGTGCGAATCGATGTTGGCATCATCATGGGGTCTAAGTCAGATTGGCCGACGATGAAAGCCGCCACCGAGGTGCTCGATCAGTTTGGAATTGAGTACGAAGCCGAGGTTGTCTCCGCGCACCGGACTCCGGACAAGATGATGAAGTATGCAGCAATCGCGAAGGAGCGTGGACTGCGTGTGATTATCGCAGGTGCGGGTGGTGCTGCGCATTTGCCGGGCATGGTGGCTGCGAAGACGACGCTCCCGGTACTGGGCGTTCCGGTGAAGAGCCACGCACTGAATGGACTGGATTCGTTGCTGTCGATAGTGCAGATGCCGGCAGGAATTCCGGTAGCGACGTTTGCGATCGGTGAGTCCGGAGCGAAGAATGCTGGGTTGTTTGCTGCATGCATTCTGGCGTTGGAGGATAAGACGATTGCACAGAAGCTGGAGAAGTTTCGCAGCATACAGACCAAGACGGTGTTGAAGGGGCCCGACCCTCGCAAATGATGAATCGATTGCGGCCACGAATTGGAATTCTCGGAGCTGGACAACTGGCGCTGATGCTCGCGCAGGCTGGCGCTGCGCTGGACGTTGAGGTGATTTGTGCAGGACAGCCTGGAGATTGCGCAGAGCAGGTTGCGGAGGTGATGTCAGTCGACCTGGATGATGCGGAGGAAGTTGCCGGGTTTGCTGCGCAGGTCGATCTAGTGACGATTGAGAGTGAGAATATCCATGCGGATGTTTTGCAGGGGTTGAATCTATATCCCAATGTGAGAGCAATTGGAATTGCACAGGACCGTTTACTGGAGAAGCGATTCTTTCATGAGTGCGGGATCGGTACGGCGCCGTTTGCATATGTGGATCGTGTGGAGGATTTCAAACGCGCGATTGAAGTTACGGGCCTGCCAGCGATTTTGAAGACCCGACGTATGGGGTATGACGGTAAGGGCCAGGTAAGACTGCGCGACCTTGCGGACGCAGCTGCGGCGTGGGATGAGGTAGGCGGTGTGCCCTGCATCCTTGAAGGGATGGTGCGCTTCGATGCAGAGGTATCGTTGATTGCAGCGCGCGGTCGGACGGGGAGCATTGTGTTTTATCCGCTGATCAAGAATCAGCACTCCGAAGGCATTCTCCGCACTTCCACAGCACCGTTTGTCGATGCGAAGCTTCAGCAACTCGCGGAGAAGTATCTGGTGGTTTTACTGGAGAAGCTGGACTACGTTGGCGTGCTTGCAGTGGAGTTCTTCGTGGTTGGCGATAATCTGCTGGCCAATGAGATGGCGCCGCGCGTGCATAACTCTGGCCACTGGACGATTGAAGGTTCGGAGACATCGCAGTTTGAGAATCATCTGCGGGCGATTGCAGGGATGGAGCTGGGCAGCACGGACAGTCGTCCGATGGTCATGCTCAACTGCATCGGGTCGATGCCTGCTGAGTATGAGACAGCAGCTTTTCCGCAGGTTTTTCGCCACGGCTACGGCAAAGAACCAAGGCCCGGACGCAAAGTCGGACATCTCACCTTGCCTGCGGCGGAGAGCATGGCTGTAGCCGAGTGGCAGAAACGGCTACAAGGTTGACGGCTGCGACGGCCCTACCAGCCGCCACCGAGTGCATTGTAGAGTTGGACCAACGACTGAGCTTCCTGCTGCTGGGCTGATGCGAGCGCGAGCTGCGAGTTGTATAGATTAGTGTCGTTGGTCAGCACTTCCAGGTAGCTGGTGGAACCGCTACTATACCGCATGCGCGCGAGTCGCACGGCATCGGCGGAGGAGGCGGTCTGCTTCTCCTGCTGCTCGCGGTATTCACGGGTCTTGTTGTAAGCGATAAGTGCGTTGGAGACGTCGCGCAATGCGCCGGCGATGGTCTGCTGATAGGTATCGAGCAATTCTTTGTGCGTCGCCTGTGCGAGGCGATAGTTGTTGCGGATCTTGCCGGCGTCGAAGATGGGTTGGGAGAGACTGCCGACTGCATAATAGTAGGCGTTGGCGGGGTCAACCAACCCCTTGAGCTGGCTGCTGGCGACGCCGCCGGAGCCTGAGAGGGAGAGTTGTGGGAAGTATTCGGCTCGGGCTACTCCGATGTTGGCGTTGGCCTGGATGAGGAGCTGTTCAGCGCGACGAACGTCGGGCCGGCGTTCGAGCAGGTCAGAGGGCAGACCCACGGGAACGTTTGCGGGATGGGGCGCGTCTGCTATCGAGGTGTCGGAGTCGCTCCGGGCGATAGGGCCGGGATCGCGGCCAAGGAGAAGGCGCAGGTTGTTCTCCTGCTGCTCGATCTGGCTCTCGATGGCGGGGATTTGCGCCTGGGCTGCGTAGGAGAGCTCTTCGGCCTGACGCACATCTGCCATGGAGTTGGCGCCGCCTTGCTCAAGCTTCCGTGTGAGATCGAGGGACTGCTTGCGTGCGCTGAGTGTGTTACGTGTGATGGCGAGTTCAGCGTCGAGGGTGCGGAGCTGATAGTAGGCGGTCGCTACGCTCTCGACGAGCGTGCTGTAGGTCGTCTGCTGCGCCCACTCGGTGGCGCGTAGCGAGGCGCGAGCTGCTTCGGACTGGCGGCGGTAGTAGCCCCAGAAGTCCAGGTTCCAGGCAACCGAGGCGGTGAGGCCGCCGGAGAAGTAGTTCGTCTGCGTGTTGTTATTGGAGTTGCTCGAGCTACTGGAGTTATTGCCGAAGCTGCTCAACAGGCTACTGGGAAGACCGAGGGCGTCATAGGTTGCGCCGACGCTGAGGGTGGGGTATTGGTTGGCCTTGGTGATTCCCAACTGGGCCTGCTCTTCCAGGACGCGGTCGGCTGCGATCTTCACGTCGTAGTTATTCGTGAGCGCCTCGTGAATGAGGTTCTGAAGAACGGGGTCCGTGAAGACTGTGTTCCACTTCTGTGCGCCGAGTGGCGTCGTGTTGGCGGCTGTTGTGATGTCCGGTGCAAGGGCTCCGCGATAGCTGGAGGGCGTATCGATGACGGGCCGCTTATAGTTGGGGCCAACCTTGCATCCGGTGATGGAGCTGACGATCGCGAGTGTGGAGAGCGTGCGTGTAAGGCTATTCATGCCTGGCCTCCAGTGGGGTGCGTGGAGTCGTTATGTGGATGGTTCGACTTGTGGGGGTTGGGATGTCCTTTGACTTCGAGAGAAGCGCTGTGATCCTGACCGAAGCGGCTCGCGACGCGCTCGACGAGCGAGAAGGTGACGGGAATGAGGAAGATCGAGATTAGGGTTGCAGCGAGCATCCCGCCAATCACCGTGGTTCCGAGGATCTGGCGCGAGACGCCTCCGGAGCCGCTGGCAAACCACAGTGGGACGCAGCCCAAAATGAAGGCAAACGCAGTCATCAGGATGGGCCTGAAACGGAGACGGGCACCGTTCATTGCAGCCTCGAAGAGCGTCTCTCCCTTTTCGTATTCGTTCTTGGCGAACTCGACGATCAGGATGGCATTCTTGGCCGAGAGGCCGATGAGCATGACGAGGCCGATCTGTGCGTAGACATCATTTTCGAGGTGTCGAAGGGTGAGTGCGAGGTAGGCTCCAAAGATCGCAACAGGCGTACTAAGTAGGACACCGAAGGGCAGCGACCAACTCTCATACTGTGCGGCAAGAATCAGGAAGCAGAACAGAATAGAGAGCGCGTAGACAACCCACGCGGGCATGCTCTGTTGAGCCTTGTGTTCCTGAAAGCTCATACCGGAGTAGTCGAAGCCCATGCCCTGCGGCATCGTCTGCGCGAAGGTTTGCTCGAGTCCAGACATGACCTGGCCGGAGCTGTAACCGGGCTTGGCGACGATCGTGATCTGAGCGGCTTCGTACTCGTTGAAGCGCGTGGTGAACTCGGGGCCGGTGGCGCGGCGGACGGTGGTGAGCGCACTGAGCGGTACCCGGTTGCCATTGGCCGCCATGACGTAGAACTGGCCAATGTTGTCGATGTTCGTGCGCGAGTCGCCATCAGCTTCGACGTAGGTCTGCCACTGGCGGCCGAAGCGGTTGAAGTAGTTCACCAGAGACCCTCCCATGAAGGCCTGCATCGTGGTGTAGACGTCAGCGAGGTTGACCTGCTGCTGTGCGACTTTCTCGCGGTCGACGTCAACGTAGAGTTGGGGAACGGCGGGGTAGTAGGTGGGGATGGCGGCTGCGATCTCCGGGCGCTTGCTGAGCGCGCCAAGAAACTTGTAGAGGTTAGCGGTAAGAAATTGCGGGTCGCTGTTGCCGGAACGGTCTTCGAGGACGAAACTGACACCGCCGGAGCTGCCGAGGCCTGGGATCGCTGGTGGCGGGAAGGAGAAGGCCAGGCCCTGCTTGATGCCGCCCAGCGACTTGGCGAGGTTCATCTGGATGGCCGTGAACTGCTCGTCTTTGCTGGTGCGTTGCTCCCAAGGCTTGAGGGTGACGAAGTAGAAGGCGTTGTAAGTGCTCTCAGTGACACTGAGCAGGCTGAAGCCTACGACGGAGGTGACGTTCTGCACGCCGGGGACTTGGTGCAGCGCGTTCTCTACGTCCTGCGAGGCCTCGGTAGTGCGTTGCAGTGAGGCCCCCTGCGGGAGTTGCAGTGCAACGAACGCGTAACCCTGATCTTCTGTGGGAAGGAAGCCTCCGGGTAGCCATGTGCCCATCAGTATGACGAAGACGCTGAGGACAAGGATGACCGCGACACCGACGATCGATTTGCGAACCAGCCATCCTGAGGTGCTGACATAGCCGTCGGTGGTGCGGCCGAAGACACGGTTGAACCAATTGAAGAAGCCAGTCATCGGGCCTTTGTTTTCGGACTTCGGCTTGAGCAGCAGAGCGCAGAGCGCGGGGCTGAGCGTTAGTGCGTTGAAGGCCGAGAAGAGCACCGAGATGGCGATGGTAATGGCGAACTGCTGATACAGGCGGCCAGTGATCCCAGGAATGAAGGCCGTGGGGATGAATACGGCTGAGAGGATGAGCGCGATGGCGATCACAGGGCTGGCGACCTGCTCCATGGCAGCATAGGCTGCGTCCAGCGGAGTCATGCCCTCTTCGATGTGGTGCTCCACTGCCTCTACGACCACGATGGCGTCATCGACGACCAGACCGATGGCAAGGACGAGGCCGAAGAGTGAGAGCGTATTGATGGAGAAGCCGAGCAGAGGAAAGACCATGAACGTGCCGATGAGCGAGACGGGCACGGCCATGAGAGGGATGAGTGTTGCGCGCCAGCCCTGCAGGAAGATGTACACCACCAGAATGACCAGAACCAGAGCTATACAGAAGGTGACGAGAATCTCATGGATGCCTGCGTTGACCGCGGCGGTGGTGTCGAGAGCGACGTCGTACTTCATGTCAGGCGGGAAGTTCGCAGTGAGCTGGTTCATACGCGCGCGAACATCCTTGGCAGTTTGCACGGCATTGCTGCCGGGTAGTTGATAGATGGCCAAGATGGCGGCGGGCTTGCTGTTGAAGCGGCCGTTGAGGTTGTAGGTCTGTGCACCGAGTTCGATGCGTGCCACATCCTTCAGGTGCAACACGGACCCGTCGGGGTTGGCGCGCAGGATGATGTTGCCAAACTCTTCGGAGGTGATCAGGCGGCCCTGGGTACGCACGGTGTAAGTGAACTGCTGGCCGTTCGGGACAGGCTCTCCGCCGATCTGGCCGGAGGGGTTGACGGTATTCTGGGCCTGCAGAGCAGCCGTGATCTGAGGGATGGTGACGCCGAGCTTGGCGAGTTGGTCGGGCTTTACCCAGATGCGCAGAGCATATTGGCCGGCACCGAAGACCTGCACGCGGGATACGCCCTTGACTCGAGTGATCTCATCAACCAGATTGATGTAGGCGTAGTTCGCGAGAAAGATGCCGTCGTAGGTGGAGTTCGGAGAGGAGACAGCCAGCAGCATCAGTGGAGAGCTGAGCGACTTCTGCACCGTGAGGCCTGCAACCGAGACGATTGGTGGCAACTGGCTCTGGGCCTGTGAGACGCGTAGTTGCGAGAGGATCTGATCGGAGTCCGGGTTGGTCTTGACGTCGAAGTCGACGGTGAGCTGGGTGAGGCCGTTGCTGGCATTTGTCGACTCCATGTAATTCATGTTGTCGACACCGTTCATCTGCTGCTCGAGCGGCGTGGCGACCGCCTGTTCGAGGGTCTTGGCGTCTGCACCGGGGTAGATGGCCTGAACCAGAATCTCAGGCGGAACGATGTTCGGGAACTGTGCTGTAGGCAGAGTCAGTAAGGAGATGAAGCCACCGATCACCATGAGGATAGCGATCACCATGGCCACGATGGGCCGGCTGATGAAGAACTTCGAAATCATGAGTTAGTTTCCTTGCGCATTCTGGCCGGCTAATGGAGAGGAGGAGGGTGTCGTGTCGGGCTGAGGTGCCAGCTTCATTCCCTCCTGCACCTTGTCGTTGCCTTCGGTGACGACCTGCTCGCCGGCGTTGAGGCCGCTGGCTATGACGATGTTCGGGCCGATCTGTGGCCCCAGTTTAACGGTGCGAATGTGCGCAATGTTGTCGGTTCCAACGGCGATAACCTGTTCCATGCCCTGCATCTCCGAGACAGCGCGCTGCGGTACCGTCACGGCATTGTGCAGCACGGTCGTTTCGGCAGAGATGCGCCCGAACTGGCCGGGGCGCAGGAGGTTACCGGGGTTGGCGAACTGTGCCGCGAGGCGGATGCTGCCCGTCTGCGCACTCACCGAGCGATCAATGAAGATGATGCGCCCGCTCTGCGGAAAGACCTGATTGTTGGCTAGCGTCAGCTTGAGTGGGATGATGTTTCCGCTGCTGAGAAGGTCTGCTTTGCCGCGCGATTTTGCCTGCTCGGAGAGTGCGAGGTACTCCTGCTCACTGATGTAGAAGTAGACCTTGAGGGGGTTGAGTTGCGAGACCGACGTCAAGACGGAACTTGCGTTGACCAGATTGCCGACCTGCAGGGTTGCCTGTCCGGCGATGCCGTCGATGAGGCTGCGGACTTTGGTGAACCCGACGTTGAGCTGAGCTGCTTCGACGGTGGCTTGGGCGCTGGCCACTACGGCTTTATCGGCGGCCCGCACCTGGATGTCATTGTCGAGCTGGCTCTGCGCAATGGCGTGAGCCTGGGCGAGTGGCGTGTCGCGCGTTACATTGATGCCGGCCAACTCCAGTTGGGCTTGGGCCTGTGCCCGCGATGCAATGGCCTGGTCGAGGACTGCCTGAAATGGGCGCGGATCGATCTCAAACAGCACCTGCCCCTTGTGAACCTCGCTGCCCTCCTTGTAGTCCTGGCGAATCAGATACCCGGAGACCTGGGGCTGGATCTGTGCGTTAATAAAGCCGTCAGTAGTGGCGACCCACTGGCCGATGATGGGAACGTCCTGTCGGGCCGCGGTGCTGACCTGCACGGGTAAGGGCCCCAGTGGGCCACCCATCCCCGGAGGTGGCCCACTGGTTTTGCATCCACTTAGCAGTCCTGATAATGATGTAGATAGAATAGCGGCGAGCGCAGCCACGCTCTGCAGGGTGTTGCGGGACGTCATATCGATGGACCTCTAATGGGAATACTTGCAGCTACTGGCGATAAACGAATACATACGTGTATGTATATTATGCTTGAGGATCGAGGATGGATTCAAAATGTCTCGACAAAAAGAAACGTCCGGTCAAATGAACGCCACTGTTGTGCCTGTGGGGAAAGAGCAGGGGTTGTCCCAGGGGTTGAAATCCGAGCGCACGCGGGCGGAGTTGTTGCGTGCCGCTGAGATGATCTTCGCGCGCGACGGGTTTGAAGCCTCGCGCATCGAGGACATTGCATCGGAAGCGGGCCGGAGTCGTGGTGCTTTTTATGCCAACTTCGCCAGTAAGACGGAGGTCTTTCTGGCACTTCGCACGCTCGCCACGCGACGCCATGCGCAGGAAGTGAGAGAGCGTATTGAGGGGCTTCAGGGTGATGACGCACGCTATGCAGCCATCATTCGTTACATCGTGGAACAGATCTCTGATACGCAGACGCAACTGCTGCAGATCGAGTTCAAACTCTTCGCGTTGCGTCACCCGGAGATGCTCTCAGATCTGGCAGAGAAGCATCTCGAAGCGAGCACCTCGGTGAACCGGCAGGAGCTGTCGGACCTGTTTCCGGAAAAGAACGAGCGTCTCGTGGAGACGCGCTGTAACACGCTTGCGATCGAAGCGCTTTTGGAGGGGTTTGCCTTGAATGCGCAATTCAGTCCAAACGTTCTAGATGAATCGCGCATTCAGGAGGTCGTACCGCAATTGCTGGCGCAGATCTTCGGGCGCGCCTGAGAGCAAGCTTAGTCTGCCGTCATAAGCGGCAGATCAAAAGCTCCCGCTCGTAGATCATCTCGGCTGGTAGATGATCATGTAGCGCTAGGAAGAGTTCCTCGTGGCCCATTACCTCGCGCAGCCAGGCTTTGCTGTCGACCTTCTGCAGTTTGGCAAAGGATTCGACGGACATCTCCAGTCCTTCCCAGTTCACGTCCTGATAGCGCGGTATCCAGCCAATGGGGGTCTCTCTGCCCTGAGCGCGTCCACGCACACGATCAACAATCCACTTGAGAACCCGCATGTTTTCGCTGAAGCCGGGCCACAGAAACTTTCCATCTTCATCCTTGAGGAACCAGTTGACCTGGAAGACACGAGGGGTGATGGTAAGCTGCCGCTGCATGGTGAGCCAGTGCCGGAAGTAGTCGCCCATGTGATAGCCGCAGAAGGGAAGCATCGCCATGGGATCACGTCGCACCTTGCCCACGGTGCCTTCGGCTGCTGCCGTTGTCTCTGAACCCATCGTTGCGCCAAGATAGACTCCTGACGACCAGTTGAAGGCCTGAACGACCAATGGAATTGCAGTGGCGCGACGTCCGCCAAAGATGAAGGCTGAGATGGGAACGCCGTCGGGCGACTCCGATGCCGCGTGATCGAACGACGGGCACTGTGCCGCGGGTGATGTGAATCGCCCGTTCGGATGCGCTGCAGGTTTTCCCGTCTGCCGAGCGATCTCCGGGGTCCATTTCTCACCACGCCAGTCCAGGCACTCCGTGGGCGGCTCATCGGTCATACCCTCCCACCACACGCCGCCATCGGGTGTCAGCGCCACGTTGGTAAAGATAGTGTTGCGACTCAGCGTCGCCATGGCGTTCGGGTTTGTCTTCACACTAGTTCCTGGAGCAACGCCGAAGAAGCCTGTCTCAGGATTGATGCCACGCAGTCGGCCGGTCTCGTCCGATTTGATCCAGGCAATATCGTCTCCAACCGTCCATGTCCTCCAGCCCTCGAAGCCTTTCGGAGGGATGATCATTGCCAGATTCGTCTTGCCGCAGGCCGAAGGAAACGCTGCCGCCATGTAGGTCTTTTCTCCGACTGGAGATTCCAATCCGAGAATGAGCATGTGTTCCGCCATCCATCCTTCATCGCGGGCAATATTTGACGCGATGCGCAACGCGAAGCACTTCTTACCAAGCAGCGCATTGCCGCCATAGCCAGAGCCGTAACTCCAGATCTCGCGCGTCTCAGGAAAATGGACAATGTACTTGGTATCATTCTGCGGCCAGGGAACGTCCTGTTGCCCGGGCTCCAGCGGGGCTCCTACCGAGTGCATGCAAGGGACAACGCGGTGAATGTCCTTATCAATTTCTGCAAACACCGGCAGCCCGATCCTCGTCATGATGCGCATATTCACAACAACGTAAGCAGAGTCGGTAAGCTGCACGCCAATCCTAGCCATCGGGGAACCTACAGGCCCCATCGAGAAGGGCAGAACGTACATCGTCCGGCCGCGCATCGATCCTCGAAACAGATCCTTCATCTTCTTGCGCATCACATAGGGGGCTTCCCAGTTGTTCGTCGGGCCAGCGTCATCCTTGGAGAGTGAGCAAATGAAGGTGCGATCTTCCACGCGCGCCACATCCTTTGGAGAAGATCGAGCGTAATAACACCCCGGCCACAGCGCTTCATTAAGCTTGATAAAAGTGCCGGCCTCCACCAGTTGATGGCATAGAAAGTCATTCTCTTCCGCAGAGCCGTCGATCCAGTGGATGGCCGCCGGTTGTGTCAGGGCCGCCATCTTCTCGACCCAACGGATGAGGTGGATATTCGTCGATAAAACACGCGTCGACAAGTGGGGTGCGGCAGTCGTGCTGGTTGCTGTAGCCATGATTTCTCCAAAGATTCTGCGGGTCAATATTTCAGTAGGTTTTCGTCAAATGTTAATTTCGCCATCTATTTTTTTGCAGTCCAATCATAATCGGCGAGTATGGGATACTGTGTGGTATTCAGTTCAAGCCGCTACGATAACCGCCCAGCAAAATAGGATGCCTATTCAGCCATTTCGACTTCGCACGGACACCTTGACGAATTCCTCCCATTGAGTTTCGGTTCATGGAATGAGTCGTAGTTGAATCACCGATGAAATTGAGTTCATGTCGCTGGGAGCGCCTCGCTGTCTTTTCCAATGCAGAAGACAAGCCTGAACGCCGAGTTCGCTGAGACAATGGGGGCGACCGCTTTCAGGAAGGGTTTGGTAGTCTTTTCGCAGCCGTCGTGGTGGTGGGAATATGGAAAATTAGCCACACATTTGAGAGCGTTACGGCTGAGCCCGAGTGCGCATTGCTGCGGCTGGTCGAGTGAGATCAGGCTCTCGAACGTTGTTTGCCACTGCTTGGCGAGGCGGTGCTTACGACCCCTGGTCGCGATTCGAACTTCGGCGTGGTCGCGATTTGTCCGGCCTTGATATAGCCGCCGACCAACCGCGCGGGCGTCTGGCAGACTGACCACCCGCCGAGGCGAAAGAAATGCCTCCACCTCAACCAATCCCACCTTCGCTACTTCAAGCACGATGACCATCCCTCCTCAGCCTGCCCGCTCAGACTTCTTCAGGCTCATCCTGCATCGGAACGCAGTCAGGTTTGCCCTCCACGCCGAGTAACGATATGCTTGTAGGAATGAAAATGATACACAGCGCAGCCTGTTGTACATGTCCCGGCCTTGTGGTCTCGGACGCTGCTGCTTGTTGAACGCTGGATAAGCAAAGTCTGAGAGTTACCCCGAGTGCCCACGAATCAAGTCGTGGGCTTTTGTTTTCTGCGGAAACCATATTCCGAGAATGATTGGAGAATGCCGTGAGCGACGTAGTTAAGACGGGTACAAGTAACGTTGCAGCAAAAGAAACCAAGGCACAGAGGTCTGAGCGGCTGAAGCGCGAGAAGAACCCATGGAACGCATGGAACGAGGTGCAGCAGTTTGCGCGGGAAGGCCGTTCCAGCGTCCTTCCCGAGTGGGACAGCTTCTACTTTAAATGGTGGGGAATCTACACCCAGGGCGACGGTCTCGGCGTCACCGGCGGCAAAGGCGGCGAGGGCAAAGCCAGCGACTACTATATGATGCGCATCGGCCTGCCCAACGGCCTGCTGACTGCGAAACAGTTGCACGCGATTGCGAACATGACCGAGAAGTATGCCCGCGGTGTAGCCGACATTACAACGCGCCAGAACATTCAGTGGCACTGGTTGACGATCGATGCCCTGCCGCAAGTCATCGAGGAGTTGACTGCGGTTGGCCTTAGCCCGAAGGGGGCCTGCGGCGACGTGGCGCGCAATGTCACGGGCTGCCCGCTCGCGGGGCTGGACGGCCATGAACTGTTCGATGCATCGCCGCTGGCTGTGCAGGTAGCGCAGATGCTGACCGGCAATCCCGAGTTCTTCAACCTGCCCCGCAAGTTCAAGGTGAGCGTGACCGGCTGCCCAATCTGGTGCAGCTTTCCCGAGATCAACGACGTAGGCTTGACCGGGCTGAAGCGCGTGAAGGATGGCAAGGAGGAGGTTGGTTACAGCATTCGCGTCGGCGGCGGGCTGTCAGCAGAGCCGCATCTTGCCGTGCGATTGAATGCGTTCATCCCGCAGGACAAGGCGTTGGCTGCGGTGCGCGCCGTTTGCGAGATCTTCCGCGCCCAGGATGCATTGCGCGAAAGCCGCACTCATGCACGGTTGAAGTATCTGTTCTTGCGCCACGAGTGGACTGCTGAGAAGATGCTTGCAGCTATTGAGGAAAAGCTCGGCTTTACCTTCGATCCCTGCGAGGAAGGACCAGTTGCAGAGGATATCTATCGCGACCACGTTGGCGTGCACCAGCAGCGTCAGCAGGGGCTGAGCTACGTCGGCACTACAGTCCTCAATGGGCGCCTGAATCCGCAGCAACTCCATACGCTCGCGAGCCTGAGTGAAGAGTACGGCGACGGCCATCTGCGTGCCACGATTGGGCAGAATATTGTGCTGGTGAATATCCCCAACGCCAAGGTTCAGGAGTTGGTGGAGAAGATTTCCGCGCTGGGATTGCAAGTGGAGCCCTCGGTGTTTTATCGCGGCGCAATCGCCTGTACTGGAACGGAGTTCTGCAAGCTCGCGATTGCGGAGACCAAGGGATTCGCAAAGTGGCTTGTCGGCGAGATGGAGGAGCGATTACCCGAGTTCAATCAGCAACTGCGACTCCACGTAACCGGCTGTACAAATAGTTGCGGACAGAGCTGGATCGCCGACATCGGCCTCGAAGGCAAGAAGCTCAAGAAAGACGGGCAGATGGTCGATGCGTTCTATTTTTGCGTCGGAGGAGCCGTGGGCCAGCATGCTGGAATCGCCCGGCAGATTGGATTCCGTGCAACTGCAGAAGAGTGCCCCGAAGCGATCGAGCGCCTGCTGCGTGAATATTTGAAGCGGCGTAGCCCAAACGAGAGTCTGCGTGCATACTTCCGGCGCACCAGCGATGAGGACCTCCGCGCGCAGCTTGCAGGTGCCGTCGTGGAGCCCGTCGAACGTGATCCCTCACCCGGACGCGTTCCGACCAATGTTGGTTGAGGAGAGCCTATGAGTTTGTTCCCAATCTTTCTGAAGTTGGCAGCTCGGCCCTGCGTCGTGGTAGGCGCAGGGAACATTGCGGAGTTGAAGATCGAGAGCTTGCTGATCGCGGAGGCGAGGGTCACCGTCATCGCTCCCGACGCGTTGCCGCGCGTGCAAACCTGGGCCGCAAGTGGCGACATTACGTGGAAGCGGCGTGACTACCGCACGGGCGATCTGGAGGGAGCGTTCCTCGCAATCGCTGGAACGGCTACAGCAGCGGTCAATCGCGCGGTGTATGCAGAGGCCAGTGCGGCGAATATTCTCTGCAATGTGGTTGACGACCCTCCGTTCTGCGACTATTACTTTCCGAGCGTCGTGCGCAGAGGTGAGCTACAGATTGCAATCTCTACCGCGGGCGAGAGCCCGGCACTGGCGCAGCGACTGCGCAAGGAAATTAATGCGCTGTTGCCGCTCGACACCGGCGAGTGGCTAATGGAACTGGGACGACTGCGGCGCGAGATAACTGCTGCCGAGCCACTCAGTGAGGAGAGAAAGTTGCTCCTTCATGAACTCGCGCAGCGCGAGGTCTGCGGCTTTGCGGAGTGCCCTTCCCGCCTGCGAGCACGCCAGCATGCGCGTGAGCATGGCTTTTTGCCGGCAGACGGGATTGCCCAGTGACGACGGCGCAGAAGGGCACAGTGTATCTGGTAGGTGCAGGGCCTGGCGATCCGGAACTGCTGACGGTGCGCGCGGTGCGCTTGCTCCAAACCGCAGATGTCGTGCTGCATGATGACTTGGTGCCGGATGAGGTGCTACACCTTGTGCATCGTCACGCGTTAGTGACGAGCGTCGGCAAGCGGTGTGGGCGGCCGCGGATCACCCAGGCAGGCATTCATGCGCTCATGATCGAGTCAGTGCACGAAGGCCAGTCGGTCGTGCGCCTCAAAAGTGGAGACCCACTGGTCTTTGGGCGCGCCGGCGAGGAGATTGCTGCGCTCCGAGCCGCAGGCGTGAAGTTTGAAGTGGTGCCGGGAGTGACGGCAGCGCTCGCTGCAGGCGCAGCGCTCGCGTTGCCCCTCACGGATCGCAAGAGTGCGAGCAAGCTCATCTTCTGCACGGGCCATCATGCCGATGGAAAAGATCCTGCGCCGGTGTGGAGCGGTTCGCTTCCAGACGATGCTACGCTGGTCGTCTACATGCCAGGACGAGACATGGCGAGGATCGCACGCGAACTTCGGAACGCAGGCGTTTCGAAGAACGCCGCCTGCTGCGCCATCTCGCATGCGGCTACTGCGCGTCAGAGTTGGGTCGCCACGCAGTTGGATGGGTTAACGCACCTGAAATGCGGGCCAGCTCCGGTCCTGCTGCTCGTGGGCCGAGCCATGCAATCGCTGCTCGTGGGCGATGCAGATACTCAGGTCTTAGCCGTGATCGCTGAGGCCACGGAACTGCACGACGACCAATAGACCGCCCGTCGCTTTAACATTGATTTCTGGCCTCTTGTTGTGCTGCTCTTTCTTGGCACGAACAGCTTCCCGACACTGGTTGCCCCCCAGGGATTCGAACCCCGATTGGACGAGTCAGAGTCGTCAGTCCTACCATTGAACGAGGGGGCAATACATGTTTTATCGGCAGCTGCAGGCTCGGCGGGAGCCACAATCAGCCGCCTCTGTGAGTGTACGGGGGATAGCCCCACGGGTCAACCCTAACTCACCTCCAATGCAGGATGAGCCTGAAGGAGGCTGAGCGGGCAGGCTAAGGATGGATGATCAGCCTGCCCGGAGCAGTGACGTTGAGTTTGGTTGAGGTGGCGACATTTCTTTCAGCCTCAACGCGCTCATACTCGTGGCCGCATCCATGCGCGACACCGAAGCCGTTCAGGCTCATATCTCATTGGAAAAAGCTGACTGATAACTTATATAGACGCCAATGGTGCACAGCACACCGTTAGCCCACGCACGACTCCGCTTCCTTCGCGGCCTCATAGATCTGCTGGAAGCTTTCGATAGCGTAGAGAACTGGTTGCATCTTGCTTACGTCTACCACGGTATTCAGTACCTGTTCGAGGTCGAACTCGCGAATCTCCAGTCCCGCTCCGCGTTCGACGACTTGGGTACACTCGCCGTGCGAGGAGATCAAGCCGCTGCCGTAGACCTTGATTTCTCCGGCCTCGTGGATGACGCCAAACTCGACCGTGAACCAGAAGAGGCGGCCCATGCGTTCGAGCGCGTCCGCGCTCTTCAACCCTGCGCAGACCTTCCCGTAGTGCTCCAAAAAATCTGCAAAGACAGGATGCGCATGCATCGGCACGTGGCCAAACACATCGTGAAAGATATCAGGCTCGGGTGTGTACTCCATCGCGTCACGGCTGCGAATCCAGGTGGTCGTCGGAAACTTTCGAGATGCGAGCATCTCAAAGAAGGCATCGGACGGGAGGAAGCCGCTCACGGGCGTTGAGTTCCAGCCTGTTCGCGGCAGCAACCGCGCACTCACCTTCGTCAACTGCGGCAGCCGGTCCACCTGCAGGCCAATCTGCTCGAAGCCCTCGAGGTAGGCGCTACACGCGTGCTCCTGGAGTTGCGGCATTCTGCGCGTCACCAGCTCCGTCCAGATTGCATGCTGCTCGCGCGTATAGGCAGCCCAGTCCTGCTCGATCAGGTACGGACGCGCTGCAATCAAATCTTGTGAAACTATTTTGGGAGACTCAACCACCGGTGTAGACATTCCCTTTCTCCAGCCAACACAATAACCCTAACCACTCGCCTAGACGTTGGACAAGTCTGCACCTTTGGCCTCGGGCCCCAGCGAAGTGACAAGCGCGACCAGCAGCGCCACAACGAGCACCGTCCACGACATCACAGGTGCGAGGCGCCCACTGTAGAAGTGGGCTGCTATCCCCGCCTGAAACACACCGTTCCGCGATGCGAGGAGATTTCCAAGCTGATACGCAACGCCCGGAAACACTGCCCGAACGGCCGGCGGCGCCAGTTCATTCAGATGGACTGGGACGATTCCCCACGCGCCCTGCACCATGAACTGAATGAGAAAGCCGCCCACTGCGAGCATCACCACCGTATGGCTCCAAGCCCAGAGCGGAATCATTGGGATCGCCAGCAGAGCGGCAACCGCAATGGTTCTCCTGCGGCCAAACCGCTCCGAGAGCGTCCCGCAGATCAGCCCGCCGAGCACTGCGCCAATCATGCCAATCATCGCCACCGCAGACACCGTTGGTACCGACAGGCCATCATCGTGCTTCAGGAACGTTGCGTAGAGGTCTTGGGTTCCATGGCTTAGGGAGTTGAAGGAGAACATCAGCACAGTCAGGAAGAGAAACGAGCGCCCATAGCGCACGACCAAGGCCAATCCGTCCCGCACGAATGCGATCATGGGCTTGCGCGGCTTGAGCTGCCTGGCCGCACGGGTCTGCCTGCCCGCCTCCCACGCGGGCGATTCCTCCACCGACGAACGCACATAGAACACCAACAGCGATGGCAGTGCGCCGATAACAAACAGCATCCGCCAACTTGCCGCGAAACCCTGCGGATGCAGATGCGCGACAAACAGGCCGAACAATCCGGCGACAGCCGCGGCGATCAGGTTGCCAGTCACATAGCCTTCTTGCAACAGGCCGGAGAAGAACCCGCGCACTTCGACCGGTAGTGTCTCAAGAGTGAGAGCGGCACCGACACCCCACTCGCCGCCCATAGCAACACCAAACAAAGCTCGCGACACAAGAAACACCGGCCAACTGGGCGCAAATGCCGACGCCAGTTCAAACAGGCTGAAGCACGCGATGTTGATCATCAGCGTCAGACGACGTCCGTAGCGCTCCGCCAGCCAGCCAAAGAACAGTGCTCCGGCCGGCCGCATCGCCAGCGTCCAGAACAGACTCTCCGCGACAATTTTCAAGGAGAGATGGAAGGTCGCGCCGACCGAGTCGAGGCAATAGGTCAGCAGGAAGAAGTCGAAGGCATCCAGCGACCAGCCTAGAAAGCATGCCAGAAAAACGCGCCGCTGTCTTGCATCAAGTGCGCGAAACGGCTGTAGTAACTTCATCGGGATCAGTCCTCAAGTAGGCACTTCAGCGCACTGCTGCCCAGCCCTCGGCGTAGAACCGGGTCGTCACAGCTTAGCGCGCAGTGGAATTCCTGGGTCCACAAACGGCGCCTCGGAGCTGCCCGGCTGCGACTGGAGAATCTTGTGATGAAGGCAATAGAGCGCCAGTTCGAGACGGTCCGCCACGCCCAGCTTGTCGTAGATCTTGCGCAGATAATTTTTTACGACCTGCTCGGTAGTCCCGATCTGATAGGCGATTTCTTTATTTCTCATCCCGCGCGTGATGCAGGCGATGATGGCCAGCTCCTTCTCGGAGAGCCGCGGCTGCGACTTGGGATTGGTGAGCATCGTCGCCTGCTCCCGATAGGCGTCGATGACCATGCTTATCGACTGGTTATCGATCCACGTCTCGCCGGCCGCGATCTTGCGCACGCACCGCACCAGCAACTCCGGAGAGATCGACCGCGGAACGACGCCGCGCACGCCGCGCCGAAACAGCTCAACCGTGTTGCCTTCGTCGCTCGACGAGATCTGGACAATCAATTTGGCATGCGGAGCTCGGCGCATGAACTCGGGAATGGCGTCCACGGTGCCCGCAATGAGATGCCCTTCAAGGAGTACGACGTCCGTAGGGAAGTGTTGCAGCGCCGCATAAAGGTTTTCGAGCGTCTCGGCTTGGGCCACGACGCGGATATCATCTTCGAGGGCAAAGACCTTACGCATGCCGACGCGATAGATGGCCTGCGAGTCCGCGAGAATGACGCGGATGCCACCCTCCGGTCCGGGATCACCTGGTTCGAGGTCGTCCAGATTGCCTGTGAGATCGTCATTAAGCTCTACTGCGTCGCCATTCGCCAACTCATCGCTCATAACCGCTCAGCCTCTAAAAGAGTATTCATCGATGACTACGGCCGCCATTTGTCTGTCTGCGGTCCGTTGATGTCGAACGATTCGTCCAGCGCAATGCAGCAGTACGTCATCCACCCCGCCCATGATTGCCGCCGGCATCGTCAAATCGAACTTCACTTCCATGCCTATCGGCGGCAGGTTCTCGGCAGCAAATAACAGTCCATTCGCCGATACATCTTCGGTAACCGCCGGGTACTGCCGCTCGGTTGTACGTAACACGATGTCCAGGCGCAAGGGGAAGCGCACTGCTGCACGGACTGGAACGGCTTCGTAGGACCTGTAAAGGGTCGTCAAGCAACCCTCCTTCCGGGAGGTACCGCAATCGATCGTAACGATAAATAGTTCAATGCTACGTGTTACGAAAGAATTCTACTGCACGCAATTGGTTTCGGGATGATGCATTTATCGAACGTAGCCTGAGTTGTCATACGGTCCCTCGGAAGAGCGCTCTGGGCCGTCGAAGGGTTTCCGCACGATCAATGGAACGCGACGGCGTTTTGCACCGCTGGTAGCAGAAAATTCGTCTCCAGCCATTGCGGAACGAGTGAAAATCCGCGATACTTAGGTGTTCGGACTTTTGCGTCCGTCGGTTGTGCCGATCAGGAGATCCTCGTGCACGGAGGATACGTGGACGGCAACCCTGAAACCATTCAAGTTTTTCTGAGAGGATCTACCCTGTGTTGATGATTCGTTTGGCGCGCGTTGGCGCCCGTAAGCAGCCCCATTACCGCGTTGTTGTCATCGAAAAGGATCGCGCCCGGAACGGTCGCTCGGTCGAGGTGGTTGGCACCTACAACCCCCGCACGAGTCCTGCCAGCGTGCAGATCAAGCGTGACCGCGTCGATTATTGGACGTCCAAGGGGGCGCAGCTCTCAGAGACCGTTGGCAAGCTTCTGGCCAAGTATCAGCCGGTGGAATCCGTTGCAGAGGAAGTTCCGACGGCGTAAGTAACCATCCATCTAAAACTTCAGTGGCACAGGCGGAATCCAAAGAGTATCGCAAAGTGCGATGAGATTGCAGTACACTCACAAGAGCCAATACCGCCGTTTTGATGTTCATCGTAGACCGTTTTTGTAGGACTTCCTTTGTCTGCTTTGATTTGCGCGACACCTCAAAGCGGTAACTGGCGAGACCTCTTCCACGCAAGAGAAGCGGCTCTCCTGCTGCGGTGCAGGCTCAATACTCTCTTGAGGTGTACGAGTGTCTGATTCTACTGAGCCGCCAGACCATAACTTTGCGGTGGCCGAAATGCAAACACTGATGACGGAGATCACCCGCGCTCTGGTGGACGAGGCTGATGCAGTGAAGGTTGAAGTCATCACCCAGCAGGACGCAACGGTCCTTCGGCTCCACGTGTCACCGGCCGATATCGGGAAGGTAATTGGTAAGCAGGGCAGGACAGCTCGCTCGCTGCGCACAATTCTCGGAGCCGCCAGCATGAAGCTTCAGCACAGATTTTCGCTCGACATTGTCGAAGCAGGCCGCACGCATCATGACCACGAACTCCGCAGCCGAGACTGATTCCCTGTGGTACTGCGGGTGGTTCCGGGTCGTTCTGGCAGAGACGCTCTGCGTGCATGTAGTCGTTGAATTCCCTAGACTTTTGTCTCCACCGTACATCAGTTCATGTCATGCGGTTTTAGCTCTCAGGGCAAAAGAATGCTGAGGCCACGTCCTGATTTCTCCGTTGCTGTACCGCATTCCGGGGCCATATTTAAGATGAATATCTTCTCGTCCTCTGGATGGTTTCCGATTGCTCATCTGCTGCGCCCGCAGGGCCGGCGGGGTGAGTTGCTGGCCGACCCACTGAGTGACCTACCGGACCTTTTTGCCACAAACCACGATATTGTGCTTGCAGCGGCCGGCGCGAGCACGCCAGCCCCCAATGCAGCCAACCTTCGGATCGAGGAGTACTGGTTCCCGACGGGGAAAAATGCCGGTAGAGTGGTGCTGAAGCTGTCGGGGTGCGATAGCATCCCGGCTGCTGAGGCATTGGCCGGGCAGCAGCTTCTGTTGGCCGCCGATCAACTTCCGGCACTGGATCCGGGCACATTCTTCGTAGGTGATCTGGTGGGCTGCACGCTATACAACGCGGCTGCCGGAGAAACTGCGGGCGTAGGGACCGTTGTTGACGTGGAGTTCGCCACCGGCCCGGACGGCCGCACACGTATTGAGAGCGCGGCTCCGCTGCTCGCGGTTGAACTCAATTGCACCGCGCAGGCGACGGCCGGGCTGGGGGACCAGGAAGCTGCCGAACGGGCCCTCGTTCCCCTCGTCCTGGCCTGGATCGAGGCGATCGACATAGCAGCACGCCGCATCACGATGCGCCTGCCTGAAGGGCTCCTCGACACGAGTGAAGGCTCGATTCCTCCATCAACAACGGAGCCGTGAGGTGGGTTTGGCGCGGTGTTCATTCTTCGCCTGATGACGCCAGCCCAAGACGTACACTCAAGGTGCACGTCTAAATAATTAATCTTTGATCCTTGATTTCTGTCTTCATGCGCTTTGACATCCTCACTATCTTTCCGGAGTTCTTTGGCGCGCTGCCCGACCAGGGGATCCTGGGTCACGGCGTTGTCTCGCGTGCGTTGCGCACGGGCCTATCCAGCGCCCATATCCACGATCTCCGAGGGTTTACGCACGACCGTCACAGGACCGTGGATGACCGTCCGTTCGGAGGTGGCGAGGGGATGGTGCTGAAGCCTCAGCCGATCTTAGAATGTCTCGAGTCGCTGGCGATCGTGCCTAGGACAACACGCGGCGTGTCACGCGAAGCGGTGATCCTGCTCTCAGCGCAGGGGAAGCGATTCACGCAGTCGACGGCCCGCCGCCTGGCCACGCTTGACCGCGTGGTTCTGATCTGCGGTCGTTACGAGGGTGTCGACGAGCGGGTGGTTCAACTGCTGTGCGATGAAGAGTTATCGATCGGTGATTATGTTCTCTCGGGTGGGGAACTTGCGGCCGCTGTTGTACTGGATGCCACGGTTCGCCTGTTGCCGGGCGTGCTTGGCCACGCTGACTCCAGCCGCTACGAGAGCTTTGGAGAAGGCGATGTTCAGGTGCCCGGGCAAGAGAAGAATGGACGGTCATCGAGGAGTGGAGGAGCGGCTGCTACGAACGAGTTGCAGGGGCCACCGCGCTCCACCAACGCTTCGCATGGACTGCTGGACTACCCCCACTACACACGTCCCGCAGAGTTTCTGGGCGTCTCGATTCCCGAGGCACTGGGCAGTGGTGATCATCAGGCGATCCGTCTCTGGCGTCGTCAGGCGGCCCTGGCTAAGACACTTGCAAACCGCCCAGACCTGCTCCCCGCCGCTGATCTTTCGGACGACGACAGGAAGTTCCTTGCCACGCTTGGCTATGGGCGGAGTGATTGATCGCTCAGGATGTGGAAATTCCCTGCAAAAACTGCTGAACTCATGTAAACTGAATCCTGAGACTTTACGTAAGGAACCCATCATGTCTATCCATCCCATCATGCAGAAGCTGGCCGACAAGCTCCAGCGTACCGACCTCCCCGACTTCGCCCCCGGCGACACAGTCCGTGTGCAGGTGAAGATCAAAGAGGGCGACAAAGAGCGCCTCCAGGCATTCGAAGGCATGGTCATCGCCTGCAAGAAGGGCCCTCAGGGCTCTTTCACCGTCCGCAAGATGAGCTTCGGCCAGGGTGTGGAGCGCATCTTCCCGTACAACTCCAAGGTGGTGGACAAGGTCGAGAAGATTCGCTCCTACCAGGTGCGTCGCTCCAAGCTCTTTTACCTCCGCGGGCTGCGCGGCAAGGCTGCCCGCCTCAAGGAAGTTGCGCGCACCGCGTAATTTTGCTTCCCCCTGAAATATCGAGAGGCGACCCGCTGGGTCGCCTCTTCTCTGTGTCCAATTGAAAGAATTCTACTGTGGTGGCGGGGCTGGTGCGGGAGTTGCTGCAGGTGTTGCTGCGGCCTGTTTCTTCGCTGTCGGGGCTGAGACGGTAGTCGCCCCCTTGGGGATCATTATGCAGGGCCGGGGTTCGGTCTTCTGTCCTGGCAGCGCAGGCGGAGCCGGTTTGCGCATCTGCCCCTCCGGACATGGAGGCAGCAGCAGCACCGGTTGCAGGTTCACCGGGATAGGTGGGGGCTTCACGAAGGCTCCCTTCAGATCTTCATTCGGGCGACCGCCGGGCCATACATACGGAGGCTTCAGCACTGTGCCGTATCCCATCACCGGATACGGCGACGGGAGATTGAACGCGCGGTCTACGAGCACATAGGCCGACACTGGCTTCTTGCCCAGCAGCAAATTATCCGATGCAACCTGCAGGGTGCGGTCCCCGGTGGTTACTGTCAGGGTCTTCTGGTTGAATGCATTTTTCTCTTCCTTGGAACCCGTAAACGGACGATTCGACACAACTACTGTTCCTATCCCAGGAGCATAGAGATAGATGTACTTCAGGTCTGCAATGTTGTAGTTCAGCTCGGCCTTACCGATCATGCCATCGACGGTGAACGTGCCACGGCTGATGATTACAGGAACCTTCTTGGGCTCTTTTTCCTTATGGATCTTGATCTTCTTTCCGTGCTCGTCGTAGCCCAGATCGGTCGCGGTCTGGAAGACGGGCTTACCCTTCTCGTCGAACAGCGGGTGCCCCTTCTTGTCGCGCTGCTGGCGCACGGCAGGATTGAACATGGGGTTGCCGTCAGGGTCGAGGCGCTGCTTTCCTTCCTCGTCTAGCATGGGCGTCGGTGGCAGCACGATTACAGTGTTCGGGCCGGTGTACTCGACCTTCTTTGCTTTTTCCTTTTTGGCTGGCTTGGTCTCAGCCGTGACTTTGGCGGGAGCGGCGATCTGCGGTTCCGTGATCTGTGTGGGCTGCGGAGCGGCCACCTCCGGCGCGGTCTCCTGCGCGGCTATCATCTGTGCAACGACCAGCAGTGGAGCGCCAAGCAGCAGTCTCCAGATTCCGTCCATTCGCATACATCCAACTCCAACCAGAAATTCTTCCGGTAATTTTCAGGCTCAGTGGAGCTAAGAATAGGACAAATGGCTGTCCAATACCAGTAACTCCGAGCCCACTCCCCGCACCTTTCGTCCACTGCGAAAGTTTGCAGCCCACGGCCCCATAAGGTCATACAACGCAGTACACCGATGGACAACAGTACACCGGGAATTCGCGCAAATTTAATCGGCGCACCCGCCTGGTGGCATGATTGCGTCCGATAGTGGATGGATTGTGCAGAACTGATGGCAATGCTGGACAGCCTCTGCCGCTTCGCGTAGTGTTTGTGTCAAGTTCGCAGCATACGTTTTGATTCTGACAATACTTCAGGAGTCCCCAAGTTGCTTGATCGCAGAACGTTTCTCCATTCCGCCACCAAGGCGACTCTGGCAATGGCAGCGACCCGCGTCCACCCGCTGGTTGCACAAATGCCCGCCTCCGCGCCCAGGTCTCCGAATGACATGATTCAGCTTGCGCTCATCGGAGCAGGCGGGCAGGGGCAGGGCGATACGGCGACGGCGCTTCAGGTGCCGGGCGTGAAGCTGGTTGCGGTGGCCGATTGCTACGACGGGCGGCTTGCCCATGCGAAGGAGTTGTGGGGCGCAGACCTCTTCACGACGCGCGACTATCGCGAGATCCTTACCCGCAAGGATGTCGACGCGGTGCTCGTCGCTACACCTGACCACTGGCACAAACAGGCTGCGGTTGACAGTCTTCGCGCAGGCAAGGATGTGTACCTTGAGAAGCCGATGATTCATCTCTATAGTGATGGTCCTGAGATTATCGCTGCGGTGAAGGCCTCGGATCGGATTCTTCAGGTGGGTAGCCAACGGGTGAGTTCGATCGTGTATGCGAAGGCGAAGGAGTTGCTGGCCTCCGGCGCAATTGGCAAGCTGAATATGGTGACGGCGCGGTGGGACCGGAACTCGTCGATCGGTGCATGGAACTACTCGATTCCACTGGATGCTTCGACGGAGACGTGCGACTGGCCGCGCTTTGAAGGGACGGCGTCACATATTCCTTTCTCTGCGGAGCGCTTCTTCCAATGGCGCAAATGGAATGACTATGGCTCAGGGGTTGCGGGCGATCTGTTTGTGCACCTGTTCAGCGGAACGCATTTCATTACCGGAGCGCATGGGCCGACGCGAGCGATGGCCACGGGCGGTTTGCGTTTCTGGAAGGATGGACGCGATACCGACGACGTGCTGCTGGCGCTGTTTGACTATCCTGAGGGCTTCAATCTGAGCCTGCATGTGAACTTCGTCGATGGTGGACAAGAGAGCGAAGGATTTTTGTTTACCGGCTCGGAAGGCCTGATGGAGATCGCTGGCAACAACGTTACGGTCACCAGGACGCCGCTCGAGAGGGAGCCGGGTTATACCGTCGGAACCTTTACCAATGCCATGCAGAAGGAGTTCGTCGAGCAGTATCGCAAGAAGTATCCGGTGCAGCATCCTGTGGGCCCGCCGCCACGCGAGATCGAGACTTTCGCCGCGCCTTCGGGATACTCTGACAGCTACGATCACTTTCATAACTTTTTCGAGTCTGTTCGCAGCCGAAAGCCTGTCGTCGAAGATGCGACATTTGGGTTTCGAGCGGCGGGTGCAGCCCTGCTAAGTAACCTCAGCGTCCAGCGCGACAGCGTTGTGCACTGGAATCCGGAGACCATGCAGCTCGCGTAGCTACTGCTTGCAGGAGAGACCCATGATGAAGCTGTCGAAGCGACTTGTGGTCGCGCTGGCGCTGATGCCCGTAGTGTTGGGCGTGGCGCGAGCGCAAGACCCTGCTCACGCCACGGAGTTCCGCATGCAGCACCCCGGCCCGGGGCCCGACGGAAAGCAGCGCAGTACTTTTCTGGTGCACCGCCTGGGAACGGACCACGCCGAGGGAATTTCGATGCTGGATATGAATGGCGACGGGTTTGTTGACCTGCTGAGCGGCGCTTACTGGTACGAAAATCCCGGCGCCGGCGGCGGGGAGTGGACCCGTCACCAGTTCCGTACCGTGGGCATCCATAATGAGTTTGTCTCCGACTGCGGTGAATGGGTTGTGGATGTCGACCACGATGGACTGCCTGACCTGGTGACGACGGGATGGATTGCCAATGGGCTATGGTGGTATCGCAATCCGGGGCCCGCTGCCACTATGGCGGGAACGCTGTGGAAGGCCGAAAAGATTACTGACACCTACGACACGGAGGGTGGCGCGTTTGCCGATATCAATGGCGATGGCAAGCCGGACCTTGCGCTTGCTCACTATAACCACTCGGGGATTATCTGGGTGGATTTCAGCAAGGGGAAACCTCGCGTTCATCACGTTGGCGGCAGTGAGCAGGATGGGCACGGGATCGGCATTGCGGATGTGGATGGCGATGGGAAGGCCGATATTCTTACTCCGCACGGGTGGTTTCAGCAGATCGATGCGGACGCCGATAAGTGGGTGTGGCATCCGGACTGGGACCTTGGCGACACTGGCTTCCCCATCATCGGGTACGATGTGAATCACGATGGCAAGCTCGACCTGATCTATGGGCAGGGACATGGGTACGGATTGTATTGGCTGGAGCAGGCTGGGACGCCTGCGCATCGGCTTTGGATACGCCACAGCATCGATGAGTCGTTCTCGCAATCGCATGCCCTGGCGATGATCGACTTAGATGGAGATGGACGGCCTGATTTGGTGACAGGCAAGCGCTACCGCGGGCATTCCGGTAATGATCCGGGCTCGTACGATCCGATCGTTGTGTATGCGTATGAGCTTCCGAGCGCGGAGGCGCTGGCCGCAGCGAAGTCCCGAGCCGCAAGGTTGAAGTCGAAGTTTGGCCGTACAGGGGTGCCTACGATGGAGATTGCCGATCCGGCGGCTGACGCTCGGTTCACGCGCTTTGCGCTGTCCGTGAATGGCACGGCGACCATCGGCACGCAGATTGTTGCAGCGGACTTCGACCACGACGGCGACATGGACTTCGCTACGGCAGGAAAGCTTGGGGTGCATGTATTTGAGAATCTCAAGATCAACCATGTGTCGAAGGCCGTGCGTGAAGAGATGCAGCCGCTCAATCGTGTTTGGCCATTTCCCGGGGAAGGGAAGGAAGTTGAACAGGAAGATGGGCCTGCGATTCCGAAGTAAGGGAGGCAAGCTTCGCTTGAACTCGACGGCCAGGGAAGATGTTCTCTGCCCGGTGGGGATGTAAGTCCTTGTCGAGAAGCATCGAAGGCTATAGGGTGAAAGATGCAAGGCTGCATTGCTGCAAGGTTCGACCGCGAGGACTTCGCGCGGAATGTTAAGAAATGGTTGAGTGCATATGATACGAGGAGATCGGCAAACAGATTCCAAGCCGGCGCAGAACATTCAGGATACGTTCCTGAATACGGTTCGCAAGGACAAAAGTCCCATCACTATCTACCTGGTTAGCGGCGTTAAACTGACAGGTAAGATTCGTTCTTTTGATAAATATTCTGTACTGCTCGAGAACAACGCGCAGGAGCAGTTGATCTTCAAGCACGCAATTTCCACGGTGGTGAGCGGTCGTCCAACGGGGTTTGGTGACACTCGTAGCGAGAGCCGTTCACTTCAGCCGGCTCATGCAGAGAGTACGCAGCCCGCGACAGGGACGTCCAGCAGCTAATCGCAGCCATAGACTGCTTTCTGCGTCGGCTGTTCGCGTCAGCTACAAGGCAAGGTGCCCATCAAGCCAGCATTCAAGACAAGATCGAGCCGCGAGACGGTCGAGCAGAATCTGCTGCGATCGCGGCAGCAGACCTCTCGCGAGAGCGCAGTCCTGGTGGCGGTCGAGTTTACCTCCGACCGCTTTCGCCCGTCGAGTGCAGCACAGCAGGCGCGCGCTGCAGCTGTGGTTTCGGAGCGTAGTCAGGTCTCCGGTGATCCACTTGCAGAGACATCCGACGACTTGCCATCTATGGCGGAGCCCCTTGTCGATCTGGACTTTGATTCATCTCTGGCGGAGTTTCAGGAGCTCGCGCGGTCGGCGGGTGCGACCATCGCTGCAGTCCTGATCCAGCGACGTGGCAGGCCAGACCCTGCGACCCTGGTGGGCGGTGGCAAACTCGATGAGATCGTCGCCACGGTCGCCTCGACCGGTGCGAGCCTGGTGCTCTTCGACCATGACCTAACGCCGTCTCAGGCGCGCAATATAGAGGCCCGATTACCCTGCACCGTCATCGATCGCACCCAATTGATCCTGGATATCTTCGCTAGGCATGCTCGGACACGAGAGGGCCAATTGCAAGTGGAACTCGCCCAACTCGAATACCAGCTTCCTCGGCTGGCTGGTCGCGGCAGGACCATGTCGCAGACCGGTGGCGGCATCGGAACGCGTGGCCCGGGTGAAACGCAGCTCGAGACTGACCGACGCAAGATTAATGTTCGTCTGGATCGCATCAGGCAGCAGTTGGAGGCGGTCCGAAGGATTCGGCGTCAGCAACGCGGCCGGCGCGAGGCCGTACCAGTGCCGACTGTGGCGCTGGTAGGCTACACGAATGCTGGCAAATCCACGCTATTCAACTCGCTGACAGGTGGCGAAGTGCTTGCGTCGGAGAGAATGTTTGCCACTCTTGACCCTAAATTACGCCAGCTAAGCTTGCCTTCGCGGCGCAATGTACTGGTGTCGGACACGGTCGGGTTTATCCGGAATCTTCCTCACGCACTAGTTACAAGCTTTCGCGCTACGCTCGAAGAGGTAGAGCGTGCCGAACTCTTGCTGCACGTGCGCGACGCGGCCAGTCCCACTCTCGACGAGCAGCGAGCGCAGGTTGAGACCGTTCTCGCTGAACTGGAGGTGAGGGATAAGCCCACGCTTCAGGTGTTGAACAAGATAGACCTGCTGCCCGCTGGTGCCAGCCTCGAAGCCGGACGTCAAGCTCCAGGGTCGATCGCCGTTTCGGCACTCACAGGTGCAGGGCTAGAGGATCTTCTGCATGCAATCGACGCTGCATTGACGGCCGATCCGCTGTGGACGGCAGAGTTTCGTATTCCGCAAGCGGAGGGCAGAGTCCTTGCGGCGTTGGAGCGAGGTGCAATGATTACACGCCAAAGGTTCGAGGGTAACCTCGTGTATCTGACTGTCGTTGGGCCAGCCTCGCTGCTGGAGCGATACAGGCGCTATCAGCAGCGCCACGCGGTAGCTGCGCCGGGTGATAACGAATAGGTGCGGAAACAGTACAGGCCGCCTGATCGGGAGCGGAGGTTATGTCCCGTTTCACGCGGCCTGCATGACCCGGAATGGGTCTCAGGGTGGTACAGACAGTCTACGCCCGTCCGCAACGGTTTGCGGAAGAAAAATGTCATGAAAATGTCCTGGTAAATACTGTGTCGCAGACTGCAGCCGATAACCGTCGCTATGACCTGTTTGATCTGTTCAATCTTTGACTTCCAAGTGCCAGCTTTGCTACAAATAATGGGAACGAAAAAGTTAAAATTTGCATCTGATCGAGCCGTGATCGGCGTTAGAGAAGAGGGCTTAACTGGCTCTTGGATACAAGACGCCTGCATGCCCTCCTGAAGAACCCTACAATATCATGGAAATTTTGCATCAACTTGGTGGTTTAGTGCTCGGCTCTGTGCCGACCATGATCTTTTTTATTTTGTTGGTAGCAGCCTACGGATCTCTGGTGCGCAAGCCGCTTGAGGCAACGTTGGCGGAGCGTCATGCTCGCACCGCTGGCGCAGTCGAGCGAGCCCGCGGCGCAATTACAGCAGCCGAGGCGGAAGCCGCCGTCTATGAAGAGAAGCTGCGCAATGCGCGGAACGAAATCATGGCAGCCCGTGAGCGGCGGTTGCAGCAATGGCAGGCAGAGCGTGATCAGGCGGTTGAGGCCGCTCGGGCCATGGCTCAGGATCGCGTCAAGGCGGCCCGGCAGGAGATCGAAGGGATGTCTGTCAGTGCGCGCAAGCAAATTGAAGAAGCTACAGCGCAGTTGAGCGACCAGATTTTGAGGGCCGTGCTTCCGGCCGGATCCAAGCTCTCAGAGGTCCGTCCATCATGACCCTTTTTTGTTTTCCTGCCAGGATTTGCAGGCTGCTTGTCGTCACACTGGGGTTGTTGATGCTGCTGTCGCTGAGTGGTTCCATGCAGGCGCAGGCTGCCAATCCCGCGGGGCAAGCTGCAAGCAGTGCAGCCAATAAGCAGCCGGCGGTTGCCAACGAGACCGATGAGTATCGTCTGTCGCCGACAGTGGCAAAGTTCGGTGCATTGCTCGGCATGAAGCGCGAAGCGGCAGCTAACGTCTTCACGATCTTCAACATCCTCATTCTGCTGGGCGCGATTGGCTACGGATTGGCCAGGATCCTTCCCAAAACCTTACGCAATCGCAATACGGCCATTCAGAAGCATCTTGTTGATGCGCGCACTGCGACTGAAGAAGCGACCTCCAGGCTCAGTTCAGTGGAGGAGCGGCTCTCCAGATTGGATGAGCAGATCGCCGCCATGCGGCTCCAGTCCGAGGCGGACGCCGCCCGCGATGAGCAGCGCATCAAGGCTAGCGTGGAAGACGAAAAGAATAAGATTGTTGCTGCTGCCGAGGCCGAGATCCACAGTGCCACGACATTCGCGAGACGCGAGATTCAGAAGTATGCGGCAGAGCTCGCCATCGAGCAGGCTGCACGCAAGCTGGTGGTAACGGCAGAGACGGACCGCTTGCTGGTCGAGAGCTTTGCGCACAAGCTTGGCGAAGGGAGCAATAACTAATGGCGGCCGTCGATTTACGCTATGCGCGCGCTCTGGCTGCTGTCGTCTCTGACCGGAAGCTTAATGTGGTAGCGACCCTGGGGCAATTGAATGATTTTGTAGGGACGCTCGAAGACAGCGTGGAGTTACGCGATGTTCTTGCGGACCCATCGATTCCTGAGCCTCAGAAGTTGAGCGTGCTGGACGCGATTGCTGCCAGGTCGGGCATGAGCAAGACGGTCCGGAATTTTATAGCTGTGATAGCGCATCATCAGCGCCTGCATGAGCTTCGCGGCATGGTGGAAGCCTATGCATCGATTGCAGACGAGGCATCGAGCGTGGCGGAGGCCGAGATTGTGAGCGCCCAGCCACTGGATGAGAAGAATCGCAAGCTGCTGGAAGAGAAGATCTCCACGCTGACAGGTTTGCATCGGGTACACGCCACCTACAGTGAAGATGCAACCCTGCTCGGCGGAGCGGTAGTCACCGTCGGGTCGACGGTCTACGACGGGTCGATTCGAGCACAACTGCAACAACTAAAGGCTCGGCTGATCGCAGCCGGAGCGTAGCCCGGAGACGCAACAGGATTTGAAGGACGCGAAGGAAAAGGAAACGCATGGCAAAGATTCAGGCAAATGAGATTACCGAACTGCTTCGCCAGCAGATTGAGAACTACGAGCAGCGCATCCAGGTCGATGAGGTTGGAACCATCATCACGCTGGGCGATGGCATTGCGCGCATTCATGGCCTCGATAAGGTCATGGCTGGCGAACTGATTGACTTCCCGCACGGCATCTCGGGCCTGGCAATGAACCTCGACGAGGACCAGGTCGGCGCGGTCATTCTGGGCGACTACAGCGAGTTGAAGGAGGGCGATCAGGTCAAGCGTACCGGCAGGATCATGTCGGTTCCCGTTGGCGAAGCACTGATTGGCCGTGTCGTGAATGCTCTTGGGCAACCCATCGATGATAAGGGACCGATTCACACCGAGACGTTTCTACCGGTGGAGCGCCTTGCTCCCGGCGTCATCGCGCGCCAGTCTGTAACGGAGCCGATGAACACTGGCATCAAGGCCATCGATACGATGATTCCGATTGGCCGCGGTCAGCGCGAGTTGCTGATTGGGGATCGTCAGACAGGCAAGACGGCCGTGGCGCTCGATACCATCATTAATTCCGCGAAGAACGACCTCATTTGCATCTACTGTGCCATTGGCCAGAAGCGTTCGTCGGTCGCCAGCGTCGTGCAGACGCTCGAAGAGTACGGAGCGATGGCGTATACGATCGTTGTCGCGGCAACGGCCTCCGAGCCGGCGCCGATGCAGTATCTCGCGCCATTTGCGGCGACCGCGATGGGCGAGTACTTCCGTGATAATGGCAAGCATGCGCTGATTATCTATGACGATCTTTCCAAGCACGCAGCGAGCTATCGCGAGATTTCACTGCTTCTACGCCGTCCGCCAGGCCGCGAAGCCTATCCTGGAGACGTGTTCTACCTTCACTCGCGTCTGCTGGAGCGTTCCTCGAAGATGTCCAAGGAGCTTGGCGGCGGTTCGCTGACGGCCCTTCCGATCATCGAGACGCAGGCTGGCGACGTGTCAGCTTACATCCCGACCAACGTCATTTCGATCACCGATGGTCAGATCTTCTTTGAGACCGATCTATTCAACTCAGGCGTCCGTCCTGCGGTGAACGTTGGCCTATCGGTTTCGCGCGTAGGATTTGCCGCGGCCATCAAGGCGACCAAGCAGGTGGGCTCGACATTGAAGCTGGACCTTGCGCAGTATCGCGAGCTGGCCGCTTTCGCACAGTTCGGATCGGATCTGGATAAGGTCACGCAGAACCAGCTCAACCGCGGTGTTCGTTTGACGGAACTGCTGAAGCAGCCGCAGTTTGCTCCACTCACGGCGGCGCAACAGGTTGCAATTCTGTACGCAGGTACTCAGGGCCTCCTCGACGACGTAGAGGTTAAGGACCTGCGCGCCTTTGAAGACGGGTACTATCCGTTCCTCGACTCGGTGCACCCGGACCTTCTGGCAGATATTACTCGGAAAAAGGCGCTGGACGACGATCTTCGCAAGCGGCTGACCGATGCGATCAATGAGTATAAGCAGGACTTCCTTGCAGGCCGCAAGGAAGCTGCATTAACCGCAACGGCATAAGAGCAAGACGGCATAAGGACGAATGGCAAACGTACTCGATCTACGGCGACGCATCCGCAGCGTGAAGAACACGCGGCAGATCACGAAGGCCATGAAGATGGTCTCTGCGGCAAAGCTGCGTCGCGCGCAGGAGCATGCGATTCAGGCAAGACCCTATGCGCGCATGTTGACCAATGTCTTGCAGTCGCTGGTGCGGCGGACGGACCTGTTCAATGAACAGACTGGCGAGATCATGCACCCCCTGCTGGTTGAACGCGAAGAGAAGAGCGTGCTCGTTCTGGTGATCGCAGGCGACAAGGGCTTTGCGGGCGGCTTCAACTCCAACATCGGCAAGGCGGCGCAGAGATTTATTGATGAGCGGCGTGCAATGGGGCAGAATATCGACCTTGAGCCCATCGGCAAGAAGGCCATCGTGCTCTTCAAGAAGCGTTTTCCGGCGGCTATCTACGAGCATAAGGAAGAGCTTTACGACAACGACCTATCCAAGCACGTTGAAAATATCCGGCATCGCGCAGTCCCGATAGAGATTGCGGCCGAGCATCCCACGTTGCTGGCGAAGACGAACTTTGAAGAGATCTCGGCGCTGGCAAGCTCGATCATCTCGCGCTATGAGACCGCAGAGATCGATGCGGTCTACATCGTCTACAACGAGTTCAAGTCCGTCATCTCGCAGCGCGTGGTGGTGGAGAAGTTGCTACCCATTCGCAAGTTGGGTGCACACGACGTTACGGTTGTCGAGGAGATGACCGAGGAGCAGAGGGAAGCAGCTGGCAAGGCTGCGCAGGAGTCTGGCGTCTCCATCAATGAGCCTGAAGAGTCGGCGGCCGAGCTGGAGGCGAAGAAGTTCGGGACGGCCGATGTTGATTATCTCTTTGACCAGTCTCCCGAGCTGTTGTTCCGCCACCTGATGCCGCGCTACATCACCACCGAGATCTTTCATGCATTGCTGGAGTCAATCGCTGCAGAGCATGCAGCTCGTATGACGGCAACGGATGCGGCGACCAAGAATGCAGGAGAGCTGATCGATAAACTCTCCCTCACCATGAACCGCGTGCGTCAGGCCGCGATTACCAAAGAGATTATTGAAATTGTCAGCGGAGCAGCCGCGCTGTAACCAACCACGACGCGACTTTACGAAAGAGACTTATGGCAGAGACACAACATATCGGCAAAGTAATCAGCATCAGCGGCCCCGCCGTTGACGTGCAGTTCGCAGAGGGGCATATGCCTCCCATCTTCCAGGCGCTACGCATCGTGAGCGACGGCTTTGCAGTCCCCACACCGCTGGACGTCATCGTCGAGGTGCAACAGCACCTTGGGGAAGGCCGGGTACGTTGCATCGCTATGGTTGCGACCGAAGGCATAGTGCGGGGAATGAAGGCCATAGATACCGGAGCCGGCATCACGGTGCCGGTTGGGCGCGAGACGCTTGGCCGCGTACTCAACGTACTGGGCCAGCCGGTCGACGAGCTGGGACCGGTGAGCGCCAAGGCGCGGATGCCGATCCATCGGCTGGCGCCAGCCTTTGACGAGCAATCGACGTCGGAGGAGATGTTCGAGACCGGCATTAAGGTGGTCGACCTGATCCTGCCGTTCCTTAAAGGCGGCAAGATCGGCCTCTTCGGTGGCGCGGGCGTGGGTAAGACGGTGGTCATCCAGGAGTTGATCAACAACGTGGCTCAGCAGCATGGTGGGTTCTCGGTGTTTGCCGGAGTTGGTGAGCGTACGCGCGAGGGCAACGACCTGTGGCACGAGTTTCAGGAGTCGGGTGTCATTGATGTTCACGACTACAAGAAGAGCAAAGCTGCGCTGATCTATGGGCAGATGACCGAACCGCCAGGGGCGCGGCTTCGTGTTGCCCTGACAGGGCTGACGGTGGCTGAATACTTCCGCGACGAAGAGGGTGCGGACACGCTGCTGTTTATCGATAATATCTTCCGCTTCACGCAGGCGGGTTCTGAGGTCTCCACGCTGCTGGGCCGTATGCCGAGCGCTGTAGGCTATCAGCCCAACCTGGCG
The DNA here is from genome assembly GCA_027450185.1 of Granulicella sp. Classification (GTDB taxonomy): domain Bacteria; phylum Acidobacteriota; class Terriglobia; order Terriglobales; family Acidobacteriaceae; genus Granulicella. The sequence continues at coordinate 22,114 of DAIDKF010000008.1, read as the reverse complement.
ACCGAGATGGGTGAGTTGCAGGAGCGCATCACCTCGACGAAGAAGGGTTCGATCACCTCGGTGCAGGCGGTGTATGTGCCGGCTGACGACATTACCGATCCGGCGCCGGCGACGACGTTCGCTCATCTGGATGCAACGATGCTGCTGTCGCGCCCACTGTCGGAGTTGGGTATCTATCCGGCGGTCGATCCGTTGACCTCCACCTCGCGCATTCTTTCCGCCCGCATTGTTGGACAGGAGCACTACGATGTGGCGCAGGGTGTGAAGAAGATCCTGCAACGCTACAAGGATCTGCAGGACATCATCGCCATCCTGGGGATCGACGAGCTGTCGGAAGAGGACAAGCTCACCGTCTCACGCGCGCGCAAAGTGCAGCGCTTCCTGTCGCAGCCGTTTCACGTGGCGGAGATTTTTACCGGGATTCCGGGAGCGTACGTCAAGGTTGAAGACACGGTGCGCAGCTTCAAGGAGATCATCGAAGGCAAGCATGATGACATTCCGGAGCAGGCGTTCTATCTCAAGGGCGGCATCGAGGATGTTCTCAAGGCAGCCGAGAAGTTGAAGACAACGGCGTAAGAGCAGGGATCAGGGATTGGGAGCACATGGCTGAGGTCGGAACAAACTCGGGGCTGCTGAAGGTACGGCTGGTGACGCCGGACCGGGTGCTGCTGGATGCGACGGCGGAGGCGGTTGAACTGCCGTCGATGTCGGGCTATCTGGAGGCGCTGTACGGTGCGGCTCCATTACTGGCGGAGCTGGGGGCGGGTGAGGTTCGCCTGCATGGAGGTTCGGCGGGGGAGCAGATCTTCTTCGTCGCCTGGGGCTTCGTCGAGGTGCTGCCGACGTGCGTGACCATTCTGGCGGAGACGGCACTGCATCCCGAGGAGATTAATCAGAATGAGGCTGAGGCTGAGCTGAGACACGGTGCTGAGCTTTGGGCCCAGGCCGGCGACGACCAGGCGAAGTATGACGAGGCCAACGCTGTGACACGCGTGGCCGAGGAGAAGTTGGCGAGTCTGGCAGGGAAGCACTAACTTCGCTGACGGGGTGGCGGCCCTTCCGATGGACCGGGTTGGATGATCAAAGCCTCGCTCGCACGAGGCTTTGGCTTTTGTGGCGGCGGACGCGGACTTCCGGTGGGGGTGCCCCCTCCCCCCCCCGGGGTACTTTTGACCGTAAAGTGTTTGATTCAGGAGCGTTCGTGGAGGATGGTGGTCCGCCCGAGGGATTCCTCGAAAACTCCTGCGTTGATTAGCCCTGCGAGGATGGTGGGGTGGAGAAGCAGATTCTTCTGCTGTCGAATGACGGACAGGAAGACAAAAGCAATGGCAATGCAGCGGCCGTGGCGACGTTGAGGTCGGCGGGGAGCCCGGAGTCAAGGCTTTCGTTTGACCGGCTTTTTCACGTCGATGGGTAGATTGATGGTGCCCAGGCGATTGGTAGTTGTGTCCCAGAGCATGAGGTACAGGTAGTCCAGGCCGGTAGGCAGATTGACCTGCTGGTCGAAGGCGAGGTATGCGTTGGGGATGGTGCGAACCTTGTTCTGGTCCACGGCCATGGTGGTGTTCTGGGCTACACGCGCGACGGGGTCGCCGAAGTGGTTGAAGGCAATGATGGCCGCGCCGATGACATCGGTTTCGACGTTGTCTTTGATGCTCCGAGGCTGGATGGCCGCGGCCGGGAGCATGTAGTGCACAAGGTAAGCGGTCTGGCCCTTTTGGGGCGGGCGTGCAGGAGTGCCAGGCATTGCGGAGAGCGAAGACTGTTGAACGGTGGCCTGAAAGATGATGGGGTCGCCGGTTTCGGTGGGGACCTGGGTGCGGCTGCCGTCGGCATGGAGGAGGGTTCTGGTATCTCCGGGTGGAGGGCGGTTGTTGCTGCCGTCATCGTAGTAGCCGTGGCGGTAGGAGAGATGATAGCGGGGGTCGTCGAGCTTGATTCTGACGCGGTGCCACTTGCCGTCGAGCTGCAGGTTCAGCGGCGAGTAGGTGAGGGTGTAATAACTGGCGTCAGTGGAGACGATGTGGGAGGCGATCCTGGCGAGGCCGTTGTTGTTGTAGAAGGCGGCTCCGCCGGTGGCCTGGGCGTCCTGCTGCATCTGCATTTGCTGGTAGATCATGCCTTGACGGAGGCCAACGGTGAGACCGCGGGCGTCGATGGGGTAGATGGCGATGCGCTCGGACTCGAGGAGGTCGTAGAGGGGACGGCGCGGGGGCTGGTCGGCGACGACGGCGGGATCGGGGTCGAGGAAAAGATTGGAGCCGCTGGAGAACCAGAGGAGATTTTTTCTGCCGGGGATCTGGCTGAGGTAAGCGGCCATCTGTTGCAAGGTGTCGACGTCGCTGGTGTACCATGCGTCGGGCGAACGAAACTGCGGGACGGCGCGGCGGATGGCGGCGAGCAAAAGCGTGTGGTCGGAGGTGAAGTTCTGTAGTAGCAGGGTCATGTCGCCGGAGCGGTTGAAGATGGCGACGGGTTGGCTGGGAGGCAGGTTGCGAACGAACCGGGTGAGCTCCTCGTAGACATACATCTGGTCGACGAGCCGGATGGTGGTGGTGTCAATGAGGATGACGTTGACGGGGGAGGGCGGGTGCTGCAGAAAGTCGTTGCTAAAAATGTTGGGGCGAGAGGGTGCGGCGATGGAGATGGACGCTGTGCTCTGGCTCTGGGTGTGCTCCTCGAAGGAGTCGAGGGCTTGTGGGTGGCCGTCGTCGAAGATATGGAAGTCGGAGCGGGTGAGGCCGCGAACGGGGTTGCCGCGGGAGTCGGTGACGGTGACGTCGGTGAGCACGACACGGGTGCTCATGTGCAGGGTGGGGATCTGCGGATGGAGCGCGGGTGGAGGGGCCGTGGACTGGGCCGGCAAGGAGAGGGCTGCCGCGAGAAGGCACAACGACACAAGACCACGGGGTGGAGCGCAAACGATCATGACTCACCTGCGTGCTGCGGATAGATGGTACGTAGAGGTTGGACGAGAGGTTGCGGGGCAATGTCTCACTGTGACAGGTCCTCCTGGACACGAGATGATGATGTGGCCTTCAGCAGCATGGGCAGGGGTGGCCGCGCCAGGCGGATCGGGCCTCGCGGAGGAGAAGGGGAGTGGCTGCGACGGCTGCGAGGGGGTCGAACCAGGGAAGATGGAATGCTGCGTTGAGTGTAAGGCCGGTGAGGGTGATGAGTGCAAGATAAGCGCAGGTGGCGGATTGAACGGCATCGACGGCGAGGGCAGCGTTACCGCTGCGGCGAGCTTCACGGCGTTTGAGTGTGGCGAGGATTAGCATAGCGATGAGGGCGGCGAGAGTGATTGTTATGCCTGCTGGGCTGGACTCGGGCCGCAACTTGAGCACGTAGGAGCCGATGGCGATGACCACAATAACGAAGCAGAGCACGTAGAGGAGGGCTCCTGCGATGCGGCTGGCACCATGTTCTGAGAGGCGCAGCGAGGGTGTCCACTGCAGCAGAACGACAGTGGCTGAGAGTAGTTCGACAAGACTGTCGGAGCCAAAGGCCAGCAACGCCGGGCTGTGGGCCGCAATGGCTGCGTAGGCCGCGACGCCGAGCTCTATTATCATCCATGCGAGGGTGATGGACTGGAGCCAGAGCACAGGCTTCAGCGATGGGCGAGCGCAGGCATCGGGGTTGGCGGATGTGATTCCGATCTGGGGCAGGTTGGGCATGGAGCTGCGTTGATGATTGCAGGCCGGCGAGCAGTGGTGCAAGGGCGTGCTCGAGATGAGGAAGACCAGGAATGGATGACGAAGCGGATTTGGTGCCGGCGCGGATTGGGACTACGATCAGGATGCGCCGGGCGCAAATCCGATTTGCAAATTATTGCGAGCTCATCCAGACTAGAGAAGCAGGTTGTTCCCTGCCATCGTTGGTGGTCGGACGGTTCGAAGCCCGCTGGGATGTCAACCCTCTATAATCGGCAACGGCTCTTGCAATGTCCCCGTCGTCTAGTGGCCCAGGACGACGCCACACTCATGGTGTAAACACGCGGTTCGAATCCCGTCGGGGACGCCAAACTATGCTATCTGGAGAGCGCTGGACGAGGTTTGCCTCGGGACATCTCGCCGCGGGAAGTTCCAGATTTCCGCAAAGTTCCTATCTCAGTTCCAATCACAATTTTTTGCGGTTGCGCTGGCTGCAGGGTCTGCGACTTGCGTCGGCGAAAGTGACTTAGCGCGAGGCCTTGGCGACGGGAGTGGTCGACTCACGCACAATCAGCGTTGGCTTGACTGGGATGTTGGGGGCGTACTGGCGGGTTGGGTTGGCGATGCGGTCCAGAAGGATGCTGGCGGCTAGTTTGCCCATACGTCCTAGCGGCTGGCGGATGGTGGTGAGGCTGGGGACATGGAACTGGGCGGAAGCTATGTCGTCGAAGCCAATGACGGAGACGTCGGAGGGAACGTTCATGCCGGCTTCATGAAGGACGCGCATGGCGCCAATGGCGGTGGTGTCGTTGAATGCGACAAGGGCGGTAAAGTCGCGGGTGGCATCGAGCAGACGCCGGGCAGGGTCGTAGCCAACCAGTGGGGTCCATCCCCCAGAGGTAAGCTGGACCGTGCGTTCGGGCGTTGGTTGAACACCGAACTCGCGCGCGACCTGCATCATGGCGTCCCAGCGGAATCCGGTATCAATGTTGGAGGCTGGCCCCTTCATGAATGCGATTTTGCGGTGCCCGAGGTCATAGAGGTGGCGAATGGCCTGGCGGGCAGCGGCGCGGTGGTCGAGGATAACGTTGGTCACGCCATCCTTTTCGAGGTGACCGGAGATGGTGACAACCGGCAGAGGCGTGTCGAAGTCCGCGTTGGTGTTGAGCAGAAGGAGGCCCTCGGCACCGCGGTTGAGCAGTAGCTCGGAGTATTCCTTGATCAGCTTGGGCTTGTGGTAGTGGCAGGCCGTGAAGTAGAGAAAGTGCTTCTGCAGGAGGTAGCGCTCGACGCCTTCCATGACGATGGTGAAGTAGCCTTCGCTGTGCTCCGGGACGAGGACGCCGATCGAGTCGCTACCGGTCTTGTGCAGATTCAGAGCAAAGTAGCTTGGGCGGTAATTGAACTTGCGCGCTGCTTCCTGCACGCGGCTGCGAGTCTCCGGAGCCAGGTTCTTGGCCAGCGGGGCGTTGTTTAAGACAAAGGAAACCGTCGTCTGAGAGAGCCCCAGATAGGTGGCAAGATCCTTGAGGCTCGTACGCTTCTTCGGTGCTGCGGGAGGGCCTGAATCACTGGGAGGTTTGGTCCTCATGCTCCGCTCCACAAGCGCACGTCCAACATCGTCGTGGTCGCGCGTGGCGTACTCAGGATGGCTGTCACGATCATTCGAGTATACAAGGATGTGAGCTTCGCACATCGTGCAGGTGCAATTTGTTTGGATAGCCTGCAATATCCGTGTTCAGAGGGTGGAGGCTGCCTATAGCTGTGGAGCGGTTAGCGGATCGTTCCGGGAAGGCTGCCGGCCATCAGACGCTCGACCTCGGGGAGGGTGACCATGGAGGCATCGCCCGGGGTGGTCATGGCGAGTGCACCGTGGGCAATGCCGCAGTCGAGTGCCCACGCAATGCCATTGCCCGTGAGCAGGCCGTAGATGAGTCCTGAGGCGAACGAGTCGCCGCCACCGACGCGGTCGAGGATGTCGAGGTCGTCGAAGCGAAGGCCCTCCACGGCATCTCTCGGTGCGCTCGATCCTCCGTGGGCGTAAGCGAAGGCGCTCCAGCTGTTGCGATTCGCGGTGTGAGGGCGGCGTACCGTGGTGGCAAGCACCTTGAGGGTAGGGAACTCGCGGGTGATGCGCTCGGCCATGGTGCGGAAGGTATCGAGTGTGTGCCAGGCAGGACGGTGTGCGTCTTCGCCAAGCGTAGCGGCGACGTCGCCTTCGTGGCCGAAGAGTACGTCGACCATGGGCATCAGCGATCGGTTGACTTCGACCGATCGCTCGCGGCCGCCGCGCGACTTCCAGAGCGACGGGCGATAGTTGGCGTCGAAGCTGACAATGGTCCCGTGACGCCGGGCAGCGGCAATAGCCTCGCGCACGACCTCGGTTGCGTTCTCGCTGAGCGCAGCCATGATGCCTCCGGTGTGGAACCAGCGCACGCCTGCGGTACCGAACACGGCGTCCCAATCGATGTCGCCCGGACGCATCTGGGCGATGGCCGTGTGTCCGCGGTCCATCATGCCCATGCCGGCGCGGACTCCGAATCCGCGCTCCAGAAAATAGATCCCGTTACGAGCGGCGTTACCAACACCGTCGAAGGGAATCCACCGTATGTGAGCGGTGTCGACACCGCCTTGCAGGATCAGATCTTCGACGAGGCGACCAGCCTGATTGTCGACCAGGGCGGTTGCAATGGAGGTGCGCAGGCCGAAGCAGCGGCGCAGGCCGCGCGCCACGTTATACTCACCGCCACCCTCCCATACGCGGAAGTTGCGCGCGCCGACGATGCGTCCTTCGCCGGGATCAAAGCGCAGCATTACCTCGCCGAGCGAGAGGAGATCCCAGCGGCATTGCGCCGCCGGTCGTAGTGTCAGGCCTGCTGCTGGTTGGAGTGCCTCTGCGGGGGTATGCTTTGGCGGATGCCTGTCTGCGGATGCCATGATGTAATGCTATCTCCAGAGCTGCGTTTCAGCCTGTGGGTGCGATACGGTGTCGTGCGGGAGCGCGCCGCAAACTATGGAGTTCCGCGGCCGGTGAGTTCGCGGATGATGTCTATTTCGTGCTGGCGGTAGGGCGTGTCGTCCTGACGGAAGACCTCGTGAAACCAGACCGTCGGCTGCATGAGAACGTAAGGGCGCTGCCAGGAATCCCACGGAAAGTAAGTCTGCGTTTTGCCGGCGACCAGGCCCCAGTTGATGGCCGCGACGTGATAGTGTTTGGCGATGGGGAGGCTGTTGTCGAAGGTGCTGCCTGCACCGCGTGCCATGTACTCGGTGCAGAGGATGGGACGGCCGTAGGACTGGAGTTCCTTGATGCGCGCCTCGAAGTTCTCGGGCCAGCCGTAGTTGTGGAAGGTGATGATGTCAGACTCGGCGAGTTGAATCCGGGTAGTCGCGCTTTCGCGGTCGGGGTGCGACCAGTCGCCCGCCCAAACGCCGCTGGTGAGTGGCTGGATGGGATGCTCGGCGCGCGCCCAGGCGAAGGCTAGCGGAAGCAGGTGGTCTACGCGCTCGGTCTTGTGCGGAGTGATCGGATACTGCTCGCTGGAGTTGTCGGGCTCGTTCCAGATGTCCCATGCGAGCACGCGTGAATCGTTGGCGAACGCTCCAACGACGCCTTTCACGTAGGCTTCGAGCACAGGCTCAGCGGCAGGGTCGGTGAGTTCTTTCTCGCCGGGGCTCTGCACCCACCCTGAGTTGTGGACCCCGGGGATGGGGGGATGCTGCGGGCCAAGCTTCGGATCGGGATCCCAGCATGAGTCGAAGAGGACAAAGATGGGGCGGATGCCGTGCCGCGATGCGATGGTAAGGAAATCGTTGAGGCGCTGCTTGAAGCCCTCGGGGTCCTGCTGCCAGAGTTGGTCCTGAAGGAAGACGCGCATCGTGTTCATGCCGATGCTCTGCGCCATGCCGAGTTCCTTGTCGTTCAACTGAGGATTCCAGGTAGCGGCTTGAAACATCTCGAGCTGATTGATGGCGTCGGAGGGAACGTAGTTTGCCCCGACCAGCCAGGGCTGCTGCGCGTACCAGGTGTTCGCGTGCTCGGCGGACCAGCGTCCGGGCTGCTGTGCCGCGGCGCAGGACGGCACCAGCGATAGACAAAGAATCCATGCAGTCAACTTCATGATTGCCTCTTCGATACGGATGTGATCACACTCTATCGATTCGATAGTAGCCGAATGCGCATATTTCTGCGCAATGCAGAGTCGCAGGCAAGCACGCAGCGAGTGCTGCATTCTCTTCTATATACTCAAGTGCATCGGTCGTACGGAGTCCCAATTAATGTTTTCTGAAGCCCCTGCATCGCGCTCCCGGGAGATTGCTTCCCGCCCGAGTGAGTCGAACATGCGTTGGTTCGTCTGCTTTTTGCTATTTCTGGCGACGACGATCAACTACATGGACCGTTCCGTGCTATCGCTCATTGAGCCGTTGCTGCATCTGCCGTTCATGGGTTGGATTCCGGGCGTGAGCGCGACCTATCAAGCTGGCTACCATCTGAACTACGGGCACATCGTGGAATGCTTCCAGATTGCGTACGCTGTGGGCTTTCTTGTTGCGGCACCGTTGATCGACAGGCTGGGAACGAAAGTAGGTTATGCGGTGGCGATTGGCCTGTGGGCAGCAGCATCGCTGAGCCACTCGCTGGTGCACTCGGTACTTGGTTTCTGCATTGCGCGAATCTGTCTTGGCCTCGGTGAGTCGGGCAACTTTCCCGCGGCAATCAAAGCGACCAGCGAGTGGTTCGCAAGCGAAGAACGCGCGCTTGCAGTTGGAGTTTTCAACTCCGGAGCCAATGCGGCCTTCTTTATTGCGCCTGCCATTGTTCCGCTGGTGACGGTGCGCTTCGGATGGCGTGCAGCGTTTCTTTGCACCGGCGCGATGGGAATTGCGTGGCTGGTCCTATGGCTGTTGTTTCCGTATAACCGCCTGCGCCGCGGCCTCACTACAACGCAGGCCAACCTGAAACGCGTCGTACCCGAAGTCTCGGGGAGGACCCTGTACGGAATTCTTTTACGTAACCGAGGACTGTATGCGTTCTCGATTGCCAAAGGCCTCACCGACCCGGTGTGGTGGTTCTATCTCTTTTATCTACCGATGTATCTGAACGACAACTATGGCCTGAGCCTGGCCCAGGCCTACTGGCCGATCGTGATTGTTTACGCGGTTTCGTCGGTGGGGTCGTTCCTTGGCGGAGGGCTCTCCGGCTTGCGCATGAAGCGGGGCCACACCGTGAACAGCGGCCGGAAGTTTGCGATGCTGGTGACCTCGCTGTGCGTGTTGCCGCTGATGCTCGTGCCTCACATGCGCGGTCTGTCGCCGCACAACGCGTGGCCCGCGGTTGGATTGTTTGCGCTGGCCGCGGCTGCCCATCAGGGCTGGTCGGCAACCCTGTTCACCACGCCCACCGACATGTTTCCGTCCACATCGGTCTCCACCGTGGTGGGGATTGGCGGAGCGGTTGGGTCGCTCGGTGGAGCGGTCTTCACGGTTCTAGTCTCGCACCTGCTTTCGCCGCATCCGTTGGTGATCTTTGCCTTGGCAAGCTCCGCGTATATCGTCTCGCTGATCATCTTTCAGTTGCTTGTACCGCGCATTGGCGTGCCGTCGATAGGCGATAAAGCGCCCTACTTCGGGGCAGAGTTAGACGGGTAGCCCTCGTTGTAAGCTCCGTTGGTGTGGATAGATCGTGCGGTTCGCGCCGCGGCGATAGTTAGATCTGCGTGACATGCGTGCCAGGTGAGCCGCGCCCGCAGGATTTCCTGGATGAAGAAACCGCATGCAATGGCCACGCCTGCGCCACGAAGTGCATCCAACAGGGTGTCAGGTCGCCGCTCATCCTCGCGGAGATCGAAGGGGCTTCCATATGAAGACCACCAGTTCATTGCCGGGATTAGTGTTCATCGTCCTGTTCTCCATCGGCGCCGGGATAGCCTATGCTCTGAATTCGGCAGGTGCTCAGTTTGCTGCGATTGCAGTCGTGATTCTGTCGGTGGTGATTGCGGGGCTGGTCTCCGCGGCCATTCGCGTAGCCGACCAGTGGACGCGTGGCATTGTGCTGCGTCTCGGAAAGTTTCGCTCCATCGAGGGGCCAGGCCTCTTCTTCATCATTCCGCTGATAGACACGATTCCTTATTGGATCGACACACGCGTTCTGACGAGTTCCTTCAAAGCAGAGAAGACGCTTACCAAGGACACTGTTCCGGTGGACGTGGACGCGGTGCTGTTCTGGCAGATTATCGATCCGAAGATGGCAGCGCTGAATGTGGCGGATTATCAAAGTGCGATTAGTTGGGCATCGCAGACGGCGTTGCGAGACGTGATCGGCAAGACGATGCTGTGCGATATGCTCGAAGGCCGCGACAAGATCAGCGACGCGCTGCAGAAGATTATCGATGCACGCACGGAGCCGTGGGGCATCCATGTCATCTCGGTGGAGGTGAAGGATGTGCTTATTCCCTCCGCGCTGGAGGATGCAATGTCGATGCAGGCGCAGGCAGAGCGCGAACGCCAGGCCCGCGTGATTCTGGGCGACTCCGAACGTCAGGTGGCCGAGAAGTTTGGAGAAGCAGCCAAAACGTACACCAATGACCCGGTTGCACTGCATTTGCGAGCGATGAACATGCTCTATGAAGGCTTGAAGCAGAACTCCACGATTGTGATTGTCCCGAGCTCCGCGGTGGAGACCATGCAACTGGGAAGCATGGCCGGATTGACGGCCCTGACCATGGGTATCGGTCAGGACCGCAAGAGCAACGAGGCGATCCGAGAGAGTCCATCGAGTGCCACCCCACCGTCTCCGCCACAAGCCGCAGTGTCGATGACTATGGCGGAGTTGCTGGAGTCATTCCGACCATCCAGCGCTGGTCCGGACGTCATGCTGCCCAAAGGAGGAAGTGCTGCCTGAGGACTGCACGATTTGATGCAATCACGAACGCATCGTGCAGCGGTGAAAGCATCCCTTCATGTCGTAGACGTTACGGAACGCACTGGAAATTCGGACGCAAGATGCAGCTACTCATTGTGAACAGCGGTTCATCCTCGATCAAATTCTCGATTGTTAATTTCGATGCATAGGTGGGGTTGCTGAGCCGTGTTCTCTGGTGGATGGCCAACTCCGTGACATCGGTGAAGCGCCGAGCACGTTGACTCTTGGCTCTGCTAAAGGATCTGCGGGGAAGTCTGTAGAGTTGAGTGTCGGAATTCATAGTGTGAGGGAAGCGGTCGTTGAGGTTCTCGGTGTGGTTTCTGGCAGTGCGATGCCGGGATTCCAGGCGGTGGAATATCGCGTGGTGCATCCGGGCCAAATCTGCACGAGCCTCAACGCATCACGCCTGCAGTGCTTGCGGATCTCGACGCGGCCAGCGAGTTTGCTTCGTTGCACGACCCGGCAGCTGTGCAAATGATTCGCGCTTTCATGGCGCGGTTTACGGATATTCCTCACTACGCATGCTTCGATACCGTCTTTCATCAGACCATGCCGGATGAGGCGGCGACGTATCCACTGCCACCTGAATACACGGAGCGTGGCGTGCGGCGGTATGGGTTTCACGGGCTCAGTTGTGAGTCGATTGTGTGGCAGTTGCAGCTTCAGGGAATCGTGCCAAAGCGGATGGCCATCGCACATCTCGGCAATGGATGCAGCGTCACGGCACTGCGTGACGGGCGGTCAGTGGACAATACGATGGGGTTGACGCCGACCGGCAGCGTGGTGATGGGAACGCGCTCAGGCGACCTCGATCCGGGGTTTGTGCTGTGTTTTTTGCGCGATCAGAAGAGGCCGTCCCAGGGACAAGCCAGTGATCTTCAACTTCCATGCCTATGCGTTGCTGATCCACAATTTCACCTACCGCAGGACCAATCACGACAACTTCCACGTGCGTGGCTATAAGGAGAAGAGCAATATCAACACGCCTCTGGAGTTAGCGATTCTCAATCAGATCGACCGCTTCAATCTGGCGATTGACGTAATCGATCGCGTGCCTTCGCAGCGTGTCTCGGCTGCGCATCCCAAGGAGTGGCTGAACAATCAGATCAGCGGCGATCTGTTATGCGAACGAGTATGGAATTGATCGACCTGAGCTTCGCGAGTGGAAGTGGCCAGTCAGACATGCGCAGAAGACTTCTTGAGAGTTGCAATAATGGCGTCGATGCACTGATAGCGCGAGAAGGAAAGGGAGCAATTCGCTGCGTGTGTGGATCATTGGATCGACGCTTGTCAGGCGTGGACTTTGTCCGCTGGCACGCGCTGCTCTAGGGGAACATACGGTGCAGGGTACGTCGGCCCGGTATAGTTCGCACGCGGACGGATAAGCCGGTTGTCGTCCTGCTGCTCGATCACATGCGCGCACCAACCCGCGATGCGACTCATCGCAAAGATCGGCGTGAAGAGATCAATGTCGATGCCCAGTGTGGTGTAGGTGCTCGCGGAGTAGAAATCGACGTTGGCGTTGAGCTTCTTCTCCGCTTTGACGAAGACCTCAATCTTTCGCGACATCTCGTACCATTTGGGATTGGCGTCGTTGCCGAGGTCCTCTGACATGCGGCGCAGATGCGTGGCGCGAGGATCCTCAGTGGTATAGACGCGGTGGCCGAAGCCAGAGATCTTCTCCTTGTTCGCCATCATCTTGCGCACATGTTCGACAGGGTCTTCACCCGCCTTGTCGACGGCGTAAAGCAGGTGCATCACGGCTTCGTTTGCGCCGCCGTGCAGCGGCCCCTTGAGCGCACTGATGGCTCCGGTGATGGCCGAGTGCAGGTCGGAGAGTGTCGCCGCAATGACGCGCGCTGCGAACGTGCTGGCGTTGAGTTCGTGGTCCGCGTGCAGGACCAGCGCTACGTCGAGCGCGCGGGTGGCCGTCTCTGAAGGCTTTTCGCCGTTGAGCATCCAAAGGAAGTTGGCGGCATGTGAAAGCGAGCTGTCCGGCTGTACGATCTCCTTGCCCTTGCGGATGCGGTCGAAGCACGCGATGATCATCGCAATCTGTGCGGTGAGGCGGAAGCTCTTGCGAACGTTTGCGGCGTGCAGCACCGACTTCTCATCGGTGTCGTAGATGGAGAGCAGTGAGACGGCGGTGCGGAGAGCTTCCATGGGCGACGCGGTTTGGGGAAGCCGGCCGAGGAAGATGATCACATCATCGGGGAGCTGCCGTGCCGCTGCGAGTTGATGCGTGAAGGCGCCGAGTTCCGCGGCCGTCGGCAAGGTGCCGTTCCAGAGCAGGAACGTCGTCTCCTCGAAGGACGACTTTTGCGCCAGTTCGTGGATGTCGATGCCGCGGTAGGACAGAATTCCCTTGGTGCCATCGATAAAACAGATGGAGGAATCATTGGCGATGACGTCTTGCAACCCTCTGGGAGCGATGGTCGACATGGATGGGAATCTCCTTTTGCGCACAGCTTCAGCGATTATCGAGCAGTAAGGAAGTTCTTGTCACGAGCGTCTGGGCGAATATCGATTGATATGAGGCAGGGTCGATAGCTCGACTAATTGCGTGCGAAACGCTGCGGCGAGAGCGCGAAGATATCTAAGCTGAGCGGCTTGCCTTCGATGATATCTGCGAGGACGACAGCGGTGGCTGGCGCCTGCAGAATCCCGTTGCGATAGTGCCCGCTGGCGATGAACTGGCCGGCGCGGGCACTGGCGCCGAGAACGGGAAGCCCGTCGGGCGTGGCCGGCCGCAGCCCAGCCCAGGACTCCACCAGCGGTGCTTCGGCGGCGGATGAGAACGCGGGCAGCAACTCGGCGGCGAGCGCACGCAGGCTGTCCAGATCCCCTGAGCGCACGGTGGTGTCGAAGCCTGCATTCTCTACTGTGGCTCCGATCAGTGCAGTTCCGGCCTGGGGTCCAAGCGTGCGCGGAACGATGTAAATCCGCTCGCTGCGATGCACTTCATTGAGCGCTAACGTGGCCGGCAGTCGCACCCGCAACATCTGCCCCTTGCGTGGCGCGACCGGGACGGGGTTGCTGTGAAATGCAGTCATTACCTCAGAGGTCCAGGCTCCAGCGGCGTAGACTACCGCACGTGAGGCGATTGCTATGCCAGTGCTCAGGCGGACCTGCATGCCGTGGGGCGTGTCATCGACGGCCACGATCTGCGTCTCTTCCAGTAGGCGAATGGGGGTTGCTCTCACCGCAGCCAACAGCGCCGCAGTAAGTTGGCGTGGGTCGATGGAGTGCTCCGCCAGGCGTGTCGTCGTTCCGTCGGCCATGTACTGCACGGTCGTGTCGGTCTGGAAGGGAACCGCAACGCCGGAGAGAGCTTCGATGCGGCGGAGGAATGCGGGATAGCGCAGTGCGCTCAGCTTGGAGAGGGGCGCAAGCGCAGGCGGGTTGAACGGGTCTTCGGCAGCGAGCATTCCGGCGGCGGCGGTGGAGGCCTTCGTGAGGCTGCGGCCGTGGTCAATGACGGTGACCGAAGCGCCACGATCGTGCAACTCCAGAGCGATGGCCAGGCCGATCAACCCGGCCCCAACAATGACAACATCGGCAGCCGAATTCAAGGCTGAATTTGAGCTTACATTCGAGGCAAACTCCACGGTCTGGCTGCGATTCGAGTTGGAATTCTTTGCAATCATGACTTCATTATCGGGTGAATGAGAGTGTGCGATTCGGTACATCGTTGCGCGACATGTGCACCAGGCCGACCTGGCAACGTAAAATTAAGGCTCACTGTCTCGTATTAGTCACTTTTTGCGTCTACATCCGAGCAGAATCTGCATCTTATGATGCGAGGTCATGCTCAGAGAGCACACCTGCAAGGAGGAACGAAACGGATGAGCTTTTTCGATGACAAGGAAAACACTGAAGTAGGAGCGCACGGGCATGACTACGTGCAGCCGGCGGCGTGGCTTGTAGGCGTGGCGATTGTTGCGCTACTGGTTTCCCTCGGTGGCTTGATATGGGCTTTTGCTCTGCAGAATCATCTCTCGGATACGCAGGCCAAACTCGCCACCGTAACGCAGCAGAACGCGACACTGTCGGAGAAGATCGACGACACGAACGAGCGAATGAAGGCCCAGGGTCAGGCGCTGGCTCAAAGCGTGGGGCTCACGCAGAAGCAGCTTGAGGACAAGTCGGATGCGCTGGTGGCCGAGCAGCAGAAGACCAAGGCTCAGACTGCGCGGCTGGCACGCGAGCAGCAGGCGACCGAGCAGAAGGTCGGCGCGGTGCAGTCTGATGTCTCGAGCGTGAAGACCGATGTAGGCGGAGTGAAGACCGACGTGGCCAACACGCAGGCCGACCTTGCCGCAACCAAGACGCAGCTTACGCGTGTGATGGGCGATGCAGGTGTGATGAGCGGTCTGATCGCAACCAACCACAACGAACTGGAGGAGTTGAAGCACAAGGGCGATCGTAATTATTACGAGTTCACTCTCGACAAGGGAGCGCCGGCGAAGAATGTCGGGACTATCAAACTTCAGTTGCGGAAGGTGGACATGAAGCACTCCAAGTTCACGCTCACCGTCAGCTCCGACGACCGGAACATCGAGAAGAAGGACCGTACGCTCGACGAGCCGATTCAGTTCTACTCTGGAAAGACGCCAGCGTTATTCGAGATCGTTGTAAACAATATAGGCAAGAAGACGGTGACGGGCTACCTGAGCACGCCAAAGACTTCGCCTGCACCAATCTCGGTTCCATAGCTTATTTTTCTCATGCAGTAATTGGCTGCGCGGCGAGTCTGCGCAGCCTTTGCTGCGTCTAGCTGTGGCTTATCAAGAGGTTGTTGTCCATTCGATCAAGAACTGTGAAGCTGGAGTTGCGAAGCAACAGCTTGAACAGAAGACCGAATGGACTACCACCATCATGCCCGACTGACCTTATCAGGTCGAGAGTATTTGACGAAGAGTGTTCTCGAAGGCCGGCTGAGCCTGCGCGAGGCGGCAGCCGAGTGCAGGCTCAGCCGGCAAAGCGCGGCCAAGTGGGTGCGCCGGTATCGTTTGCAGGGGATGCCCGGTCTGCGCGACCGATCCAGCCGTCCCTTCCACCGTCCGCGTTGCAAGCCGGACGAACTGGTGGTCCGCGTCGAGGCCCTGCGCCGCCAGCGCTGGACCGGGGTTCGGATTGCGCGGGAACTGCAGATCGTCCAGGCCACGGTCAGCCATATCCTGCGCCGTCTGGGGCTCAACCGGATACGCGATATCGAGCCGCAGCTACGCGTTGGTACGCGAGAGCCGCAGCCTGGACCCGGAGTTGGTTGCGCGGCAGATTGCCAGTGTGGAACTGATCGCCGAGTCCGCCTTTGTGTATCGGAAGAGTGAAGGCGCTTCGCATCTGGCGTTGCTTGCTTGTGAATTGAAGAATGCGGTTTGAATTCAGGCGACTGGCCGGAAGAAAGTCGCAAAAGAAGCTGGTTTACGCGACAGAGTGCCTGCGCAAATGAAGCTGCTGGGTGAGCGATAAGGTAAGCTGTGGCGCTTCCGCGAGATCGACATCGCCGACTGGATACAGCGACAGGTGGCTAGCTGACCCCCGAAAAACATTAGACCTCTGCCCAGCGCGGCGGTACTCTTAAATGAGCCAGCCGTTGCGCCCAGACAGGAGATTCAATGTCACAGCGCACACGGTATCAACAAGGAAGCGTGCAACGCGAAAAGCGGCGTAGCGGGCCTGATGTATGGGTGTTTCGGTGGCGCGAGACTGGAACGGATGGCGAGACCAAGTATCGCAAGGCCATCGTTGGAACAGTAGACGCACTCGCTAGCGAAGCATCCGCCCTCAAAGCAGAACAAGCGTTGCGCATGGATGCAAACCAACAAACCCCGCAGGCTGAAGGCGGGCCAGACACAATCGCTGCACTCGTCGCGCACTACAGGCTGAAAGAACTGGCAGGTGAGCGCAACGGCCGCAAGTCCTATGCAACGCGAGCAGGCTACGAAAGCTATCTCGACAACTGGATACTTCCACGTTGGGGAGAGCTCAAGTTAGAGCAGGTCAAACCGGTGGTGGTTGAGGAATGGCTCGATGGCATCAAGCGGGCGAGAGGGACAAAGGCAAAGATTCGTAATCTGATGAGCGCGCTCTTCACACATGCGATGCGTTACGAGTGGACGGACAAAAATCCGATCAAGCTCGTGCGCCAGAGTGCGAAGAGGGAACGCGTGCCCGATGTTCTCGAACTCTGGGAAGTCCAACTGCTCTTGAGCAAGCTCGGCGTGCGTGAGCGCACCCTGGCTCTGCTCGACGCGGGAACGGGCCTCAGGGTCAGTGAACTCCTGGCCCTGCGTTGGAGGGATGTCGATTTCGAGAACCTGGAACTCAACGTCACCCGTTCGATCTGGCATCAGGTCATCGGCGACTGCAAGACGGAAGCGTCTGCGAAGCCGGTGCCGCTCGATTCCTACATGGCGGAAGACCTGTTGCGGTGGCGTCGGCAGAGCGACTACGCCGGACTGGATGATTACGTCTTTGCCAGTGAGGCCATGCGGGGCAAGCAGCCTTTCTGGCCTGACAACCTCATGAAGCGTCATATACGCCCGGTTGCGAGAGCGAACGGGATCAACAAACAGATCGGCTGGCACACCTTCCGCCACACCTTCGGCACGTTGCTGAAGGCGAACGGGGAAGATGTGAAGACGGTACAGGAGCTCTTGAGGCACGCCAACAGCAGGATCACGCTGGAGGTGTACACGCAGGCAGTGACCTCGCATAAGCGAGCCGCACAGAGCAAGGTTGTAAGGATGATGGTGCCGAATCTGGGTGAAACCGAGGGTGCTTTGCACCCGAGGATTGGGGGCTAAGGTGCTTATTGCACCTTTATTGAACCCGCGACCTCTGCCTTTTTGGGGTCACCCATCAATCTAAGTCCTTTAGATTGATGGCGGGGACGACGGGGCTCGAACCCGCGACCTCTGCCGTGACAGTGAACCTTCAACGCGTAAGTTATAGAAATCAGGGGCACGAATGGCCCGTTTTGGCTCCCTGAGAAACGCATGGCAACGGTTATTGGACCCTTAACGGACCCATGACCTCTGCCCTCTAAACCTCTGCCGAAACCTCTGCCCTAAAGGCAGAGGTCGTGGGTCCGATAAGCCCTCGTTGAGCGCTCATCAGAGACCCTCGTAGGTCAGTTGGACTTTCAACTTGCGCCTCTTACGCGGGTTATTGAGAACCGACCTCTGCCGAAACGTGGGTAAAACGGTCTTCAATCTGAAGTGAGGACATCCACTTCTGACTGCCCTTCCCACTGGCCGACTTCGCCTTCCTGCGTCGAACAAATAGCGAGCGAATCGACAGAATAAGCTAATGAGAGTACAACAAAATAAGCTAATCGAAGCACGACCGAAAAAGCTAACGGAACACACCATGCCTACTCCCTCAGAAAAGCTCGCCGAATCTCTGGAGATTCTTGCAAAGCTCCAACGTAAATATGGAGCGGCGATCCGCGCCAAAGACATTTCGCGCACCCACCGGGACAGGTTGCTGACCAACGGCTTTCTCTTACGGGTGATGAACGGTTGGTTGATCCCGAGCCGACCCGATGATGTAGAAGGCGAGAGTACCGCCTGGTATGCGTCTTATTGGCAGTTTTGCGCTGTGTATCTGAGGCAACGCTTCAACACCCAGTGGTGCCTCTCCCCCGAACAGTCTCTCTCTCTTCACGCCGGCAATCGAACCGTTCCGAAACAGCTCGTTGTCCGAGCGCCAAGAGGCCGTAATAAAGTCACCAATCTGCCCCATGGCACCAGCCTGCTTGATTTGCGGGCCGCTCTGCCAAGCAGCCAGGATCGCCAAACGGTTGAAGACCTCCAAGTCTTCTCCCCCGAATCCGCTTTGATCGAGGCATCCGTCCATTTCTACTCGAACAATCCCACGGATGTTCGAGCGGTTTTGTTGACGATTCGAGACGCCTCCGACATTCTGCGAAGACTCTTGGACGGAGGTCGCACGGTCATAGCCGGACGGCTGGCCGGAGGATTTCGGAACGTCGGGCGCGACCGCATCGCGGACGACATCGTGAAGACAATGACGGCAGCCGGATACGCGGTTCGAGAAACCGACCCGTTCGAGGATAGGCCGACTCTCTCTTCTCACAGTCGAGAAACGTCCCCTTACGTGAACCGCATCCGGCTGCTCTGGCAGAAAATGCGAGGGCCAGTCATTGAGCGATTCCCGAACGCGCCCGGCCTCCCGCGCGACACCAAAGGCTATCTAAAGCGGGTCACGGACGCATACGTCACCGACGCCTATCATTCCCTGTCGATCGAGGGCTATCAGGTCACAGCCGACCTGATCGAGAGGGTGCGCGCCGGTTCCTGGAATCCAGAAGCGAATGAAGACGACCGCGAGCAGCGGAATGCGATGGCCGCCCGTGGCTACTGGCTGGCCTTCCAATCAGTTCAGGAAGGAGTTGGCAAGGTGCTGAAGGGCGGCAATCCAGGACAGGTTGCCGACGACGACCACGGACAGTGGTATCGGGAGTTGTTCGCTCCCAGCATCGCCTCCGGCCTCCTAAAACCCTCAGACCTCGCCGGATACAGGAACGGCCAGGTCTACATCCGCAAGTCCATGCACGTCCCACTCAATCCTGACGCCGTCCGGGATGCCATGCCAGCGTTCTTCGACTTGCTCCGCGAGGAGAAACATCCTGCGGTGCGCGTCGTCCTTGGACACTTCTTCTTTGTCTACATCCATCCTTATATGGATGGAAACGGACGTATCGGGCGCTTCCTGATGAATTTGATGATGGCCGCAGGCGGATACCCGTGGACTGTTGTCCCCGTCTCCAACCGCGCCGCTTATATGAACGCGCTGGAACGAGCGAGCGTGAGCGGCGACATTGTGCCCTTTACCGATTTCCTGGCTGGGCTCACCAGGCACCGGCTCGACGGAGATCCGTTGCCACCCATTTCGCTCAGACCGTGAGACTTCCAGCTGGATTCGGCGCTATACACCCTTGAGGAGCTCCGCCGCAGTTACTTCAAAAACGCCAGCCAGCGTTTCCAACATTCTGAGGCCTGCCTCACGGCGACCGTTCTCAAGCTGTGAGATGTGGGTACGACCGATGCCTGATGTTTGAGCGAGATAATCCTGACTCCAGCCACGGTCCTCCCGCAGCTCTCGTAGTCTTCGCCCGAACCTCACACAAATATCGTTTGCCACCTTTCAAGGGTCGCGGTACGCTCAAGGTGCAATGTTGTTCATGCACAACATTGCCCAGGCGTACCCTTTGCGGAACTAGGCGGCAGGAATGCCTCCAGTGAGCGCATTGGGAGTGCTAAAGCGAAATTTGCTGTGGGATATTGATTACCGCCTGAGTCCTAGCCTTTCTCTCTTATGATTGATGGGCACCCATACGGAAGGATCGAAAAGAATGAACGAGATCGAGGTTCCTGAACTCGTTGGTAAGGAAATCTCCTGCGCGAAACTGCTAAGCACGAGGAATGATGAGCAGGAGCTTTCTCTTACCTTTAGCGACGGCACATCGTTTGCATTTTCTGCCTCAGCCAAGCTGAGCGCACAAGCCGTCCTTTATAAGGGCGGGGTTGGTGAGCCCTCAACGATCCTTGAAATCGAACTCCCCCTTTGATTCGCGTCCTCATCGTTGTCCAACGGCCTCCTGAAGACCGCCTAGTTGCACCGACTATTCCTAACCGGAATAGATCTCTCCCGAAAAGTTATTGGACGCGGCGTTTCGACTCGAAATAGCTTTGCGCCATAGCTGACGAACGCCCTGTCAGCGGAGGTGCAAAGTGATCCCATTCCGCCGTCTCCTCCGATTGGAAAGCCGTTCCTCTCGGTTGCCCTATCCTCCCGCCATCCGGCGGCTATTCCAGGCTCCTCAACAGCAACTCTCCCATCTGATCCGAGTGTTGGCACCAACACTTCTTGTGCTTTCATTTGCCAGCGCTGCACATGCACAGGGCACGATGGACTTCTCCGGAGCACAGACGCTCATGGGAACGTTCAAGACCTTCGCCATGTATGCGGGCGCGGTCATCTGTCTTGGCGGACTGATCTTCGCCGGCATTCGCATGATGTCGGGGAGGTTTCAGGATGCTATTCCCGGACTCTTCGGCGCTCTGTTTGTCGCTGGAGTTCTCGGCTGGGGAGCCGGTTGGATCGGCAGCCTGACCGGGCAGTCGATGTAGGAGGTACATCGACGATGACTCGGCGAGGAGAACCGCAGGCAATCAATCAAGCGCTGAATCGTCCCCGAGCTAAGCTCGGATTGGACCTCACAGCATGGATGGCGATCGTATTCGTCTGCGTTGCGGTTTTCCTCGTGGGGTTTCGACTTCTGGCGATGATGGCATTCCCCACGCTGGCCGTTGGCGCGTGGCTCATCATCCGCAAACACCCGAAGATGTTCCAGCTCTGGGGCCTGAGCCTCAACCAGCGGAGCTACTATGACCCGCGTAAATACTGAGCAGAGCAAATACGTTCCGTGGTTCGCCAAGGCCGGAGCCGCGTGCAGCGTCGTTCCGATTGCGCGCTTCGTCAACGACCACATCTTCGCACTCAAGGGCGGCGGCTATGGATGCCTCTTTGAACTCTCCGGAGTGGATGAAGAGGGTCTAACCGACCAGGAGCTTGAATCGCAGCTCCGCATGATCGAAGGCGCTTTGCGAGGTCTACCGGAAGGCGCAGCGCTTTATCAGTACGCGCGCGTCCGCTCTGGGTACGATCTGCCCCGTCAGCAGAGTTACCGCAATTCGGTTACGCACGCGTTTGTATGCGACCGACTTGAGTTTCTGGAGCAGACCGCAGCCTTTCGCCGAATCGACTTGCATTGGTGCCTGACTCTTGAGCCATCCAGGGTAAAAGCCTTCGACCGCAGGCCGCAGGAGAATGCCGCTGCAACGTCCAGGATGCTGGCAGAGCTTGAGAAGACAGCCACCTTGCTCGCCGGAAATCTCGGCAGCACCATCGGGCTGCGGCTGTTGGACAAGCAAGGTGCGTTTCAGTTCTTCAGCTATCTGTTCAATCTTGAGGACTGGGCGGAATGGGGATGCCTCCGCAGCGATACCGGCGTGGACCGCCAGGTCGTGCAGAACCCCGTCTCGTGGGAGAGCGATCACCTGCACATCGGCAAGCGGTATGTGCAGATGTATTCGCTGAAAACGACGCCGGAGGCATCCCGCCCCTGCCTCTTTGCGAACCTGCTGAAGCTCGACTGCGACAGCATCCTGTGCTCGACGTGGCGGCCCAAGTCAACGGCGACGGCCCGGCATGAGATCGACCAGCAGGAGAAGTTCATCTCGTTCTTCAAAGTTGGGGTGCTCTCGCGTGTCATGGCGGGGAAGGATACGGCATCGCTCGATACCGGAGCGGGGGCCAAAGCCGCAAACAATGCCGTAGATGACCTCGGCGAAGTCATTCGCTCGCTCGATAAGAAATCGCAGGGCGAATACTCTCTCCGGTTGCTCGTTGCCACTCGCGGCGTTGCGGAGTTGCACTCGTTGTCTCCTGCGGTGCATCGCGTCTTCGTGGAAGCACGCGCACAGATCATGGAAGAGACTCTCGG
>DAIDKF010000007.1:57908-103072 GCA_027450185.1 Granulicella sp. | reverse complement strand
TGAAACGCTGCGCGGGAGTGTTCCAGCGAGGGGCGAACCGCGAGAAGCTTCTCCGCATCGCCCGTCGTGCGATGGAGCTTTGCATACGCGACGATCTCATCCCAGTAGACAGGCTTCTCGAAGGACACCATGCTGGCAGTAGTGTCCATGCGTTTGTAGGTCCAGAAGGCCCACCCGACGTCGTTCTGATTGAGTACGCCGACGAAATCATGAATCCATGCGTCGTTGTTTTCTCCGGACTCGCCCAGCCAGATGGGAACGTTGTACTTCGCTCGGTAGTCCAGGTACGCCTGGATCACGGCTTGCGTAGGCGGGGTCCAATATTTATGGAAGGTGTACATCACGTTCTTATCGAAGGGAGGGCCGAAGACATCGAAGTTGGAGTCCCACTGGGCCCCACCCAGGATGATGACGTGATGCGAATCCACCTGGCGAATTGAGGCGGTGATGCGCTTGTAGATGGGCTCGAGGTCTTTGTTGTACTGGCGTAGCTGTGGAAAGTGCGGGATGGGTTCGTTGAGTAGGTCGTAGCCAAGCACCGTGGGATTCTTACGGTAGTGCTTTGCGATGCGCTGCCAGATGTCGATGGTCAACTGTTGCTCTACAGGGGACTCGTAAAGCCACGGATATCCCCAACTATCGTCGATGTTCGCACCCGTCTGACCACCGGGAGCACAGTGCATATCGAGCACGATATACATGTGGTACTTCGCCGCCCATCCCACCACGCGGTCCAGCAAACGAAATCCCTCATCATCGCCAGGTACGAAATATTTGTAGTGGAGAGGGATCCGAATCGAGTTGAGGCCCGCTTCGTGCAGCAACCGTATGTCCCCTTCAGTGATGTAGGTGTCTCGGTATTGCTGCCAGAACTTTGCGGCGTCTTCGGGTCCAATCAGTTCGCTGAGCAGATCTTCGATCTCGCGCGGAGACTGAGGGCCGCCCTCAAAGTCGAACATGTAGCCTTCCTGCTCGAACCAGTTGCCGAGGTTGGTGCCTTTAAGATGAAGTTCGGTGCCGTCGGGTGCGACGAGGTTATGGCCATCGGTATGAACATATCCCGATTGCGAGTAGAGCGTGGAGGAGACTCCGAGCAGTAGCAATGCAAGCCATTTCGTCATAGCGGACCTAGCTGGGAAGTATCCCACCACATTTATGCTTTAGTCAAACGATTGTTTATGCGCATGCAATGTCGCGCGGCCATCCGCACGATCCACAATCCGCACCGCCTTCCACGTCTTCTTCAACAGTGGTTTGCTGGTGAAGAGGGTGAGCGCCATAGCGATTTGATGTTGTTGTATGGTGAAGTGGATCACTCAGGCTCTGCGTAAAGCTGGGGAGCCGCAATTTCCTCTGGAGATACTCCATGCCTCTCTTGGATGCCGCGCGCGCTGCATCGTCAAACGCTTCCTCATCTGTTTCAGCCTTACCGCCAAAGCAGCAGCGTCCGTCTCGCCGCTCCTTTCTCGCCGCGGCTGGCACGTGGCTCGCGTGGCTGCATACTCGCAGTGCATGGGGTCTTGCGCCTGCGGCTTCCTATAACGTTCGCAGCTTTGGTGCTCTGGGTGACGGCGCGACACTCGACAGCGATGCCATCAATCGCGCCATCGCTGCTGCCTCTGCGGCAGGCGGAGGATGGGTTGATCTCCCCTCCGGTCGGTATCTGTGCTTCACCATTCACCTCCGCAGCCACGTCACGCTGCGCTTTGCGCCCGGTGCGGTGGTCATCGCTGCCACACCTGACTTCTCTAAGCCTTCCCGGCAATATGATCTTCCCGAGCCTCAACCTGACACGGTAACTCCTTATCAGGATTACGGACACAACCATTGGCACAACAGCCTGTTCTGGGGCGAAGATCTCGAAGATGTGGCCCTCACCGGCGATGGCGAGCTCTGGGGCCGTGGGCTGCAGAAGGGCGATGGCCCGGCCGAGGAGCATCCCGGCGCAGCCAACAAGGTCATCGCTCTCAAGCGTTGCCACAACGTTCTGCTCCGTGATATCACCATCCGACAGGCCGGGCACTTCGGTGTTCTCGCCACTGCCGTTGATAACCTCAGCATCGCCAATCTCCGCATTGACACTGGGCGGGACGGCATCGACATCGATTCTTGCCGCAACGTCCACATCCACGCCTGCACGGTGAATTCACCCTTCGACGACGCCATCGTATTGAAGAGCTCCTACAGCCTCGGCCATATCCGCCCCACCGAACAAGTGACCATCTCCGACTGCACAATTACGGCCAGTTATGCCGTCGGCTCCATGCTGGATGACACCTATCGTCCGCTGCTGCTCGGTGCCGCGGGCGGATGGCCTGCTCGTGTCGGTCGCATCAAGATCGGCACCGAGACCAACGGTGATATCCGCAATGTAGTGGTAACGAATTGCACCCTCGATGCATGTCACGGACTCGCAGTCATCAGTGAAGATGGCGGTGTCGTCGAGGATGTCCTCTTCAGCAACATCACCATGCGCAACATGGTGGGCCCTCCCATCTTCGTTCGTCTCGGAGGGCGGCTGCGTGGTCCAGCTCCAGTCGCTCCCGGCGAGATCCGTCGCGTCAGCTTTCAGCAGATTGACTGCGTGAGCGCCTCTTCTGACGACTGCTCCATCCTCGCAGGATTCCCCGGCCATCCGGTAAAGGATATCGTCGTCAGCAGCGTACGCGTCCAGCATCAGGGGCCGGGCAAGCTCCGTACGGATGAGATCCCCGAGCAGGTCGCTGCCTACCCTGAGCCCAACATGTTCGGAGACACACCCGCTCATGGCTTCTATCTCAGGCACGCCCAACACATTGAACTTCGCAATATCGTCGTAGAACCGGGTTCACCGGAGCCACGCCCGCTCCTGTGGATCGACGACGTGCGCGATGCTCGTTTTGATGATGTGCGTTGTTCCGATCCGGATGCTGCCGGTGTTCGCGGTATCAATGCACAGGAGATATTTCTCAACGGAAAATTGATCGCTCTCACACCATGATCCAACCTGCGCCAGGATGAAGTTGCCCAACAAACTATTTATTGGACTGTTTTTTTATAGATAGCCCCATCTCTTCTCGCAGCGCAGGTGGATTCCACTCGCCACCCCACGTTGAAGGGGTTGGGCCCATCTTAAATCTGAGCGTTCCTCCACCTACAATATCTGCGTAGTGAATAAGAGGAATATTCAGCGGTAATCCATTAAGAGACGCACTTTGAATATAAATATTCGTAGCTGAGGCATTCGCTGCGGACACTGTAAATGAGTGACCGTTTGCCAGCCGTAGCGTCATCGTCTTGAAGAGTGGGCTCCCAATCAGATATTCACCGGACGCTGGATTGAGCGGATAGAATCCAAGAGCGGTGAAAATATACCATGCTGACATTTGTCCGCAATCATCATCGCCATCAAGCCCGGATGGAAGATTCGCGTACTCTGTGGATGCAATCGCACGCACCCTTGCCTGGGTCTTCCACGGCTCTCCGCTGTAATCGTACAGATATCCGTAATGATGGCTGGGCTCATTACGATGGATGTTATGGCCGCCCATGAAGTGCTGATCCAGCAGGAAGTTATACGCGGCTCTTCCGCCCATTAATTTAAGCAGCCCTGGAATATCATGTAACACGGCCCACGTGTAGACCCAATGATTACCTTCTGTCCACCCAGCATTGGGATCTGCCCACGATCCATCGGAATTTCTAGCCTGCATAAAGCCAGTGGATGAATTAAATTCATTCTCGTAATTCAGTGAGCGCTTCAGAAAGAACTGGTAGTCTCGCATCTTGCCCATGCTTTTGGCTATTTGAGCAACACACCAATCGTCATAGGCATCTTCCAGCGTTCTCGATGCAGCCTCTGCGGTCTTGTCCGCAGGCACGTACCCCAGCACCTTGGAGGTGCTAAGTCCGCCACGCGCTTCATAGGGTGTGTGAGGTTCTCTGTCATACCAGCGGCGGGTTGCGTCTCCTTCGGGAGGAGTCATCGCGTCCTTATACACTGCGTCCCATGCCTGGTTGTAGTTAAAGCCGGTGAATCCCTTCCGAATGGCCTCGGCAACCAGTGAGTCTGCGTGCGTCCCAATCATGATGTTGGTGTAGGAGGGATTCGGCCACTTAGGCATCCATCCTCCTTCCTGGTAGTTTTGCAGCAAGGCGGTAATCATCCCATTAATTCTCTCGGGCGCAAGGAGAGTCTGTAGGCTGAATTCTGCTCGAAACGTATCCCATATGGAATATGCCGTATAGGACTCGCCAGCATGGATCGAATCGTCGAAGGCACTATAGTAGCGCCCATACTCAGAAAATTCCCGGGGATAAAGCAGTGCGTGATACAGAGCCGAATACAGGATCTTTCTCTGATCCTCTGTCGCTCCTTTTACACTTACCTGACCTAGCTTCGCGTTCCAGCGATTTGTCAGATCGTGCTTCACATGATCGAAGCTCCAGGTTGGAATCTCGGCGGCAAGATTCGCGCGGGCCTGATCCATGCTGATAAACGACGTTCCCACCCGTGCTTCGATCACCTCACCCCGTCTGGTCGAAAAGCGTGCAAAGGCGCCCGTCTCCGGTCGGTGGATGCTCGCCGAAGGCCCATAGGTCCCGGAGCTGGCGAAGCTCTTACTGAACTGAACGACAAAATATCCTCTGAAGTTCTTCAGAGCCAGCGGGCCGAGGTTCGCATCCATACGGTCGGGATTGTAACCGCTGATTTCATTGCGCACCGAATCCACCTGAACGAATCCCTCTACTCCAGGCCGTGAAGCTTCGACAAGAATGGTTGAAGATGCATTGGCTGGAAAGGTAAAGCGAAGAAGAGCACAGCGGTCTGTCGCCGTCATCTCGGTGCGGAGCGTGCGCATTTTCCCGGCGTCGAGCAGGACTGAGTAGTAGTCAGGCCGCGCCACCTCATCTCGATGAACAAAGCCTAGCTGGCGCTCGGCTGGAGTCGTCTTCAGGGAATCGACTTCAGGCATCAGAGTTACATAGCCGTAATCACCCATCCAGATGGCCGGCTGATGAGTACCCATAAAACCTGAGATAGTAGTGTCCTGATACTTATAGGAGACCGTGCCCAGCTTATTCTGGCGGGTCTGTGCCGTCCAATCGGTCATGCCGAAGGGAGGTACGACAAAAGGCATGCTGCCACCATATCCAATAGGGCCGCTGCCGGTTCCTATATGAACGTTCACCCAATCTATGGGCGACCTCTGGGCGCACACCGTAGCGGCGGATAGTAGAAACACCGCAGCTCCACGAAGGCGCCGTCGTCGATGGTTGCTTAGCATCAGTCTGCCTGTCCTATAAGTTCCTGAAATAAATGGATCGTCAAGATGGAATGACTTACTCCAGGCAGGATGCATATTTTCGTAGCTGCTATACGAGGATGCTACTGCCGGATTTGGAGCAATTCCATCATAGCTGTGCTGGCTACATGAAGCTGCGCGCTGCGCATCTGTGATCTAGGCCTCGCTCTCGCTCACTCGGAGATGTACACTCATCGCATTCCGATTCACCAAGGATGCCGATGCGACTCTTCCTCCGCGCTTTTCTCTCCCCGCTTCTCTTCGTGACTCTCGCCCTCGCCTTCATCCTCCCTGTCGCCACACAGGCGCAGCAACCGCCGCAGCTTCTTCGCGCACCCTCGCTCTCCGACTCTCTCATCGCCTTCCGCCACGCCGACGATATCTGGACGGTCCCCCGCCAGGGCGGCAGCGCCCGCCGTCTTACCTCCACCGCCAACGTCTCCGAAGGCCCCTTCTTCTCCCCCGACGGCCAGACCATCGCCTACTCCGCCACCGTCGCCGGCAACCGCGACGTCTATACCATCCCGGTCACCGGCGGCGTTCCCCACCGCGTTACTTACCATCCCGGCGGCAACTATGTCATTGGCTGGACGCCCGACGGCCACGACATCCTCTTCGCCTCCATGCAGGACTCCGTCCGCATGTACTTCCAGATCTTCCGCATCGCCGCCAGCGGCGCCGGTCTCCCGCAGCAGCTCCCCCTGCCCTCGGCCTACGTTGGCACTTACTCGCCGGACAGCTCACACTTTGCCTACAATCCCTGGCTCCAATGGCAGGAAGACTCCTGGAAGCGTTACCGCGGCGGCCAGACGCAGCCCATCTGGATCGTCGATCTCAAATCTCTTGACCTCGTCAAAGTCCCCCGTGAAAACTCCAACGACCGTTACCCGCTCTGGCTCGGGGATAGCATCTACTTCCTCTCCGACCGCAACGGCCCCATCTCGCTCTTCGCCTATGACACCCACACCAAAGCCGTAAAGCAGCTCGTTGAGAATCACGGCCTCGACTTCAAAACCCTTACCGGCCGCGGCGATACGCTCGCCTACGAGCAGTTCGGCACCATCCACCTCTACGACATCCCGAGCGGTAAGGCGCACGAGGTCCAAATCTCCACCGACGGCGACCTGCCTGCGCTTCTTCCCCACCTGGCTTCCATCCTGCCCTCCGAGATTCAGAACGCCGCCATCTCCCCGACCGGCGTCCGCGCACTCTTTGAGGCCCACGGCGACATCTTCACCGTGCCCGAAGACAAAGGCGACGTCCGCAACCTCACCAACAGCTCCAGCTCCGCCGAGCGCGAGCCCGCCTGGTCGCCCGACGGCAAGCACATCGCCTACTTCTCCGACGCCTCCGGTGAGTACCAGCTCTACATCCGCGATCAGGACGGCCTGAAGCCGCCGCAGGTCATCAGCCTCGGTGCCGATCCCACCTACTACTACTCGCCCGTCTGGTCGCCCGACTCCAAACGCATCGTCTTCTCCGACAAGCGCCTCCACCTCTGGCTCGTCAACCTGGACCCCGCACTCGGTCCCGCCACACCAGTCCTCGTCGCCACCGCGCTCCGCGAAGGCTTCGGTCCATCCAACTTCAGCGCCAGCTTCTCGCCCGACGCCAAGTGGGTCCTCTACTCCACCTCGCTGCCGAACTTTGAAGACGCCGCCTATCTCTATAACATCGCCTCTGCGAAATCCACTCAGATTACCGACGGCATGAGCGAGGTCACAAACCCTGTCTTCGACCCCGGCGGCAAGTACATCTTCTTCACCGCCAGCACGAACAACGGCCCCGCCCGCGACGGCTTCGGCCTCGGCAGCTTCAACCGCACCATCAGCTCCAGCGTCTACGTCGCCGTCCTCTCCAAAGACGAGAAGTCCCCCATCCCGCCCGAGCCCGGCGATGAATCCGTCAACTCCGACGACAAGAAGACCGCACCCTCCGGCGCCGCCGGCTCTCAAGAGACGAAGGACGCCGCCACCAAGTCCGACGACAAGGACGCCGGCAAGAAGTCCAACTCCACCCTCCCTGAAACCAGGATCGATCTCGACGGCATTCAGCAGCGCATCCTTGCCCTGCCCATCCCTGCGCGCAACTACGTGCTGTTGCAACCCGGCAAGACCGGCGTCATCCTGCTGGGCGAAGCCAGTCCCGCAGCCAATCCAGCCGATGGCGACCCGCAGCAATTGCGCTCGCTCTGGCGCTTCACGCTCAAGGACCGCAAGACCGAAGACGTCCTTCACGACATCTCCGTCGTCGTCGTCTCTTTTGACGGCAATCGCGTCCTCTACCAGAAGCACGACGGCTTCTTCATCAGTCCCATGGACAACCTGACCCCAGCCGCCGCCGACGGCACACCCGGCAAGCCCCTGCGCGTGGACGCCATGCAGGCCCGCGTCGACCCTCGTGCTGAATGGCAGCAGGAGTACAACGAGACCTGGCGCATCGAGCGCGAGTTCTTCTATGACCCCGGCTATCACGGCCTCGACCTTGCCAAAATCAAGGCCAAATACGAGCCCTACGTCGCTGGCCTCAGCTCCCGCAGCGACCTCACCTACCTCATGCAGGAGATGCTCGGCGAGCTCACCGTCGGCCACATGTTCATCGGCTACCACGCACCCGGTGACGACAAGGCCCCAAAGACCGGACTGCTCGGCGCCGACTACACCATCGACCACAACCGCTACAAGATCGCGCACATCGTACAGGGCGGCAACTGGGACCCCAGGCTCTACTCACCGCTCACCCAGCCCGGCGTCAACGTACACGAAGGCGAGTACCTGCTCGCCGTCAACGGCACTCCGCTGCACGCCGGCCAGAACCTCTACGCCGCCTTTGAGGGCCTCGCCGGCAAGCAGACCACCCTCACCGTCGGCCCCAACCCCGACGCCTCCGGCTCCCGCGACGTCGTCGTCCTTCCCGTCGACAGCGAGACCGGCATGCACATGCAGCAGTGGATCGAAGGCAACATTCGCCGTGCCGACGAACTCTCCGGCGGCAAGGTCGCCTACGTCTACCTGCCCAACACCGCCGGCGCCGGCTTTAACAGCTTCAACCGCTACTTCTTCGCCCAAACCCAGAAGCAGGCCGTCATCGTAGACGATCGCTGGAATCAGGGCGGTGACATCGCCGACTACGTCATCGACGTGCTCAAGCGCACTCCCATGCTCAACTACGAGTCGCGCAACGGCCTGCACACCACCGAGCCCACCGGCGCCATCTTCGGACCCAAGGCCATGCTCATCAACCAGAACGCCGGCTCCGGTGGCGACGCCATGCCATGGCTCTTCCGCCAGGCTGGCCTCGGCCCGCTGGTCGGTACCCGCACCTGGGGCGGCCTGGTCGGCATCGGCGGCTACCCCGTCCTCCAGGATGGCGGCACCGTCACCGCACCTCGCACCGCCCTCTACGGCCTCACCGGCAAATTCGACATCGAGAACATCGGCGTCTCCCCAGACGTCACTGTCCAGAACGACCCGAAATCCGTCTCCGAAGGCCACGACCCCCAGCTCGAAAAGGCCGTCCAACTCCTGCTTGAACAGCTCAAGGCCCACCCACCCGTCACCTACCCCGTCCCACCCTACCCCAACTACCACCAGCACGACGGCCTCGGCCCCAAAGAATAGCTACGACCACAATCCGTCTCCCACAGCACCCGAATAGCCCGAGGCTTCATGCTCGGGCTATCGCACTTTCCTGAGATTGGAGGGGTCGCAACCCACAGTGATAACGCCGTCGCCGCCCGCCGCGAGTGGAGCAGGGCGTCCCCCTGAATCAATGCCGGTTACGCCGCAGCCGAGCGGAGCCACTGCTCCATCTGCGTATGGTCCACCAGTCCCGCCTGCTGCACCACCGTACGTCCGCCGGAGAGCACCACGAAGTTGGGAATTCCGCGCACCTGAAACCTCGCCGAGAGTTGCGGATGGGCCTCTGTGTCCACCTTCAGCACCAACGCCTTGCCCGCCATATCGGTTGCCGTGCGCGCAACCTCGGGCGCAGCCGCGCGGCACGGCCCGCACCACTCCGCCCAGAAGTCCACCAGGATCGGCACCGTCGCGTTCTGGACAATCTCATCGAACATCGCACCATCGACCGCTAGCGGCTCCGCCAACGCAGGCAGCGGAGCTTTGCACGCTCCACACCGTCC
Source organism: Granulicella sp. (assembly GCA_027450185.1). Lineage (GTDB taxonomy): Bacteria > Acidobacteriota > Terriglobia > Terriglobales > Acidobacteriaceae > Granulicella. Next base: position 93,646 of record DAIDKF010000007.1, on the reverse strand, counting down.
CGTCCTGCTCAGGTGCTGTGCCGAGACCCGGTTCTTCTGATGGCAATGTGCGCACGTGCGAATGACTGGCATACCAACCTCGATTGACTCGCCTTCATGACTCATCTATTGGATGCGCTCCCCTCCAAACCTGTTGCGCCTTGAACGCAGCCCCCAATCCCCGTCATCCCTCCATTCACACCGCGAGCATCCGGCAACCGAAGCCTCGCGCATGCTGAGCCGGCCACGGCAACACTCCGCGACGGGCTCCATCTCTTTTCCACAACACGCTCCCCGTCCTCCGAAGATCTTCTTACCCATTCCCGGGCTTTCGTTCTACCATGGCGCATGGCTGCGCAGCCCCGTAAGGCAAAACAGGTCTCGCCCACCTTCGCACACGCCTCCCTTCCCGTCGTCTGCGTGGTCACGGCCGACCGGCCATTTCTCGACGAGTTGGTCCCGGAGCTGATCCCCTGGTTCCAGGTTGTCTTGCGCAAGAGCTTTGCCAACCTCGCCCGCTGGACGCGCGAAGCCCACGTCGCCGCCGTCCTGCTGGACATTGACACCAATCCCGACTCCGCGCACAACGAATACGGTGGCCTGCCCGTTCTGAGCGAACTCCGCAAGCTCAACCACAACTTCGTCCTCCTCTCCCTCAGCCGCTCCCGTGCGCGCTCCATCGAGAAGCAGGCCCTCGAGGCCGGCGCCGATCTCCACTTCCGCAGCCCCGTCGACATCTCCGAGTTGCGTCTTGCTCTCGCCGACACCCTGCGCAAGCGCACCGACGACATCGCCCGCGAACACATGCGCCGTCAGGCCCAGGAGAACAGCCGCTTTCAGGACTTCGTCGGCTCCAGCGAGCCCATGCGCCGCGTCTATGACGCCATCCAGCAGGTCGCACACAGCAGCGTGAACGTGCTCGTCCGTGGCGAAAGCGGTACCGGCAAGGAGTTGGTTGCCCGCGCCATCGTCGCCCTCAGCCCCCGGGCCACCAAGCCTTACATCCGCCTCAACTGCGCCGCTCTTCCCGAAAATCTCATCGAGTCCGAGTTGTTTGGCAGCGAGCGCGGAGCCTTCACCGGAGCCACCGAAGCCCGCCCCGGCCAGATCGAACTGGCCGACGGCGGAACCCTCTTTCTCGACGAGATTGCAACCCTCACCCTCCCTCTCCAGACCAAATTGCTGCGCGTGCTGGAGGATCGCCAGGTGCTGCGTTTGGGCGGCCGTACCCTGCGCAAAATCGACTTCCGCCTCATCTGCGCAACCCACGAAAATCTTGAGGAGATGGCGCGCACCGGCAAGTTTCGCGAGGACCTCTACTACCGCATCCACGTCGTCCCGGTTCATCTGCCGCCCCTGCGCGAACGCTCCGGCGACATGCCCCTGCTGTGCGATTACTTCCTGCAGATGCACTGCCTCGCCAACGCTCTGCCCGTCAAGCGGCTGGATGAGACCGCGCTCGCCGCATTCGAGGAGCACACCTGGCCGGGTAATGTCCGTGAGCTCGAAAACCTCATTCAGAGGCTGGTGATTACCGTGCGTGGTGATGAGATTCGTGCCAGTCATCTCCCCCCGAAGTTGCTCGCCGGAAACCTCGCAGCCAACGAAGCCGTTCTTCTCCCCGAGTCCGGCACTGACTTCGATGCCGAGATTCAACAGATGGAGATCGCCCTGCTCACCGCTGCTCTGCGTCGAACCCAGGGCAGCAAAGCGGCAGCAGCACGCCTCTTGAAGATCGATGGTCAGCGCATCAAGTATCTGTGCCGCAAGTATTCGCTGGGATAACCCCTCCTGCCTCAATGGGTGAATTTATCACCCATCCAGAGTTTATTTTTCACCCATTCCATCCACGCGAACTCCCTCCCCATCGACGGACGCGAACGCCATAAACTCCATAAGCCACTGAAAACGCAACGGATGCAGAAAAGTTGAATCTCCGGCCAAAGTTTGGCAAACAGCTTGCTCTACATCAAAACGTCGTACGAAGGTTCAAATTCAAGCGAAATGCGAGGAATCATCCCATGGCTATCACAAAGAAGTCGCTGATCAACTCCACCGCCTCCGCCAAGTCCACCACCACCAAGTCCCCGAAGTCCAAAGCCCCCTCGACGGTGGAGAGCGCCAAGATGGTCTCTGCCATGCGCATGGCGAAGGCCACAACTGCAAGAGCGGCGCTCGCTCGCACGACTCTCGCCAAGGCTACGACCGCCCGGGCCGTCACCGCGATGACGCGCTTCAGCTAGACCTCAGGCGGGCAACTCCTGAAAGTTTTTGGATGACGTCTGTCATGGCTGTTGTCCGCAAAGCTGCAGTCGAATTCTCCCAGGATGATCCTGCAGAACGGATCGGTGGCCCGTCGTGGCCGCCGATCCGTTTCACTACCACACGTGCGCTCGCACTGTATTGATCACCACCTCGGCTGCGCGCATAAACAGGCTCCTGCGCACGCCAAAGATCTTTGCCGTCCCGGCCATCCCCAGCGGCATCGGCGAAGCTCCCTCGGACCACGCGAGCCGCGCCGAATAAAAGGTTGGCAGCGCGATCCCCGCATACTGCTGCCGTGCAGCCAGCCCCGCAGGCAGGGTGACCGCTTCTCCGTCGACGGGCGGAAGCTTCATTCGCACAATCGAGAACTCGCCCGGCAGCGCCAGCGCGACCTCCGCTCCCGGCAGCGCGCGACGAAGCGCTTCGGCTGGAATAAACAGCCGGATGAACTCTGCGCCGGCAGCACGTTGCGCTCCGTCATGCGTTCCCGCCAGCGTCAACAAGGTCTCACCCGCGGCCACATGCCGATACAGCAGCGAACCCGGATTCGGCGTCAGTACCGTTCCATCCTCGCTCGCTCTAACGACCAGCGAGTGCTCAGCCTCCTGCGCAAGCTCCGAGGATCTCCGCGCCGCTTCCTGACCGGCCGCAGCCGAACCAATCGACCGGCCTTCCATCTGCGCCTCGAATGCCTTGTAGCTCGCAGAACTGGTGGCTGCCTTGGCGCTGGAGCTAAGCTCGTCCGCACTCAGGCTGCTCATGCGCAGCAGCGGTTGGCCGGCGTGCACCCGTTCTCCCTCATGCACATACACTGCGTCCACGCAGCCGTTGATCGCCGCATGCAGCGTACTCGGATCCGATGCTTCGACGACGAAGTAGGCGTTCTCACGCTCCCGCACAATCGGCGCAAAGAGCACAATCAGCACAACCATCCCGGCTCCAATCACCCGCGGATGCAAGCGAAGTTCCTTGCCAACTTTGCATCGCACCATCTCTTTCAACACGCGTCTCAGCGACTCGATCCGCGAGCGAAACATCACGAACGCCGCGGCGCCTACCGGAATCAGAGCAAACTCCGCCAGCAGCTTTGACGTAACGTTGTAGGAGAAGCGCAGCACCGTGAAGAGCACCAGGTAGCTGTAGGCTCCGGAGACGACCGCATAGACCACAAACAGCGGAACGCGGCGGCGCGGAATCGACGGAACCTCGGCGGGAAGGCGCAGCACGCGGCTCTGAAACCACCCCGAGACGAACAGCGTAGACCGCTCCTTGAGGTCGGGAATGCCGATCAGCTCGGTAAGAAAGTAGTAGCCATCCAGCTTGAGCAGCGGGTTCAAATTCATCACAATCACCGCGAGCCCCGTAATCAGAATGATCTTGTACGCAAAGTCGTGTGCGAACAGGCCCGGCTGCGTGTTGGTCCACACAATCATCGCCAGTCCGCACACCGTCATCTCGATCCAGATGCCCGCAATGATCGTGGCGAGCCGCTGAATCTTCGTCGCGGAGATCCAGCTTTCCGTCACGTCGACGAAGAAGCACGGCGTGAGATAGAGGAACATCAGGCCCATACTGTGCACCTCGCCGCCGTAGTGTTTGCACGTCAGCCCATGGGCCGTCTCGTGGATGAAGCCAAGCCCGAACAGCAACACCCAGAACTCCGCGAAGTCCAGAAACGTCTTGTGCGTGAAGTTGTAATAGAGCGGAATATCCGGCCCGAAGCTCTTCCATTGCGTAATGAAGACCAGGGCCTCAAAACAGAACAGCAGAACCACCGCCAGCACAGTCCAGCGGCTGTAGACAAAGCGCCCGACGGCGCGGTCGAGCGATGTCAGATAGCGGTCCGGATCCCAGGCCGAGAAGCTGATGTGTGCAATATTAATCTTCGACTTCCGATTCGCTCGACGGTCTCGTTGCGCCTTCAGCCGCGCGCTGTACGCAAGATTCTTCTCCTGCGGTGTCTTGAACCAGAAATCAGCCTCATCGAGATTCGTTGCAAACAGTTCGACATCTTGGGCCGTGAGCTCGGCTCCGGTCTGCTCATCAAACAGAGTGGCAATCTCCTCATACCTGCGCGCTCCGTCAAACAGTTGCGCGAGTTGCCACTGCAACGGCTGGAAACGAAAGTAGTTGCCTTTGCCGCGCTGCAGGATGCCAAAGAACGGTTCGCCGTCGAGCACATCTTCGCGCACAATCAGATCGGGATCGAGGCGCGGCGGACGCGTGCGCGATAGACGCGCCTTTGGAATCTCCGGCAGGGCGGCATCAAGCGCCTCACTCAAATTCATCGCGTCGCCTGTGCTCCGGCCGGCGGCCGCGGCTGCACTGCGGCCTGCACCTGCATCGTCATGCCCGGCTCCAGCAGCGGTGATGCATGCACCACCTCTCCAATCACCTGCACACTTCCGCTCGCCGGGTCCACAACAGGACTCACGCGCAACACGCGCGCCCGCTGGCGCAGGTTCGGATAATCCGCCGTCGTCAGATCCAGCGCTGCGCCCTGCGGAAACTGCGCCATCGCCGACTCCGGCACCGTAAACAGAATGCGCAGCGGCGCTACCGCCGTAATCCAGAACAGAACATCATCCTTCTTCACCTCCTGCGCCACGCGCACGGAGCTACGGCCCACAACGCCTGCAAACGGAGCAACCACGCGTGACTGGTCCAGAAGTAGACGCGCCGACTCCATATTGGCCTCGGCCGCAGCCTCATCCGCGCGGTACCTGGCGACCTCGGACATCGTCTCCTCCACCTTGTACTTCACGTGCTCCCAATCCTCGTCGCTCAGAATTTTGTCTGCGCGCAGGGCATCGGCGCGGTGCAGATCGGCCTCCTCCACCTGCTGCTCGGACTGCCACTCCCTCACCTGGGCCTGTAGCGAAGCCACCCTTGCCTGCTGCTCTCCATAGCCCGCACGCAGCAAGCGGTCATCCAGCAGAGCGAGTGTCTGTCCGCCCGCCACATGGTCGCCGATGTTCGCTGCAACGCGAACCACCAGGCCATCACGCAGCGCAGCGACATCCGCCTGCTGTGCTGCCACCAGCGGACCCGTCGTACTGAACTGCTTCGTTGGCTGCATCTCCGATGCTGCTGCCGCACCCACAGCCGGGCGCAACGTTGGCGCAGGCGTTGCCGCTGCGGCAGAGCTCGTCTCCGCCAGTGGCCGAGAGTCGCAGCCGCACAAACACAGCGTCGGGAGCACCGCCGCGGCGACCGCAACTGCGGCCACGGAAGACAAGCGGAATGACAAAATCGCACGCATCAGCTCACCAGCCAATCCAATTCCACACAAACTGCCACAGCCACAGCGCCGGCTTGCGCAGCAGCACATATCCCGCCGGCCGATACCCAATGAAGATCTTTGCGCGTCCCGTCATCCCTGCTCGCAGAATCGCGTTGCTGTTAGGCAGCGAGACCCGCGCCGCGAACGTCCGGCCCTCTTCACTGGCCTGCGCCTCCGGGCTAACCACCTCCACCGCGCCGTGCCATGATCGCTGCGGATAGCTATCGAGCTTCACGGCTGCATGGTCCCCGCGTCGCACCAGCGCCACATCGCTCTGTGCAACGGCAACATCCACCACGACTGACGACACATCGAGGATCTGCGCAAACATATCGCCAGCATTCAGATGTTCCCCCGCTGCATTTTGCAGCGCAGGCGTGGCAACAATCCCGGCGATCGGCGAGCGCAACTGTGCACTCTCCAGGCGGCTCCGCGAGCGTGCCACTTCATCATGCTCAAACTCCACCTGCGCACGATCCTCGCCGGCCTGCGCCGAACCGTGTGCAAGGCTCGCCTCCATCGCCATCTGCGCTGCACGGTACTTCGCCTCCGCCGCCGCCAGGTCCGTGCGCCACTGCCAATCGTTCATCGTCCCCAGCAGATCGCCTGCGGCAACCCGCTCTCCCTCTCGCACTCGCACCGTCGAGACATTGCCATCCGCGGGCGCCGCAATCGTCACCAGATGCTGCGGCGCCACCACCGCATCGCCGGAAACCCGCATGGGCAGAGGACAAAACACCAGCACCAAAAGTACCGTCGCGGCCACCGCACCATAAGCCAGGCGACGGCTGCGCGTAGTTCGTAGCAGTGCCTGCTTGCGTTGCATCAGCGGCTCCACCAACCCGATCAACGGAACCTCTCGATACAGCAGAGCGTTGCGGATCGCCACCGTCGCCTGCCCCGCTAGAATCTTGATCATCTCAGTGTGCGGCAGATCGAGAAAATTCGCATTGCTCGATTCGTACAGAAGCAATCCAACGCGTCCCTGATCGTCGATCAGCGGCAGCGCATACAACGCACGCTCGCCGGTCACCTCAAAGTGGTGCCGCACCTCCTCCGGCAGGGCCGCATTCGCCGCGGAGTCCTCCTGTAGGCGCAGATGCATTGTGCCCGTCTGCGACGAAAGCCACCGCACCAGCGCCTGCAACTGCTCCACCTGCGCATCCCCAACCGGAATGCTGGCCATCCCCGACACCGCCTTCAGTTGCAGCGTGCCGCGATGATCCAAAGCAATCGCACAGCGCTCATACGGCAGCACACTCTGCGGGCTGTTCACGATAATCTGCAGCAGCCGATCAAGCCGCAGCGTGGACGTAATCTCCGAACTCACATGCACCAGTGCCTCTAGAATCGCCAGCTTGCGTTCGGCGTGCATCAGCGTAGCATTCTTCAGCGCGTTACTGACCGTCCCCGCCATCGCTGATAGAAAAAACTCATCGTCCTCATCGAAGGCGCTTCGGCTTGTTCTATCGACGACGCCTTTATTGACGGCCTCTAACACGCCAACCTCGGCGTCGTCCTGCATCAGCGGAACCATCAACGCACTTCTGATAGGCGGCGTTCGCATCGCTTCGGCCACGCCGTCGAGCGCTCGATTTCGTCTCACCAGCCGCTCGTCTTCCGCAGCTTCGTCTCCGGTCGCACCAATGCGCAGCGGCTCGCCTTCCTCCGCCATGTCCGCCACATAGCCCTCGCCCGGCGCCTGCATCATGCCGCTTGTGACCGTCGCATCCAAACCTTGCGTGGCCATCAGCCGCAGCACGCCGCCATCGAAGAGCCACAGGTGCATAGCCTGGCATGGCAGCATCGCCATCGTCTTCTCCGGCACCATCCCCATCACCTGATCCAGTTCCAGCGTTGCGTTCAGCGACTTCTCCAGATCGTAGAGCTGGCTCATGCGGTGCACGGAGTCGAGCAGGTCCTGCCGCTGCCGTTCGAACTCCTCAGCACGCAGAATCGCCGGCCCCGCCAGGCCGACCACCGGCGTCAGAGCCTCCAGCTCCGCCCTTCCTATGGGGTCAGCGAACGAAACCATCTCAATCACTCCCACCATCTCTGCCTTCAGGAAGAACGGCAGGTACGCAATACTCGCAAACGTTCGGGACAGGTGCAGGTGCGCATAGTCTTCGCGTTGCAGTTCGCCACTGGCATACACCAGCGTCTCTTCGGATCCATGAAAGAGCGCAGCGACCACGCGGCTCTCAACTGCAAGCCAGTCTTCGCCGAGCGAAACCGCTCCCGCGATCGCAACCGGTACCAGCGAGTGCGTATCGTCTTTCGCCACCAGCCGATGCACCACGCAGGCGCTCTCGGCAACCGACTCCATCGCAGCCAGGGCAATGAGCCGCGCGCGCGCTGTGGAATCTATCGCGGAGAGAAGAGATTCTGCCAGTTTCAGCGTAGGGTCGATCGACATAAGAGAATTTCGTTGCCATTCGTGGGCTACCGCTTGACGAGTGCGGCCTGAAAGCTTGATTCTCTGGTAGTCGGAGCCTAGCAAGCACCTTGACCCGATGTAAAGAAAAATCGCTCTTGTTTACAGGAGACTTCGTGGACATCGACATCAGGCAAAGCGGCGACACCTGTGCCCTTCGGCTCAAAGGGCGGTTCATCGCCGAATCTGTGCGCGACTTCGATGCCGCACTCGAATCGGCGCTCTCCAGTGGCTGCGTCTATCTCATCCTCGACCTCGCGGAGATGCCCTTCATCGATTCCTCCGGCATTGGCGCAGTCGTCAATGCTCTGCGCCGCACCCGCCAGGTCGGCGGCGATACCAAGCTCGTCAACCCTTCGAGTTTTGCCTCCAAGACCTTCAAGATGGTCGGCATTCTCGGCCTGTTTGGCGTCTTCCCCTCGGAGGAAGATGCTGCCGCAGCCTGTCACGCCGCCTGACTTCGTTGCTTGTGCGACGCGCACTCTTCTACCTCGGTTCTGCAATGAGGCTGGGTTCTGTGCTGCGCTTCCGCGTAATCCCGTGCAGCGCTCGCCCTCTCTTCTTTCGAAGCGGCAAATAGAGCACAATAGCATCGGGCGTCTTTCACGCATACTGTTTCTGGATCCGCGGCCGTGTCATCGCCGCATGTCTGGCTGCACCGCGCGCTGCTCCTCCAAGTGAGGCATGGATACGATGGAGAACTTTCGGCTCAAGGTCTTTCGCGTCGTCGCGCGACACCTCAACTTCACCCGTGCCGCCGAGGAGCTGCTGCTCACCCAGCCCGCCGTCACGCAGCAGATCAAGGCTCTCGAGGGCCAGTACGGCCTCCCACTCTTCGACCGCGTCGGTGGCCGCATCTCGCTCACCGCCGCCGGAGCCGCCCTGCTTCCCTACGCCGAGCAGCTCAAAGCTCTCTCCGACCAGGCCTTTGAAGCCGTCACCGGCACCTCCGGAGCCCACGCCGGAACTCTCACCCTCGGCGCTTCGCAGACCATCGGCCAGTATCTTCTCCCCAACTTCGTCGCCGCGTTTCTTCGCGAGCATCCTCGCGTCGTCGTCACCGCCGTCAGCGGCAACACTGACGCAATGCTCGACGCCGTCGCCGAACATCGCGTTCAACTCGCCCTCATCGAAGGCCCCGGCCTGCGCAAGGACCTCCACATCGAACCCTTCATGGAAGACCAGATGGTCCTCATCGTTCCCGCCAGCCATGAGTGGGCAGGTCAGACGATTCATATTCAAAGCCTGTGCCAGGCGCCCTTGCTCATGCGCGAGTTTGGCTCGGGCTCCCGCAGAGTCATCGAAAGCGCACTCGCCCGGGCCGGCCTCAGGAAGAAGGATCTGCGCACCGTAATGGAGCTGGACTCTACCGAGGGCCAGCTCAGCGCCGTCGAAGCCGGTCTGGGCGTCACCTTCGTATCGCAGTGGTCGGTCCGCCACCAACTCGCTCTGCGCACGCTCGGCATCGCACGCGTCAAGGGCCTCAAGCTCACCAGAAAGTTTTCCCTCGCCTATCCCTCCGGGCCGCTGCCGAGCGGAAACGCCGAAGCCTTTCGCAGCTTCATCCTCGCCCACTCCCGCTCATCCCAACCCTCCCAGGCCAGCACCTCCCCATAGCTTTTCGTTATAGCCGATTCTTACTTCTAATTGGACTCCGTCTCTGCGCCAGGGGAGAATCATGGCACTGGATTGCCTCCCTGCCTGGGCATCTCTGTTGCCTTTCGCATCGCGGCTGGATCTGCCAGACGCTGGATCTGCCAGACATTGATGGCTGGTAGCGCAAACGCCTCCCCGGCCCGTTCTCTTTCGGCCGCGCGCGTCCTGCTCGCAGTTGCCTAACGAAAGGAAGCTATGAATCTCCTCACGCGCAGATCATTTGTCACCACAGCCGCGGCTGGTGTCACAGCCCTCGGAACCCTCTCCGCCAACCCGCACCACGCAAGCGCCCAGCTCGTCTACACCACCTCCGACTGGAAGCTCGCCGCGTTCAACCGGATCGTCCACGACCCTGCGCGCGTCAAGCAGGTGTACGACGTCGTCGCCATCAACGACGGTCGATTCCTCAACAACATCAAGAACTCGCTCAACGGCCTGCACTTCGGCTTCGGCATCCCCGCTGCCCAGGTCAAGGTAGTCGCCGCACTCCACGGGCCGGCCAACATGTTGAACTACGACGACTTCATCTGGAAGAAATATCAGATTGGAGCATGGCTTAAGGTCCAGGACCCGGCCACAGGAAAGCCTGCTCTCCGCAACCCCTTCTTCGCCAGCGGCACGGCGCTGCACTACGCCTCGCAGGACCCCTCCAGCGAAACCTCTCTCTACCAGGACAAGAGCATCCAGGCCCTGCAAAGCCGGGGCGTCGCCTTCCTCAGTTGCCACACCGCCACCGAAGAGCAGGTGCGTGTTCTCGTCCAGCACAACCAGCTCACCGCGGAACCCGAATCGATCGTCCGCGAGATGCTGGCGCACCTGATTCCCGAGGCTCTCAGCGTCGCGTCGATGGTCGCTGCCATCGCGCTCCTGCAGTCCGACGGCCGCTACACCTACATCACGGTTTGAACGCAACCCAAAGGATCGAAGACATCATGTTCCCCGCCCATCACAAGGCTCTGCTGCCCCTGATTGCGTTAACGCTGGCCGGCGCCCTGCGCGCACAGACCACGCCGCAGACCACTCCCCCCTGGAGCAGCGGCGCCAACAACCCCGCCTCCAGCAAAGGCTTCACCTTCCAGGTGCCCGACGTGGACAACATCCCTGATCTCCACGGCAACCCCGCCGACGCCAGGCTGGTGCTCTTCATCGGTGGCAATCAGTTCTTCGTCCTGCCCCATCTCATCGCTGGCTTCGTCAGGCTGCACCCGGAGCTGGCCGGGCATATCTACTACGAGACCCTGCCTCCCGGCATCCTGCGCCAACAGATCGCCGCCAACGGCACCCTGACCCTCGGCAACTTCACCCTCCGCGTCAAGCCCGACGTCTATGAAGCCGGAGCCCGCGTCCTTCATGGCATGGCTCAAAAGCAGCAGCTCAAGGATGTCACCGAGTACGCCACGAACACGCTCGAAATCATGCTTCCCGCCGGCAATCCGAAGCACATCTCCTCACTCCGCGACCTCGGCCGCGCCGACCTCAGGCTGTCCATGCCGAATCCGCAGTGGGAGGGCGTCGCCAACCAGATTGCCGCATCCCTCCGCAAAGCCGGCGGCGACGATCTCTTCCACCAGGTCTATCAACAAAAGGTCGCCGACGGCACCACCGTCCTCACCGAGATTCACCATCGCCAGACCCCCATGCGCATCCTGCAGGGCCACGCCGACGCGGGCGTCACCTGGGCCTCCGAGGTTCAGTTCCAGCAGCAGCTCGGCAACCCCATCACCGGCATCGAGATCCCTCCCGCCGACAACAGCACGGCGATCTACGCTGCCGGCATCCTGCCCGACGCCCCACACCCTCTGGCCGCCGCCCAGTGGCTCGCCTACCTGAAGACTCCCGAGGCGCAGGCCGCCTTTCACCAGTTCGGCTTTAAATCCATCGAAGCCCCCACACATTAATTGGAGGCACTGATGCCCTTCGTCTCTCGCCGCAGGATCTCCGCCCCCATTGCCGCATATCTGCTCCTGAGTCTGCTCGCCGGCTGTTCGGTCCATCCCCCCGCCCCACAGCCTGCTGCTCCCGCCCCCTTTGTCGCCGCACCCATTCCCGCAGGCGAGCGCGGCCAGCAGATCCGCCTCGGCAAACTCATCTTCGACGACACCCCGACGTACGCCCACGCATACGCAGGCAACCAGTTCACCTGTAGCGACTGCCATCTTCAGAGCGGCACCATTGCCTACGCCTCGCCCATGATCGACCTGGCCCAGGCCTTTCCCGCCTTCAGCCAGCGCGCCGGCCACGTCATCACCCTGCAGCAGCGCATCCAGGAGTGTTTCACCCGCAGCGAAAACGGTCAGCCGCCGCCCCTCGACAGCAAGGAGTTGAACGCCCTCGTCGCCTATATCGACTCGCTCTCCACCGGCGCCGCCCGCGGACACTCCTACCCTGGCCGCGGCCTCGTGCCGGTTCCCGCCCTCACAGGCCACCCGCTCACCGGCAGGGCCCTCTACGCCCGTCAGTGTGCCGCTTGCCACGGCCACAACGGTGCTGGCGTGCCCCACGTCCTTCCGCCCATGTGGGGTCCGGGCTCCTACAACAACGGCGCAGGCATGGATAAGCCGCCCAAGATGGCTGCCTTCCTCATCCGCAACATGCCGCAGAACCATCCCGGAACCCTCTCCCCGCAGGATGCCTACGACATTGCGACCTTCATCCACTCCATGCCCCGGCCTGCCTTCAACCCCGCCTACAAGTCCTACTGAGCGCAGCCACCACGTTGTCCCTCCGCTGCCCCCTCGCTGCACCCCCGGCAACACTGGACAATCAGCCGCCGCAGCGCAGACCATAAAGGGTACGTGCCGCAGTGCATCCGCGCGCATCCAATATCCAACCACCTTGAACCTTGAAAGGACACCATGAATATCGCTGCCACCGCCACTGACCTCATCGGCCACACCCCACTGGTCCAACTGAACCACGTGACCGCCGGCTGTAGCGCCCGTGTTGTCGTCAAGCTGGAGAGCAGCAACCCCGGCAGCAGCGTCAAGGACCGCATCGGCCTCGCCATGATCGAAGCCGCCGAGCGCGACGGCAAGATCACCCCCGGCCTCACCACCCTCATCGAGCCCACCAGCGGCAACACCGGCATCGGCCTCGCCTTCGCCGCCGCCGTCAAAGGCTACCCTCTCATCATCACCATGCCAGACACCATGAGCGTCGAGCGCCGCATCCTTCTCCTCGCCTTCGGCGCCAAAATCGTCCTCACCCCCGGCCTCAACGGCATGAAGGGCGCCATCGCCAAGGCCGAGGAGATCCTCGCCGAAACCCCCAACAGCCACATCCTCCAGCAGTTCAACAACCCCGCCAACCCCCGCATCCACCTCGAAACCACCGGCCCCGAGATATGGAACGACACCGACGGCGCCGCTGACATCCTCGTCTCCGGCGTCGGCACCGGCGGCACCCTCACCGGCGTCAGCCAGTACATGAAGTCCCGCAAGCCCGCCTTCTTCACCGTCGCCGTCGAGCCCACCGACAGCCCCGTCCTCTCCGGCGGCAAGCCCGGCCCGCACAAGATTCAGGGCATCGGTGCCGGCTTCATCCCCAACACCCTTGACACCCACCTCATCGACCAGATCCTCCAGGTCACCAACGACGAAGCCCTCGCCATGGCCCGCCGCCTGCCCAGGGAAGAAGGTCTGCTGGTCGGCATCTCCTCCGGCGCAGCCGTCCACGCTGCTATCCAGCTAGCACGCGACCCGCAGCACGCCGGCAAGCTCATCGTCGTCATCATCCCCAGCTCCGGCGAGCGCTACCTCTCCACCGTCCTCTTCGACGACCTCCGCCAGCAAGCCCTCAACACCCCAACCTCCTCCGTCAACCTCTAGCCCAACTACTGGCGGCCCAGCCGCAGCTCCTCAACCCGGCCATCGCAGCGGTTCTTACGCCATGATCGATGCCGACGCCGGGCTGCTACGCCGATCCTTGCCATCTCCGCCCCGCAGCATCTCCCGGTTGCCTCTATCCCGGTCCGCAGCCACCTGTTTCAGTAGCTCCCCCGCCGCCATCGGCCGGCCATACAGCCAGCCCTGGCCGCGAAGCCGCTTGCCCTGAGCAGCGAAGTAGCGTGCCTGGACCGCGTTCTCAATGCCCTCCACAACAATCTCCAGACGCAGCGCGTCGGCCATCGCGAAGATCTGCGGCAGTAGGTTCACCGTCATCGGGCCTGTCCCAATCGCCCGCGTAAACACCTTGTCGATCTTGATCGCATCCACCGACAGCTCCTGTAGGTATCCCAGACTCGAATACCCCGTCCCAAAATCATCGATGTACACACGGTGCCCCGCCTGCCGCATCTGCCGGATCGCCTCCATCGCTCCCGCATTGTTCGCCGTCGAGCTCTCTGTAATCTCGATCGCTACACTCTCCGCCCGAACCCCGGCCCGTTCCAGCACCGCCTCCATTCGCGGGACAAACTCTGCCGCAGCCAGATCCCACGCGGTTACATTCACATGCATTTGAAAGCCCGGGGTTGCGCGCAGCAGGTCGCCGAGATCGTGCAGCACGTGCCTCAACACCAGCTTGGTGATCTCGCCCACAAAGCCTCCCTCCTCCGCCAGCCGGATAAACTCATCCGGGGGAACCGCCACCCCTTCCTCGTCCGTCCAGCGCGCCAATGCCTCCGCACCCACAATCCTCCGGCTCGCAATGTCCACCACAGGCTGGTACGCAAGCCACAGCTCATCACGCCGGATGGCACGCCTCAGTTGTTGTCCGCGTGTCCACTTCCGGCAGTACACAAATGCCCACCACAACCCTGCCACCAGACCCACCAGGCCCATCAGCGTCATGCACGCAGCGAACATCGACCGCCCCATGTCAAACGCATCCGCCCCTGCGATCCACCCCGTCACGCAATAGGGATACACCGCCGAGCAGCGCGTGTCGGACAACCTTCCGTCCACGCGTCTGTAGCCGTCCGTTGTAAACGACATCCCGTTCGCGGATGGACTGACCGGCTGCCCGCGGGCGCCGCGCAGGGTCAGCGTCATGCTGGCTCCGGGCGGCAGACCCTCACTATGGATCTGCATGGCTCCGTCCACGTACGCCGTGCCTGCCTGCAGCACCGAGGTCGCCTGCTTCGACGTGCGGAACGGTGCCAGATTCCAGTACACCCGGGAGCCGTCACGGTCTATGTCGATGGCCTTGAACTGTTCCTTCGGCAGCGCCTCCCGGCCCAGCATCGTCGAGCAATCGATCCGTCCGCCGGTCTCCATCCGTCCCCCCTCCCTCAGGTACGTCGAGCGGAACAGGATGTGCCGAAAGTACGTCAGCTCAGCATCCGAACAGTAGGGATAGGGTGATGTATTCATCGCCGCCAGCGCCGCCCGCGCAGCAGCCGTATCGGCGTCCACTTCAGCCAGGCTGCGGCTCGTCTGGTGGATCAGCCGCTCTTCGGCCACGCGCAGCACCACCGCGCGCGCCAGCAGATACCCTGCCGCCACGCCCACCACCAGTGCTGCGACCGTAACCGACAGTGCCACGGTCACGCACTTTCTCAGAACTCGATACCGCTTCGGCACTTCCGTGGGTCCTCGTCCATAGGCACAGTCCGGTTATCGGCAGAGTTGGGCTTCTCCATGAGTCTCTGCCTGTGGATTACTCTGTGCCTTGTCGGATTCCTGATCCCCGGCCGGGTCTCATCCGGCGCTCGCTGCCGCCGCCTGCCCCCCGCAAGCGAAGTCCCCGCCATCGGTCGCCCTGCCTTAAATCCCCCTCGCACGCGGCCCTCTCGGAGTCCCGCCCGCCACTGCGCGCTATCATCATCTCAACTATGAATCTCTTCGAATCCATCCGCGAAGATACCCGCGTCATCCTCGAGCGCGACCCGGCTGCCAGCTCGCGGATGATGGTGCTGCTCTGCTATCCCGGCCTGCACGCCGTCTGGGCTCACCACATCAACCACTGGCTCTGGTGCCACCACTTCAAACTCCTCGCCCGCCTCGCCTCTCAGTTCACCCGCTTCTGGACCGGCATCGAGATCCATCCCGGCGCCACCATCGGCCGCCGCCTCTTCATCGACCACGGCATGGGCGTCGTCATCGGCGAAACCGCCATCGTCGGCAACGACGTCACCCTCTACCAGGGCGTCACCCTCGGCGGCACCGGCAAGATCGGCGGCAAGCGCCACCCCACCCTGCGCGACAACATCTTCGTCGGCAACAACGCCAACATCCTCGGCAACATCACCATTGGCGAGAACTCCCGCGTCGGTGCCGGCTCGGTCGTCCTCCGTGACGTCCCGCCCGACTCCACCGTCGTCGGCGTCCCCGCCCACATCGTCTACCAGGCCGGCAAACGCGTCCTCATCACCGACCCCCGCGAGATTAATGACCCCCTCTCCGACGTCATCATCGCCCTCGCCGACCAGATCAAATCCCTCCAGTCCCGCGTCGAGCGCCTTGACGGCGAACTCCACCCCGCCCTCCCCCTCGAGCCCGCCAGCGGCCTCATGGCCGAACAGGAGGAGCGAGCCCAGTACCGCAGCGAGCAGCAAGCCCGCGCCGACTTTGTCGCCAACGGCGAGGGCATCTAACCCGGCCCTGCACCGAGGGGACCTGCCCGCCGGCCACCCAGGCCAACCACTCAGGTTCCCTCGCCCCCGACTCCTGACGAACCTTCCCCAGCCACCTTTTTAGGACTGCAACCGAGAACCGTGTTGAGAGTGCCGTTTTGCAACTCAAAAGTGCGTTGAGAGGCGCACGAAATTCACACGTTTCAGAGCTAGACCATTTTCCCTGAAGGTGTAAGCCAGGGATACGACTCCAATGGGCGTTTTCCCCAATGAAAACGCCACTGTAGACCCGTTTCTGGATACCCGTCATCAGGGAAAATGGTCTAGTGGCTGCCCTGCGACCCGGCCGAGGCCGTCTCCACCGTCCGCGGCAGAACGCTCTTCGGCATCGGCGGCGGCGTCACCACATAGTCCACCTTCTCCTGCGGCGCCACCTCGGAGAGCGGCCAGGCGTAGGGCGGCTCGGTCGTGTCGCCATAGCCCATCTGCGGATACCGTCCCAACGCAACTGTTGCACTGTCTAGCCTTACATACACATCGGCCTTCGCCAGCTTCTTCTTCTTCGAGAGCAGATTGCCCTCGCTGCTGAGCTCAAAGGAGTGCCCTCCCGCCGTAAACGCCAGCTTGTCGCCGTCGAACGCATCCGGCATCTTCACCGCATCCGCAAGCGGCGACATCGACACCACCGCGGTCCCCACGCCCGGAACAAAAAAGTACATAAACCCTGCGTGTTCAATGTCATAGTTCAACTGAACCTTGCCCACCATGCCGTCAATCGTAAGCACACCATTGCGAACATGTGCCGTTATCAAGTGGCTCTGCGCCGTGTCATGCCAGGTTGTATTCCGCTGGGCAAGCGAGTGGTTGGACCGTGAGCTTGCCGACGCGGGGACAAGCTGGGCTTGCGTCTGCGCCTGGCTCGCCATGCCCGCAGAGAGCGCCGCTACGAGCGCCAGTGTAGTCATAATCTTCGGAGAAAAATGAAACATCAGTACCTCCAATCGACTTCTTGTGGATGGTTTTATTTCTTTACCATCCTCGCTTGGAGCATCTGCGTCGCCAAAGGATTGCTCCTTTGTAATCAACCAGGTACAAAAGGGCAATCTTTGGTACTGTGCAACATTTTGCATGTACATGTGCCTAGAGATTTCTACTTCGGACCTGCGGGCTTGTGAGCTGCGCGGCAGCGAAGGCGCTCCGCATGTTCCAATAGAAGAGGTAAAGGATCCTACGAACTCATGCCTCTGAATTGCGGAATCGTCGGGCTGCCGAACGTCGGCAAGTCCACCATCTTCAACGCGCTTACCGCCTCAAAGGCTGCGGCTGCGAACTACCCGTTCTGTACCATCGACCCGAATGTCGGGATTGTGCCCGTCCCGGATGCGCGCATGGACCGCATCGTGACCATGGTGAAGCCGAACTCCATTGTGCCCACCACGATGGAGTTTGTGGACATTGCCGGGATTGTGGAGGGAGCGAGCAAGGGAGAGGGCCTGGGCAACCAGTTTCTATCGCACATTCGGCAGACCGATGCCGTTCTGCACGTGGTGCGGTGCTTTGAGGACCCCGAGGTGATCCACGTGGCGGGTAGTGTGAATCCGCTGCATGACATCGACATCATCAATACAGAGCTGCTGCTGGCAGACCTGGACACCGTCGAGAAGCGACGTACGAAGGCTGAGAAGGCCGCGAAGAGCCAGTCAGCGACGGCTGCGCAGAGGTCGGAGTTGTCGGCGATCGTGAAGCTGTCGGAGGCTCTGAATGCTGGCAAACCCGCGCGTACGGTGGACCTTGCCGATGATGAAAGGGTGGTGGCGCGCGATCTGTTTCTGATCACGATGAAGCCGCAGTTGTATGTGGCGAATGTGGATGAGGCGGGCATCGTCGACGGCAATGCGTACACCCGATCCGTGGAGCAGCGCGCGGCCGAAGAGGGCAGCGGGGTGGTGCGGATCTGCGGAGCGATGGAGGCCGAGATTGCGCAGTTGGAGCCGGCGGAACGGGCCGAATTTTTAGAGGCTGCGGGATTGGAGGAGCCGGGGTTGAACCGCCTGATCCACGCCGCTTACCGGCTGCTCGGGTTGATTACATACTTCACGTCGGGCGTGCAGGAGGTGCGGGCGTGGACGATCCGGCGCGGGACAAAGGCTCCTGGAGCGGCAGGCGTAATCCACTCGGACTTCGAGCGTGGGTTCATTAAGGCAGACTGCTACGCCTGTGAGGACCTGTTCCGGCTGGGCAGCGAGCAGGCCGTGAAGGAGGCCGGGCTACTGCGGTCTGAGGGTAAGGAGTATGTGGTGAAGGACGGCGATATTCTGTTCTTCAAGTTCAACGTCTAGACCCTGCCCGGACGGCGAGGGGCTGTACGCAGTGCAGCCATGGGCGGATAGGGGGCCCTCCCCCCCCGCATACTTTTGGCCCGAAGGTATTGGATACAGAGTAGTTATTGGCTTACGTATGGCAGCCCCGATTGCGTTGGTTGCATTCAGTTGACCGACGGCGGCGGCCCACGCTGGCATAATGTTGGGCCATTGGCCCTGTTTGGTGGTGGCCTTTCTTGCCCTGATTCAGATTAGATGGTGCGGGCTGCTGGGGGTGACTATGCCACGTTTTGAAATATTAATCGCCTTTGTTCATAGGGTGTGGGGCGATTTATGGGGTCGCGCAGCAGATGGCGGCTTTTGGGCAACGCCGGGTCACTGCAGTGTCAGGGTTCCCATGCCATAGTCAAGTTTGCAGGAGCCGCCAGATGCTGTGTAGGTTGCTGCGATGGTCTTGCCATCCTGGGAGAGGATGCCGGAGAGACTCAGGGTGGCTCCGCCAGCGCCATTCATCGTGACTCCGAACTGATTGCCCAGAAATCCCGAGTTCTGCTCGAGCGGGAGGGCCGACGTGACGGAGGTGAGGCAGGGGTAGCCGGTGAGGGTTGCTGTGCCGCTTACGTCGAGGAATCCGCGGACGTTGACCGTTGTGCTTTGCTCAAGGGTGGTGGACAGGCTATAGCTTTGGCCAGTGTCCTTCGAGGTGACCGTTCCGGCGTAGGTGCCGTCGAGCGACGGCACCTCGACTCCGGTGATGCTTCCTGAAGCTGGACAACCGCCGGTGAGGTTGAAGGTGCCGCCGGTGAAGTTGGCGTTGCTCATAGTGCCGATCATGGTGAAGACGGGACCACCGTTGGGGACGGTGGAGCTCAGGGTCACCATGCCGTCGGTGTTAAGCGTCCCGGTGAGAGCGTTGCTGAATTGGGCGAAAGGACCGCCGCAACAGTCGGCTACGCACACCATGGGAAACGCCATCTGCACTGATGCACTGCCGGTGACAGCGCTGCCGTTGGAGGTGAGGTAGGCGCCGATAGGCACAGTGTCCCCGGACGGAATGGGAATCGGTGACACGCTGGTGGTGATGGTAGCGGTGAACTCCCAGTTGCCAGGCAGGGATGCGGGTGTGGGCGGCGGACTGCTGGGAGTCAGGGTACCTTTGGCAGTGCTGCCGCAGCCAACGAGAGCGCCTGCGATGAGTCCCAGGAGCAGTGCCAGCGTGGCACAACTTCCACCAGCGATGTACCGCGAAGCAGCCATTGTCGGGCTCCTCCCCTGTCAAGCGAATCCGTGGATATGGTAGTTCCTGGCGTTGCCTATAGCAAGCGTGGCCATCGGTTCGGGTGCGCAGATGGGTGGGGTGGTGCCGAGCGAGGTTCGGGGGTGAGTTCTCTGCAACGCACAGGGGGCTGCGGCATGAGACTGGTAAGGATATGGCACGGAAAAAACTTCGAGTTGGCGTTTTGTTTGGTGGCAGGAGCGGCGAGCATGAGGTGTCGTTGCGGTCGGCGCGATCGATTCTGCAGGCGATCGACCGCAAGAAGTATGAGGTCTTCGAGCTGGGAATTACCAAAGATGGGCGCTGGCTGCAGAGTGGCGGTGCGCGGGCGCTGCTGGGGGAGGGCGGTGCCGGGCATGAAGCAGGACCGGAGGCGGGGCTCTCGATTGTGACGGCGGCGGCGGAGCCAGGGTCGGGAACCGGGCTGGATGTGGTGTTTCCTGTACTCCATGGAACCTTTGGCGAGGATGGGACGGTGCAGGGGCTGTTTGAGTTGGCGGACATTGCGTACGTGGGGTCCGGGGTGTTGGGCTCGGCTGCGGCGATGGATAAAGACGCGATGAAGCGGCTGTTTGTGGCAGCAGGGTTGCCGCTGACGCCGCATGTGACGCTGCTGCGCAGTGAGTGGAAGACGGACGCGAAGCGATGCCTGCGGGCGATTGAAAAAGCGCTTGCCTATCCGGTGTTTGTTAAGCCGGCGAATCTGGGGAGTTCGGTGGGAATCAGCAAGGTGAAGGCGCGGAAGGATCTTGCTGCCGCGATGGACCTGGCCGCGAGCTTCGACCGGAAGATTGTGATTGAGCAGGGCGTGGGAGGACCGGGCGTGAAACCGCGGGAGTTGGAGGTGGCCGTGCTTGGCAACGATAAGCCGGAGGCCAGCGTGGTGGGCGAGATTGTTCCGGCGAAGGAGTTCTACGACTATGAGGCTAAGTACGAGCTGAGTGGGCCGGATGAAAGTGTGTGCATTATCCCGGCGAAGCTGAGTGCAGCCGAGGCGAAGAAGGTTCGTGCGATGGCTGTGGCCGCGTTCAAGGCCTGCGATTGTGCGGGGCTGGCACGGGTGGATTTTTTGATGTCGCCGGCTCGTAACGGCAAGGCTGCGGAGATTGTGCTGAATGAGGTGAATACCATGCCAGGGTTTACGTCGATCAGTATGTATCCGAAGCTGTGGGTGGCGAGCGGAGTGGGGTATGCGAAGCTGATTGACCGGCTGATAGAGCTGGCGCTGGAGCGGCATAAGGAGAAGATGGAGACAAGTTTTTCCAGGTAAGAGCCTGGATCCGTGGCGAAGGATGAAGGGTCTGGCAGGGCGTTAGCTTACGATAGAGTGAATGAGCTCTACGACAGCTTCACTCACATTGACGGACATTCTTGCGGCTCGCGAGCGGATTGGCAGTGCGGTGTATCGCACGCCGTGCACACGGTCGGAGATGCTCTCGCGCATGACCGGGCAGAGCGTTTTTCTGAAACTTGAAAATCTACAGATGACGGGCAGCTTCAAGGAACGCGGCGCGCTGAATAAGATTGCGATGCTGTCGCCGGAACAGGCGAAGCGCGGGGTGGTCGCCGCCAGCGCGGGCAATCACGCGCAGGGCGTTGCGTACCACGCGACGCGGCGGGGGATTCGAGCAGTGATCGTGATGCCGCTGACGACGCCGCTGGTGAAGGTGACGGCTACGCGTGGATTCGGCGCGGAGGTGGTGCTGCACGGCGGCAACTACGATGAGGCCTGCGCGGAGGCGACGCGGCTGTGCGAAGTGCAGGGTATGACGTTTATTCACCCCTTCGACGACCCGCTGGTGATTGCAGGCCAGGGAACGATTGGGCTGGAGCTGCTGGAGCAGGTGGAAGACCTGCAGGCAGTTGTGGTTCCGATTGGTGGCGGCGGATTGATTGGCGGCATTGCGTGCGCGGTGAAGGGGATCAAGCCAAGCGTGCGCGTGATTGGCGTGCAGACGTCGCGGCTGCCGTCGATGCGGGATGCGGTGCTGGCGCACCATCCGGTGACGCTGGAGCCGGCAACAACGATTGCCGATGGTATCGCGGTACGGCGCGCGGGAGACGTTACGTTTCCGGTAGTAGAGAGGTTCGTCGACGAGATTGTGACCGTCGATGAAGATGAGATTGCGAGCGCGATTCTGACGTTGCTGGAGCGGGAGAAGACGCTCGCAGAAGGTGCGGGTGCGACCGCGTTGGCGGCATTGCTACAGCGCCGGACGAGCCTGGCCGAGGGGATGCGAACCGCAGTTCTGGTGTGCGGCGGCAATATCGATGTAACGTTGCTGAGCCGGATCATTGAGCGCGGCCTGGTGCAGGACGGACGATTGATCCGGCTGCGAATTCATCTGCTGGATAAGCCGGGAGCTCTGGCTGACCTGACGCAGTTAATTGCGAGGCACCGCGCCAACATTGTGGATACACTGCATAACCGTGCGTACTACGGGGTGAACCTGGGCGATACGGTGATCGACATTACGATGGAGACCCGCGGGCGCGAACAGGTGGAGGAGTTGCTGAGCGCACTCAGTGCGGAGGGGTATAAACACAGCCGCGTCATCTAGATGGCGCGCGGACGGCGGAAGACGCCTCGCGCGAAGGGCACGCTGGGGTAGACAATGCTGCGCGCTGGCGATGGGTCACCTGCGTCCGGGAGGAATCTTGCTTGCTATTATCAGCGATACTATTACCCGCTAAGCTGCACGCAGAGGTGTTTCTTGGGGAGACTTTGGGCCGGATTGTTGATGCTTGCGATGGGTGTGGGTGGCGGGAGTGCTGCGGCGCAGATGGGACTTTATGCGATGGGCAGCGGCGGCTACCTGGGGTCGGTGAACTCTTCGAGCGGGTCGCTGGTGTTGCAGAACAGCTACTCGGCCTATGGTGGGACGTTTGGGTTCTATGACACACTGGCGAAGCTAGGACCGGTGCGGTTCGGGGGCGACGGGCGGTACGTGATCGAATCGAGCTCCGGGAGCACACAGTATGGGAACCAGTTGCGCAGCGGTTTGGTGGGCGGACGCGTGGCGCTGTTCAGCCATGCGGTGCAGTTCAGCCCGTATCTGCAGGCGGAGATTGGTGGAGCGAGCACAAACTACGGACGCTATGCGTCGCGGTCGTCGAGCTTTGCGTACCAGATACAGATTGGGCTGGATTACACGCTGGCGCCGCATATCGACGCACGCGTGGAGTATGGCGGGGGCAAGATCGGCTCGGCGTTCAATGGATACAACGAAGAGATGCAGCAGATTGGGATAGGCCTGGTGATCCGGCTGCGCTAGGCGTCAAACACGGGCGAATCACAGGTGGCGAGCGCGGCGGCTGCATGGGTTGGCAGCCGCCGCTGCGTTTAAATCGAGAGAGTTAAGACACGGTTGAGGCGTTGCACGAAGGTTGCCGGGTCTTGCAGCGGGACGCCTTCCATTAGCAGTGCCTGGTCGAAGAGCAACCATGCGGCGTCCTGCGTGACGGCGTCGTCGGAACGGACGAGGAGTTTCTTGACGATCTCGTGGTCGGGGTTGATCTCAAGGGTTGGCTTGGGCGTGGGGATGTCCTTCTGGCCCATCGCGCGGAGCATTTGCAGAAGCTGCGGCGAGGGTTCTTCTTCGTCGGTGACGATGCAGGAAGGGCTGTCGGCGAGGCGGACGGAGGCGCGTACATCCTTGACGCGATCGCCCAGGGTAGCCTTGAGTTTTTCGAGCAGCGGCTTGAGGGCTTCCGTGTTGTCCACCTCGGCGGTGGTGTCGTCCTTGAGGTCGTCGCTGGTGGAGGCCTTGTTGATGGCCTTGAGGTCGATGTCGCCATACTTGTCGACACCGGAGAATACGATCTCGTCGACCTCATCATCAAGGATGAGAACTTCTAGGTCCTTCTTCTTGTAGATCTCGAGCAAAGGTGAGGTGCGGAGCAGGGATTCAGCGCCGCCGGTGATATAGTAAAGGCTCTTCTGGCCAGCGTTCATGCGGGTTTTGACGTCGGCGAGACTGGTGAGGCCTTCGACCCTGGTGCTCTTGAAGCGGATGAGCTCGAGGAGCAGCTCGCGATTGGCGTAGTCGCTGTAGAGGCCCTCTTTGAGGGGGCGGTTGTACTCTGCGATGAACTCCAGGTATTTTTCCGGTTGGTTCTCGGCGATGTTTTTGAGCTCGGAGAGGATCTTCTTGACGCTCGCGGTGCGGATGCTGGTGAGGACGCGATTCTGTTGCAGGATCTCGCGGCTGACGTTGAGCGGGAGGTCTTCGCTGTCGATGATGCCGCGCACGAAGCGGAGATAAGGCGGCAGGAGTTCTTTGGCGTCGTCCATGATGAAGACACGCTTGACATAGAGCTTGACGCCGACTTTGTACTCAGCCTGATAGAGATCGAGTGGGGCCTTGGCGGGGATGTAGAAGAGGGTGGTGTAGTCGAGGTTGCCCTCGGCGCGGGTGTGGAACCAGAAGAGGGGATCCTGGGAGTCGCCGGAGATGGACTTGTAGAGCTCCTTGTAGTCATCATCGGTGAGCTCGGATTTGGGGCGACGCCAGAGGGCGCTGGCAGCGTTGACCTGCTCGGTGGTGCGGACCTTGTCAGACTTCTTTTCGGCCTCGTTCCACTGGCTCTTGTCGTAGGTGAGGAAGATCGGGAAGGCGATATGGTTGGAATACTTCTTGACGACTTCCATCAGGCGCCAACTGTTGGCGTACTGCTTGCCCTCGTCGTTGAAGTGCAGAAGGATGGTGGTGCCGGCGACGGAGCGCTCGGCGGGCTCGATCTCAAAGCCGGTCTTGCCGTCGCTTATCCAACGCCAGGCCTGGTCTTCGCCGGCCTTGCGCGAGATGACCTCGATGCGGTCGGCAACCATGAAGGCGCTGTAAAAGCCGACGCCGAACTGGCCGATGAGGTTGGAATCTTTTTTGGCATCGCCGGAGAGCTGCGCAAGGAAGTTTTTAGTGCCCGAGCGGGCGATAGTGCCTAGGTGCGAGATGAGGTCTTCCTCGTTCATGCCAATGCCGGTGTCGGCGATGGTGAGGGTGCTGTTCTTCTCGTCAAGCTCGAGGTCGATGCGGGGATTGAAGGGGAGAGACTTATAGGCATCTTCTGTGAGAGTGAGATGGCGGAGCTTGTCGAGTGCGTCGGATGCGTTGGAGATGAGCTCTCGGAGGAAGATTTCTGGATGTGAGTAGAGAGAGTGAACGATGAGCTGCAGGAGTTGATTGACTTCAGTTTGGAATTCACGCTTGGACATGTACCGATTATAAAATTTCGGCCCAGGAGTGACCGAAGGCTTACAGGAGCACCGCCAAAGACCGCGGTGGGAGCTGCGGCAATGAGTGGGACCCCGGAACAGAATGGAAGTAGGACTGGCTTTCTCTTTCCTATGCAAAGAAGTGCAGATTGAGCAGGAAGCTCTCCGTGCCCACAGGTCGAAGACCTCTGGAGACGGCTCAATTGATGGATTAATAGTTTTGCAATGAGCAGTTTAGCGACTTACTGTCCAAGGTGGAGTTGCTGGGTCGGTTTGGTGAATGGATTGCTTGATTGTGTATTACCGGTACTTATCTCCCGCACCACAAGAGGTTTTCAGTATGAAGTTAAAACTTGGCATAGTCTTACTTTCTTCCATGGTTTGCGCGAGCCCTGCTCTGTGCGACACCATCAACTTCAACAACCCAACCGGGACGCTCGGTACGTCGCAGTCCTACAGCGACGGCGTAACAGCGTATGGCTTTAATATCGGAACGCCGAACACCGCCACCGACCTGTTTGGCAAGAACGACGGAGGGACGGAGCATGGCGTGGGCATCGCCGGTAGTCCGGATAATGAGATTACAAGCGCCAACTTCGTTCAGCTCGATATCGCCAGCATCATGGATCCGTTCACGTTGACGATCGGCAGCACACAGGACAACCAGGGCTTCAGCGTGTGCTTCTCGAACACGCTTGGCATGTTGGGAACCAGTTGCACAAGCTACACGGATCCGGGCACGGACCCCTTCACGACAGCAGTTCTGACGAAGCCTGCAACACTGGACAACTACGTCTCTGTGACCGGGATTGGCCCAGCAGACGCCTATCACAACGTCCTTCTGGACAGCATGACAACCATTGCCCCGACGCCTGAGCCGGGCTCGCTGTTTCTTCTCGGTACCGGGATTCTGGGCGCAGCCGGCGCCATCCGGCGGAGATTTGTCGCCTAAGGATTTCGACCGTCTTACCATTTTTAGCGGAAATACTGAATCCAAAACAAGACCGACCGCGCAACGGAATAACTCCGGTGCGCGGTCGGTCTATTTAATTGGAGTTGGTCAGGCAGAACGCGCGATAAGAGTCGCAGCCAGACAACATTGGTGGGACTCCATGGTGAAGCGCGGAGCAGGACGGGGCTGGATGACTGCTCTGGCGAACGGATTTGGTCTGATCGCCGGTGAGGGCTGGTTCCCCGGGCAGCAGGCATGCAACGAAGGACAACTGAACCACACCCTTACAGGACCCGCGGAGTTCCAGGCAATATGGGCTTGAGCGCAGGTTGAGGGATGGATGGGCGGAATATGGGTCAGGGACGACGCGCGGGCGGTGCGGACGTCAAGGAACCAGGCGCACAAAAGAGCGGCGAATCCGGAGTGGATTCGCCGCTCTGCTGGGCTGGTATGGATCAGCCTTATGCGTCTATTGTGACCGCTCGATCGAGCCGTGGTGGCTGAAGGCGGAACGAAGCTAAGACTAGGAGTTGAAAGCCGAGCCACGATACATAAGGGCACCGAGGCCGATCATGCCGAGAGCCACGAGGCCGATGGTGCCGGGCTCAGGAACGGGGGAAAGGCCGGAGACGATCAGGTCAGACGGAGCGCCATTCGATTCGACATAGACCAGGTCAAACGGGGTGTTGCTACCCATCGGAAGGTTGCCGGTGGAGGGGATCTCACTGGTGGGATTGGCGCTGGTAAAAACGGTGTTTGTATTGCCGGCACCGGTATACAAGCTGGCGCCATCATCGTGCCAGACAGTAACCGTTCCGCCGCCTGTATAGTTGCCGACGAACGACAGGTAGCTGTTGATCGCAGTAGGCGTTGTCTCGCCAGGAGTGCTCATAGTGTCACTGAGGAGGGCGCTCTCTGAACCTGAGATCATCGTTATATCGCTCGCATAGGTGCCAAAAAAGTCAGCAAACGTATTGGCTGGGTTGTTGGTAGAAAAATTCAAGGGACCTGTGTAAGTGAAGATGAAGTTCGCACTGGAGGTTGGGGTTGGAAGTGCTGCTTGATCGGTGGTGCCAACTCCGGTCCAGACGGAGACAGTGAGTGGACCGTACATGGAATCAGCATGCGCGGCTGTCGCAGTCGTAAAGATACCGGCAACGACAGCCAGAATCGCGAAGGTGCGGAGATGTTTGATCATAGAACTACTCCTCGAGAGAATAGAGAAAAATTGCCTGAGCCGAGCTATAAAGAGCAATTGATGTACCAAACGTTTTGCTCTGTTTTCTCAGTAGATGAGACTTACCGGCTGGCACTGGGTGGCGGATATGCAAGAAAATGCGAAGAGTTGTGGGAATCAGGGTTCCCTTACATGATCTGCACAGGGGAACCCTCGGCCTAAAATGGCCAGCCCGGGGTCGTCATGGGTGGCCCATGATGGGGTAGATCCTACTATCGTATTTTCGGCAAAGAACTTATGCGGCCTTCACAGTACGAGGCATAACGGTCGCATAAGACTAATGAGGGGCTACGTAGCTCAGAATTTGACGTGGATGGACGGGTTACTGGACGTTCCGGTGATGGTGAGTGGGACACCGGCATTCACGGTCTTGTGCAGAAAGCCGCCCAGGAAGCCGCCTACGGAGTTGGCTGCCTGATTGGCGAGTCCGCCCACACCGGATGTGGTGCTAAGTTTGGCGACGAGGTTGAAGTTGAGGGCTCCGGAGGGGAACACAGTGCCGCTGCCGCTGGCCGTGCCAATGCTGGGAACCGAGGCGAAGATATTGCTGAACTGGTTGGATTGCGGGGTGGAGGTGACCGTGGTGCGCAGGGTCTGGATGGAGGTGCCCCCGTTGCCGTTGCCGAAGGGATTGAGTCCCCCAATCTTCGAGCCGAGGTCGAAGCCTGCGAGTTGGGTGTTGTCGATCTCGACAGGGCCCGTAAGTGTGGGCGTGGTGGCTGGACCGGTGATGGCGAGGTTGGCGGTGAGGGTGCCTCCGCGCAGGGACGAACCGTTGGGAAGATGGATGCCGACGACAGGCAAAAGTTCCTCGAGTTGGTCGATAGGGAGATTGGGGGCGGCGAGGTGGAGATCGAGGAGAACGGCTTGAGTGGTGAGCTGGAAGCTGCCGGTGATGTGCACGGCGACTGCGCCGGTGTGAACTGCGAGGTCGGTGACCTGGCCGGTGCGGGCGTCGAGATTGTCAGCAACGGTGTAGTCGATGTTGACCGGATGCGGGGCTGGAGAGCCGGAAGGGGATAGCTTGAGCTGGGCAGCCTGGACCTTGCCGGTGCTGGTGAGGGCGTTGCCGTCAGAGGTGAGCTGGGCATCGATGTCGGCAATCATGGAGATGCCCTTGCTGGGCTCAATGACGCCGGCGGCTACGGGATCAAGATGCTTGAGCTGCAACGTAGCATGGAAGGGCGTGTCGGCAGCGTTCTTCTGTGCCAGCGGACCGGCGGCGCCGCTGAGGGTGAGGGTGCCGTCGCCTGGGAGGCTGGCGGAGAGCTGGAAGGGGAAGGATTTCGCGAAAGAGAACTGCTGGACACTGAGGTTCAACTTTGAGTAAACGAAGGGCTTGCCGGTGGCAGGAATGGTGGAGACTGTGGCACTGCCGTTGGTAATCTTGAGGTCGGCAATGGTGAGGTTGGGCATGGTGCTCTGCTGCTGGGACTGCGAAGCGGCGGCGGCACCGCCGATGCTGGAAAAGTTCCAGACGCCGTGCTGACCCTGGATGAGTTGGATGGCGGGGGAGGCAATGGCGAGGTTAGTGATCCGCACCTCACGATGAAAGAGGAAGGGTCCGACTTCAACGCCGATGTGCAAGGACTTTGCGGCGAGGAAGGGCGAGGTACTGAAGGCTGGATCATCGGCAATGGAGATGTCGTTGGCGACAATGCTGCCGGAGAGCAGAGAGAAACTGAGATGACTGAGCGTAACTCTGCGGCCGAGCGTGCTGGAGAGCTGGTCCTGCAGCATGGGGCGGAACGTGTCGGCGTTGATGAGGAACGGAAGCAGCCCAAGGACGACGATAACCAAGGCAACGATCGCAAGCAGAATTTTTACCGGGCGTGATTTCATGATGACCACCTGTCTCAAGATGAAACTGGCTGGAATTGTAGCGCGAACATGGATACGCTGTGAGAACGAAGCGATCCAGCCCCGCAGAAGGGCTGGATATGGAGGATCGAGTCGCGGCCATCCACAATACTGTTGGCTGACGGTTGCTAGCGTTTCCCGAAGACCTGCTTGAGGAGGCTGGTGGTCTGCGCTGCGGGGTTGGTACGAATCTGCTTCTCTTGCTGGCCCAGCATGTAGAACAGCCCGTTGAGAGCGCCGTTAACGACGTAGGTGTTGATGTCGAATCCGCCGCTACCGGCACCAAGTCCGAACGGCAGCTTTGGCATGGAACCCTGCAGGGCCTGGAACTTGTCGGCCACGCCGTTGGTCTTCATCGCAGCCTCGACATGGGGGCGGAAGGCGGCGGCGAGCTTGTCGCTGGTCTTCTCCTTGAAGTAGTCGGTGATGGAGGTGTCTCCGCCGTTGAGCAAGCGGCGTGCATCGTCTATGGTCATTGCCTTGACAGCATCGCTGAAGATTCCGGCAGCCTCGGGTGCGGCGCTTTCGGCAGCATGGTTCATGCTGGCGACAAAGTCGTCGACGCGGCCTCCCTGGCCCGCGTCGCGCAACAGCCGCTCGGCGGGTTGAACGTCTTTGGGCAGTGGGATCCGAATAGCGGGGTTATCCAGATATCCTCCGGGCGCGCTGACCAGCTTCACCGCCTTCTGGGTGCCGACTGCAAGCGCTTCCTTAAGCCCTGAACCAATCTGAGAGTCGCTCAACCCAGCGCCGAGGATGCCGCCGGTGGTGCTCGTCTGGTTGGGGTTCAATGCGCCGCCCAGCGAACCCAGCCCCGGAAACTGCGCAGTGGCAGCAAAAGGGCCGATGAGGAGCGATGCGGTGAGCAGGAGATGCGATATATGCGTGATCTTCATGGTGTACCCTCGCAGGAATCGAGACGTCTATGAAATTCAGATGCGTCCAAAGCTTACACCTCGCGCCACGCTGTCTAGAATTCTCCAATACTTTCCGGATCCTGATCTGGTGGCGAACGAACACGCTAAAGAGATCCGGGATAAGCGTGGAAATGGGCACGATGAAGTTTCTGAAAACCGTCAAACCTCAACTTGGTCTCTCCATCAAAAATACTGTTACCGGAGAGCTGTTTCTTGATTCTCGGTATGATTCGACCATCGTGGCCAAATTATGCTGAAACTGGCGCAAAGGCCTGGTCACGAACGATCAGATTCGCATGGGCATGAGGATGTAGCGGTACTTGACGTCTTCGTTGGCGTCTTCGGGGCGCATCTGGCCTGCGGACTGCGCGTCCTTGAACTCAAGGCGGACTTCGCCTTGCACGCCTGTGGCGCGGAGAAAGTCAACCAGGTAGGAGCTATTGAAGCCGACCACGAGCGGGTCGTAGTTGTAGGGTGTCTCGATGATGTCTTCGCTCTCGCCCGCGTCGGTGGATTGCGCACTGAGCTTGAGCTCGTTCTGCTCGAGGCGGATTTTAATCGCTCCGGAGCGCTCGTCGGCGAACTGCGCGACACGCTGGATCGAAGCCATGAGGTCTTCAGAGCGCACGATGACGAACTTGTTGTTGTCGCGCGGAAGGACGGCTTCGTAGTTGGGGAACTGGCCGGTAAGCTTTCGGCTGGTCAAAACGCGGCCGGCGATGCGGAAGAAGAGCGTCTCGTCGTTGTCGTCGAATTCGACGGTCTCAACGTCGGATGAGGAGAGCAGACCGGCCAGTTCAGCAAGAGCCTTGCGCGGGATCAGCGTCTTCTTCTCGCCGGAGATGCCTTCGAGATTCTCGCCAAGTTTTTCTATGTGTGCGAGGCGGTGGCCATCGGTCGCGACCATGGCCATGGACTCGGCCTTGAGGACCAGCAGGGCGCCGTTCAGGGTGTAGCGCGACTCTTCGTTGGAGATTGCGAAGATAGTCTTCGCAATCATATTGGCGAGCGCGGGCGCGGAGATCTTGTAGGCTCCGGCGGCGGGGAACTCGGGGACCTGTGGAAAGTTGGCGCGTGCCATGCCAACCATCTTGGTGTTGGAGCGGCCGGAGCGGATCTGGACCCAGTGGTTGTCCATGAGCTTGAGCGAGATGTCGCCGTCACCGAGGAGCTTGATGTAGTCGTGAAGTTTGCGGGCAGGTATGGTGCAGGCACCGGGCTTTTTGACCTTGGCGGCGCAGGAGGTGCGGAGGGATTGGTCAAGATCAGTGGCGGTGATGGTGAGCTTGCCCGCGCCGAGTTCGTCGACTGTGGCCTCAAAGAGGAAGTTCGAGAGAATGGGGATGGTGGTCTTCCGCTCGACGACGGACTGCGCGGCTGTGAGCTCTCGGAGGAGTTCGGCACGTGAGACGGTGATCTCGAGATTGCCGGTGGGGGCGGTGTCAGGTATAGGGGCTGCGGTGGACACGATTGAGGGCTCTCCCTTGCTCTGGCGATGCGGGTGACGGCTCTGCGGGCGATGGGAGGGGGATGGTGGACTTGCGTTTCGAGCTCCCTCGTATTGGCCTTCGAGCGACACCCTGATTCTAGGGCGTCGGAGGGGTTTCGTGCGAGGGGCAGGCCCTGTGAATTTCAGGGGGCCTCATGTGGGGCGCTGTGTATGCAGGAAGGTTGTTAGTGTGTTGTTCCTTGCCGGAGGGAATGCTTCT
Organism: Granulicella sp.; assembly: GCA_027450185.1. Classification (GTDB taxonomy): domain Bacteria; phylum Acidobacteriota; class Terriglobia; order Terriglobales; family Acidobacteriaceae; genus Granulicella. The sequence goes on along the minus strand of DAIDKF010000007.1, from coordinate 62,028 downwards.
AAGAAACAGAGTGAAAGGATAGATATTACTGGTAGTAGTAGTCGTTGAGCGTGGAAGAGTGGATAACAGAGGGAAAACCGCATGGATACCGGGTGGATGCAGGTACACGGTTTCCAAAACAGGGTCAGGGAAGAGACCGTGGATAGGAATAAAGGACGGTGCGGAAGAGTTTAGTGGGGTGTTTTCCGAATTACACACAGAGGGAGTTCAACGGCAGCAGGTGAAACCCGAACCAGATGTGTGTAGAGAGGCCGAAACCGCGTTGGGTGCGGGTTCAGAGAGGGTAGGTTTTTCGACAAGGCCAGAGAAGATGTGAGGAAATACCGTTCTTCACGCACGGATGGAGGAGCTTCGCGCAGATGGCGACCAAGGAGGGATGAGACGATGAAGGGGTTACCAGGCGGAGTTGTGCAAGCAAGGATCTCCACCGCGGGTGAAGCCGCGTGGCAGATTCGAAGTCTACTTGGTGGAGGCAAAGAAGGGCGCCACGTGCCGAGCGTCTAGTAGCGGCTGGAGGAGGTGTGGCGGCGCGGTCTGCCGCGGCGCTCGGGGCCGTTGTAGGAGTGCTCGGCGGGGATGCGATAGCCGGCTGGGTAGAGGACGACGAAGCGGCGTGGGCCTTCGCCGGAGCTGGCCGTCTGAAGACCGGAGTCGCGCAGGAACATGTGTAGCATGCGGCGCTCGCGGGAGTTCATGGGAGGAAAGCGGAAGGGCTCGTCAGAGTCCTCCACCTGGGCGATAGCATCCTCTGCGGCGGCGCGGAGAGCGCGGGCGCGGGAGGCCTTGTAGCCATTGGCGTCGAACGAGACGCGATCGTGATCGTCTGGCTCCAGTCGAAGCATCTTTGCGGCCAGGTGTTCGAGAGAACGCAGAAGTTCGCCGTCGCTGCCGAGCAGCAGATCAGTGTCCGGGCCCTTGCACTCGACGTAGATGTCGCGGCGTTCAAAGCCATCGGGATCCACTGCGCCAGCACCGGCAGTGATGCGGTATTTGAGTCGAAGACCACCAGTGGTGGTGAGCAGCCGCATGAGTGTGGCTACTTTTTCGGCAGCTTGCGTTAAATCTTCCATGAGAAATCAGTCCTATCGAGTATCGGGAGGGACAATCGACAAACCGAGAGAAAGTAAGACAGTTTACACGGGAAAATAAAAGAACACCTGAAAACATTATGACACTTCCTGACGGGCTGTTCATGCCATGAACATAGTAATTTCGGAAGTTCAGGAATATGAATCTGCTGCATAAGGATATCCACCCCCCCTCTGGGAGGGGATGGATCGGTCATGATATTGACGGGGTTATTTCCGGCCCTGGATGGTCTTGACGGCAGCAGGTCGGTGTCCGGGTTTGGCGCCGTTGGCCTTGCGGCGGGCTCGCTGGGCGGCGATCTCCTTCATCTCGCGCCCGAGTGAGGTCTTGTTCATGACAAGCTGCTGGGCGATCATGACCAGGTTGCCAATGTTCCAGTAGAGCGCCAGACCGGAGGCGTAGTTCCAGGTGAGATAGCCGGAGAAGGCTGGCATCATGAAAGCCATCATCTTCTGCTGTTGCGGATCGACGCCCGGGGAGGGGGTGTAGAACTGCGCGAGGAAGGAGGTGGCCACCATCACGATGGGAAGGATGTGGTAGGGGTCGGCGGCGGAGAGGTCGGGAAGCCAGAAGAAGTGCGCCTGGCGGAGCTCGACGACCTTGGTCATCATGGTGAAGAAGGCGAACAGCAGCGGCAGTTGAATGAGCGACGGTATGCAGCCGCCGAGCATGCTGACGCCGTTGGCCTTCTGCAGGGCCATGATTTCGGCGTTCATCTCCCCGGCCTTCGGATCAGTGGCTTTGGGGTTCTTGTACTTGAGCTTGATGGCGTCGATCTGGGGCTGGATGCGCTGCATCTTGACGGCGGACTTCATGCCCTGCACGCGCAGAGGCAGCAGGATGAGGTTGATCATGACGGTGAAGATCACGATGGCCCATCCCCAGGAGTAGTTGTGGACGCCGTTGTCATGCGGCGCGATCCAGGAGTGGACGGCACGCAGGCCGAGGAAGAGGTACTTGCCGATGGGGCCGAAGAAGCCGAAGTCCAGCAGCGGCTCGAGTGAGTTGCCGTCGGCAGAGTGGATGCTCTTGAGAACGGTGATGTCTTTGGGGCCGACGAAGACACGCTCCTGGCTGTGGCCCGAGAGGGATCCGACGGCGGTGCCGAGGACGGGCAGCAGGACGGTCTTGTTGCCGGTTGAGATGGTGTCGCCGGTAACGTTGCTGCGCTTGACCTTTGAGACGTCGATCTTGTGTTCGAGCGTGACGATCGATGTTTCATCAGGGTGCTCGGGCAGGAAGACCGCAGCGAAGTAGTGGTCACTGATGCCGGCGAAGTCGAAGGGACCGTTGAGAGTGGCGCCGCCGGAGACCTTCTTGATGGCGATGTGGTCGATCTTGCCGTTGGAGGCGGTGTCGACCTGAGCGTCGGCATAGGAGAGGGCGGTCTCGGTGTCGCCGAGTCCGGCGGGCCACGCGAGCAGCGCGCGAATTGGAGCTCCGTCGCGGAGAACTTCGGTGTCTGCGTGGACGATGTAGTCGGAGCCGAAGGTGAAGGTCTTGGTGACGGAGATGTTGCCGGCAGCGTACTTGAAGGAGAGGGTGGCCGGGGCTTCGAGGGTGGCCGGGACGCTGGACGCGCCGGGGGTGGAGGGTACGTAGAGCGCGCTGGAGAGCTGCTGGGTCAGGGTGTCGTCATAGGTGTAGAGCGAAAGCGGGTAGCCGTAGAGCGCGGCAGCACCGGCGTGCACCAGGTCGAGAGGATGGCCAGTTGTGTCCTTGTACTTTTTGAGGATCCACGAGGTGACCTGACCGCCGCGGTTGGAGAAGGTGATGCGGTAGAGCTCGTTCTCTACGACTGTGGAGGTCTGGGCTGCGGCGACGATGGAGGGCGTGGCGGCAGGGGATGGAGCGGCGATGGCTGGTGCGGCTGAGGGTGTGGCCGCCGGTGCCGTGACTGCGCCGGGTTGATCGGGCGAGGCTGTGGGCGGGTTGTGCTGCGCCCGCCAGTACTGCAGACCGAAGATGATGCCAAGCATGACGATCATCATGATCAGAAAGGAGCGGTTATCCTGGCTTCCGCCACCGCCCTGATTGGGATTACGAATCTCTGGCAAAGGGTTCCTGCACTTTCCAAGGCCGGGTAGGATCACGGCCAGCTAATTTCTAATGGTAAATGGTGAATGGGGCGATTGAGTCAATAGAGTACCGCGGTTAGCTGCAGATAGGGCTTGCCGGGCTGAAGCTTTAGGGAACGGGGTCGTGGCCGCCGGAGGCGAAGGGGTGGCAGCGGGCGACGCGGCGGAGGGCCAGCCAGCCTCCGAGCAGCCAGCCGTGGCGGACGACCGCGGCATAGGCGTACTCGCTGCAGGTGGGAAGGTACTTGCATTGCGTGGGGGCGAGGACATTGAGCAGCGGCGAGAGGATGCGCTTGTGGACAGCCAGCAGAGTTGCGGCAGCGCGTTCGCGGCGGGGGCTGGCGGGAAGGTCGCTCATGATGGACCAGGAGCTGTGGTGACGATGCTGGTTGTGCGATCGCGAACGTCAAGGTTGCCGCCGGTCGCGGCTGCGTTGCGGTCGCTGGCTGCCTGGATGCTGCGGAAGATGGTGGCCACCTCGCGCTTCAGTTGCAGGAAGTCGAGGTCGATGACTGAACGGCGCGGGTGCAGGATGACGTCGACCGGAGCGCTGAGCAGGGGGAGTGCCGCGCGGACGGCTTCTCGCATCCGGCGTTTGATGCGGTTGCGGTCCACGGCCTTGCCGAGAGCCTTGGGCACGGTGAGGCCGATGCGCGGGCCGGGTGTGGCGGAACGTCTGTTTGCCGGGCGAGCTGCGTGGAAGTACGCCAACTGTTTGCCGAACTGCTTGCGGCCAGTCTTGTAGACAAGTTGGTAGTCGGCGTGTTTGCAGAGGCGGAAGTTTTGAGTGGATGGATGCACGGCTGCCCTAAGGAATAGAGCTGTTTGCTCTCCTGTTTCTAGTATAGATGCGCGTGGCGCACAGGATTCTTATGGAGTGCGAGCGGAGATGGAACCCTTCCATTGAACAGAACGGCTCTGCTTGCCGAGTGAGGCTGGCCCTGCATGCGGCC
>DAIDKF010000007.1:0-57811 GCA_027450185.1 Granulicella sp. | reverse complement strand
AGAGGTGGTGCGGGGAGGGAAGGCTTCCAAGACACAAACAGGCCGCCGCAAAGGAAACGTAGCGGCGGCCTGCTTGCTCTCGCGCGAAGGCGATGGAGTTGAAACGGAAGACTAGTCGCGGTAGCCGGCGGAGACGGCGATCTTGTGACGGCCCTTGGCGCGACGACGGCTGAGCACGGCGGCTCCGGCCTTGGATGCCATGCGAACGAGGAAGCCGTGAACCTTGCTACGGCGGCGGCGGTTAGGTTGGAAGGTGCGCTTGGGCATGGTGTTTGTCCTGTCTCAAATCTCGAAGTAGTCTGCTGGCCTCAGCTCACAGCCGCGTGATGGTGGCGATGGAACCGACGATGGGCATTGGAGAGGCTGCGAAGGCCCACTCGGCAGCAAGATTTGAGTATATCCGAGTTGAGGAAAACAGGCAACGAAATAGCTCGCGCTGCGGTCCAAAACGGGAGACGCATCCGGTTACCGAAGGCTGTTGGGGGATTCTTCACAACGGATGGTGCAACTAGAAAAAAGTTTGTCAGTTTGGTTAATTTCGATTGCTAGAGAGGGGCGGTTGGCGTGCTAGTATCGATTCCGTTCCATGATGTGTGAATGTCTCGCGGTTGAAATCTCCCACGGGCCAACGTATTGATTCACTCCTCCAGCGCGAAGGTTGGCGCCGGGTTTCAAAGGCATTCCAGGATGAACCGGCTTCGCGACGCAATCGCGGATATGGGTATTTTTTGCTCTTTTTGCGGATGGCCAGACCGAAGTTGCCCCATATGGACGACTTCATGAAAGTAAGGAAGACTTAAACAATGTCATTTGTTCCAGTGCCGGCTGCCGTGTTGAACCAGTGGGTTCGAATTCTTGGCGCGCTTGAGAAAAAGATCAATCGCCAGAGCTTCGAGACGTGGCTGAAGCCGACGCGCTTCAGCCACATCAGTGAGCGGACGCTGCACGTGAGGATACCGTCGGAGGAGTTTCAGCACATCGGTGACCGGTATGGCGACCTGATTGGCGAGGCGATCGACAATCTTGGGCTGGAGATCGACCAGGTGGTCTTCCAGGTGCCGCCACAGGAGGTTCCGCGGGTTCGTGAGGATGGTGGCTTTGCGCCGCAGCCGAGCCACAGCCAGAACGCACCGCGGCGCGGCAATGGGGGCTCGATGCCCGCAGGGCCGGAGCAGGCGCGATTCGATTGGAATACTGCTGCGCAGTTGAACCCGCGCTATCAGTTCGACTCGTTCGTAATCGGGAGCGGCAACCAGTTCGCGCAGGCTGCTGCGCAGGCGGTGGCGGAGCGGCCGTCGAAGGCCTACAACCCGCTGTTCGTTTACGGCGGTGTGGGGCTGGGCAAGACTCACCTGATGCAGGCCATCGGGCACATGGTGAAGGCGCGTAATGTGCTGGCCGCGGTGAGCTACATCTCGGGCGAAAAGTTTACCAACGAGATGATCAACTCGGTGCGCTATGACAAGATGACCGGGTTCCGTGACCGCTATCGCAATGTGGACGTGCTGCTGATCGACGATATTCAGTTTCTCGCCGGTAAGGAGCGCACGCAGGAGGAGTTCTTCCACACCTTCAACGCGCTGCATGAGCAGAACAAGCAGATTGTGGTGGCCAGCGACCGCCCGCCCAAGGAGTTGAACGACTTCGAGGATCGGCTGCGTTCGCGCTTTGAGTGGGGCCTGGTGGTGGACATTCAGCCGCCTGATCTGGAGACCAAGGTGGCGATTCTGCAACGCAAGGCAGAGCAGGAACAGACCTTGCTGCCGACCGATGTGGCGCTGTTCATTGCGGGCAATGTGCGCACCAATGTGCGCGAGCTCGAAGGCGCGCTGGTACGGTTGATTGCGTGGTGCAGCCTGCACGGCGTCGAGATCACCCTGCCTACCGCGCAGCAGTGCCTGAAACAGTTCATCGACACGCAGGTGCGCAAGATCACGATTGAGGCGATTCAGCGGGCGGTGGCAGAGAGCTTTGGCATGCGCGTTGCGGAGTTGAAGCAGAAGAACAACTCGCGCCAGATTGTGGTGCCGCGCCAGATTGCGATGTATCTGGCTAAGCAGTTGACCGAGGCTAGCCTGCCGGAGATTGGACGGCAGTTCGGCGGCAAGCACCATACCACCGTGATGCACTCTATTGCGAAGATCGACGGGCAGCGGCGCACGGATAAAGACCTTAACCGCACGGTGAACAAGCTGATGGAGACGTTGGGTTAAGGCAGACAGCAGAGCGTAGACAGTAGAGATGGACGAAGGCCGCCAGCGTTGGCGGCTTTTGTGTTGGAGCCTTTGAAGAAGTCAGGCGTCGAGGAACTGCTGCCACTGGTCGGACTCTGCAAGTTGCTTAAGGCGGCTGAAGCGATTGCGTGTCAGGTCGCGGATGTGCGGGGCGAGGAGGTACTGCGCTGCAATGCGGCCCAGGGGGCCGAAAGGCAGGGTGAAGCGGACTTCGTCGTCGAGTTCGGTGATGGGCTCGCCGGTGGCGGGATCGGGCGATTCGTAGAAGTGGTGGTCGTGCTGGAAGAAGGCGAAGCGGCCGTGCTCCTGGGTATCCTGGAAATAAGCCTCTTTGGTGATCTCGTGGTGGTCCACGCGGATGAAGTGGGTGTGCGGCGGAATGAAGCCGGTGATAAGGGTGTGGTGCTCGGTGGGGAGGCCGAACTTCCTGCCGCGCCAGTGCACGCGGCTGCCTTCGGTAACGTGGCCTTCGATGACGCCGCCTTCTACTGCGGCATCGATGATGTTCATGCCGAGCGTCTCGCGGACCAGTTCGACGCTTGTGGAGAGCGCAAAGACACGCTCAATGGGGGCGTGGATGACAGCGGATTCTTTGATGATGATTGGTTGCATGGTGGACCTGCCTGATACACCAGTGTGTTGGATGCTGAGCGGGATGCAGTCCCTTCATTCCTTATGAAGCCGCTGTTCGTGCTGCATGGCTAGAGCTCCATGGAGTGTTGGGAGACGAGTTCTTTTGCGCGGTCGACGAAGGCGTCGAGGAGGACGCTGCCTTCGTCGCCCTTGGCGCGGACGCGGACGCTGACGCTGTTGGTGGCGGCCTCCTTGTCGCCGAGGACCAGGATAAAGGGAACCTTCTGCAGGCCGAAGTCCCGAATTTTGGATTGCATCTTGCCGTTGGAGGCGTCGAGTTCGACGCGCAGCCCCGCGGCTTCAAGCCGCTTCCTGACGGTCTCGGCGTAGGCGAGGTGCTTCTCGTTGGAGATGGGGACGAGGCCGACCTGGACGGGTGCGAGCCAGAACGGGAACGCCCCTGCGTAGTGCTCAATGAGTACGCCGAAGAAGCGCTCAACGCTGCCGAATAGAGCGCGATGGACCATGACCGGCTGGTGCGGTGCGCCGTCTTCGCCGATGTATTCGAGCCCGAAGCGCTGCGGCAGTTTGAAGTCGAATTGGACTGTGGAGAGCTGCCAGAGACGACCGAGGACGTCGACGAGCTTAACGTCGATCTTGGGGCCATAGAAGGCGGCTTCGCCGGGGAAGGTCTGGAAGGCGAGGCCGCGGGAGGTGAGGACGTCGCGGAGAGCTCCTTCGGCCTGGGCCCACTCTTCGGGCGTGCCGATGAAGTCGGGGTTGCCGGGCTGGTGCGTGGAAAGCTCGACGCGGTACTCCTTGAACCCAAAGGTTGTGAGGACAGCTTCGGCGAAGTCCAGGCACGCTTCAATCTCGCTGTTGATCTGGTCGCGGGTACAGAAGATGTGGGCGTCGTCCTGCGTGAAGCCGCGCACGCGCAAGAGGCCGTGCATGGTGCCGGAGCGCTCGTAGCGGTATACATTGCCCAGCTCGGCGTAGCGCTGCGGGAGGTCGCGGTAGCTCTTGGGCGAGTTCTTGTAGATGAGGATGTGTCCCGGGCAGTTCATGGGCTTCAGCCGGTACTCTGCGTCGTCGAGCTCCATCGGCGGGTACATGTTTTCGGCGTAGACATCCTCGTGGCCGGAGATACGCCACAGCTCGCGGCGCATGATGTGAGGCGTGAACACCATGTGGTAGCCGCGCCGGATGCACTCCTCGCGCATCCAGTCCTCCATTGCCTTGCGGATGAGGCCGCCCTTGGGATGCCAGAAGATGAGGCCCGCTCCGGCGACCTCCTGGATGCTGAAAAGGTCAAGCTGCTTGCCGAGCACGCGGTGGTCGCGGGCCTTGATCTCTTCGAGCTGCTTGAAGTGGGCGTCTAGGTCCTTCTGGTTGAAGAAGGCTGTACCGTAGATGCGCTGGAGCTGTTGGTTCTTCTCGTCGCCGAGCCAGTAGGCGCCGGCGATGGAGATGACCTTGAAGGCCTTGACGCGGCCAGTGGAGGGCACGTGCGGGCCGCGGCAGAAGTCGGTGAAGGTGCCGTTGCGGTAGAGGGAGATCTCTTCGCCCGGTTGGGTGAAGCGCTCGATGAAGTGGACCTTCATGAAATCTCCGTGAGCGGTGTAATCGGCGAGGCCTTGTTCGCGAGACTCGATGATCTGAATGAAGGGCTCATCGCGCGCAACCACATCGGCCATGCGGGTTTCGATGGCGGCGAGGTCTGCCTCGGTGAAGGGGACCTCGCGGTAGACGTCATAGAAGAAGCCGCTGTCGGTGGCGGGCCCGTGGCCGAGCTTAGTCTCGGGGAAGAGTTCGAGCAGAGCTGTGGCCATGATGTGTGCGGCGGAGTGGCGGGCGACCTTGAGAGAAGCTGCGTCGTTCTCCTTGAGGAGTTCGAGGGTGACATCTTGCTGGAGCGGCGCGGAGAGGCCGACGATACGCTCGGCTGTGCTGCTCGGGCCGGAGTACATGGCCTCCTCGGACTGTTCGAGGGCTGTCTCGTTGGCGCTGGCCGCGGCAAGCGCCAGCGGGCGGATGCGCGCGACGACCACTGCCGCGGCCAGGCGCGGAGAGATGCTGTTGGCGACGTCGAAGGGCGTTGTGCCCCGGGGAACTTCACGGATGGAGCCGTCGGGTAGCTGGACTTTGATCGATTGTTCTATGGGGTTGCTCACGCCTATAAGGATAGTGCATTCAGCGCCAAAGCCGCGCGGTTTCGATACAATGGCAGAGTTCCCCGGCACCTGATGCGGGGCAGGAGCGAGCCCCGGCCATGACCTGGTTCAAACGAGATGCGCACGAGATTTCCCCCACCCCAGACCACGAGGTGCGGACGCAAGGTCTATGGATCAAGTGTGACCAGTGCCGGAAGACGCTGTGGAAGGCTGACCTGGATGCCAATATGCAGGTGTGCCCGAACTGCGGCAAGCACTTCAAGCTGAGCGCGCGCGAGCGGATCGAGAGTCTGCTGGAGCCTGGCTATGAACTGGTGGACCTGGAGCTGCGGTCGACCGATCCGCTGGAGTTTACCGATCTGAAGCCTTATAAAGGGCGGTTGGCGGCGGCGCAGAAGAGCAGCGGGCTCAATGACGCCATCATCAATGCGATTGGGAAGATTGGCGAGCTGGATGTGGTGCTCTCCGTGATGGAGTACGGGTTCATCGGCGGCAGCATGGGGCCGGTGATGGGCGAGACGATTGCCCGCGCGGTGGACCGTTCGCTGGAGAGTAAGGTGCCGCTGATCATTGTGTCGTCGAGCGGCGGTGCGCGCATGATGGAGGGCATTGCCAGCCTGATGCAGATGGCCAAGGTGTCCGCCGGGATTGCGAAGCTGGATGATGCGAAGATTCCATTTATCAGCCTGATGACCGATCCGACCACCGGCGGTGTGACGGCGAGTTTTGCGATGCTGGGCGATCTGAATATTGCCGAGCCGGGCGCGCTGATTGGGTTTGCAGGGCCGCGGGTGATTGAGCAGACGATCCGGCAGAAGCTGCCGGAGGGTTTCCAGCGCTCGGAGTTCCTGCTGCAGCATGGGTTCCTCGATGCGGTGGTGGAGCGAAAGGATCTGAAGGCCTATCTTGCCACAACACTGAAGTGGATGACCGAGCGCTCATCGGTCGCGTAAGAACCACGGCATGCATGAGGTGAATCCATCGCGGACTGCGTTGCGTGTAGCCCTGCGCCGTGCCGCCCATCAGGTGCATGATGCCAGGCCGCTGGTGCTTGATGACCCTCTGGCGGTGAGGATCCTGGGCAAACAGTTTCAAGAAGAATTAAAGCGCACGCCGGATAAGGTGAAACGGCCGTTTTCCGCGGCGTTGCGTGCGTTTGTAGTGGTGCGTGCGCGGTTGGCCGAGGATACGCTATTTGCGGGTGTACGGGATGCTGGCGTGCGGCAGTACCTGGTGCTGGGCGCGGGGCTGGATACGTTTGCCAGCCGCAACCCATATGCCGGCGTGCAGGTGTTTGAGGTGGACCATCCGGCGACGCAGGCGCGAAAGATGGAGATGCTCGCCTGTGCGGGGATTGTTCCGCCTGAGAGTTCGCACTTTGTTGCGGTGGACTTTGAACAGGATTCGTTGCGCACGAAGCTGCTGGCTGCGGGGTTCGATGAACGTCTGCCGACGGTGACCGCGTGGCTGGGCGTGGTGCCCTATCTAACCGCCGAGGCGTTTCGGGCGACGATGCGCGTGTTGGCGAGGTTCGCGCCGGGCAGCGAGGTGGTCTTCGACTACTCACAGCCGCGCGAGGCGCTACCGCCAGTGGAGCAAATGATGCTGGATTCGCTGAGCGCTCGCGTGGCGCTGGCTGGCGAGCCGTTTCAGCTCTTCTTTACGCCGGAGATGTTGGCCGAAGAGTTGGAGGAGTTGGGGCTGCGGGTGGTCGAGGACCTGGACGGGGAGACCCTGACGGCGCGGTATTTGGCCGGTCGCACGGATGGGTTGGTGCTTCGTGGTAAGGCTGGAAGAGTGTGCGTGGCGGGGTTGGTGGAGGCAGCATCCCAAGAGGTGCGAGACTGATAGACGTGATGACATATGAAGATGCATTGGAACGGTTGGCGTTGCTGGGGCCGGAGCTGCGCGTGGGGCGCGCTGGAGTAGGTTCGGCGAGCGTCACGATGCGGCGTAAGTTTTCACTGGATCATATCCACGCGCTGCTGAAGGCGTTGGATGATCCCCAGAAGAGCTTTGCCTCGGTGCTGATTGCGGGCACGAATGGCAAGGGATCGACCGCTGCGACGCTGGCGGCGATAGCAAACGCTGCGGGGTTGAAGACCGGGCTGTATACGTCGCCGCATCTGCTGCGCGTCAACGAGCGGGTGAAAGTTTCCGGCGCTGCGGCGGGAGGGAGCAGAGCTCTGCTGGAGATTCCCGATGCAGAGTTTGGGCGCGTCTTTGCTCGCGTGGACGCAGCGACGGCACGTCTGATTGCGAGCTCCGAACTTCCCCACTATCCGAGCTTCTTCGAGCTGCTTACAGCGATCGCGTTCTGCTGGTTTGCAGAGCAGGACGTGGAGCTGGCGGTGTTGGAGGTGGGGCTGGGCGGGCGGCTGGACGCGACCAACTCCGTGGAGCCGATTGTGAGCGTGATTACGGACATCGGGATCGACCACACGGAGTATCTTGGCCATACGCTGCGAGAGATCGCTGGCGAGAAGGCCGGAATCCTGCGGCAGGATGGCGTACTGGTGACGCTGGCGCAGCATCCCGAGGCCAATGCCGCGATCGGTGAAGCAGCGGTGCGGCTGGATGTTCGCGGTGTCGATGCGGCGCGGTGCCTGCCGGTGCGGCAGGAGACAGGAAGCACGAAACAGGAAACTGGATGCGAGGTGCGGGGATTCGGTTCGCCGCTGGCACGGAATTGCTATGACCTGGTGATCGGGTCTCCGGTGGGACGGGACGAGGTGCTGCACATCGACTCGCCGCTGGCGGGTCAGCATCAGCAGCGGAATGTCGCACTGGCGATTGCGACGGCGATAGAGTTGCGGACGAATCAGCAACTTCGCGACGGTAGGCCGTTTGCAATCTCGAATGCAGCCATTGAGCAAGGGGTACGCGCAACCGAGTGGCCGGGGAGGCTGGAGTGGATTGCCTCGCGGGCAGGACATGCGCCATTGCTGCTGGATGTGGCGCACAATCCGGCCGGCGCGTGGACGCTGCGCGCGGCGCTGGCGCAACTGCCGGATGCGATGCCTCGGACGCTGATCTTCGGCTGCCTCGCGGACAAGCAGATCGATGAGATGGAGCAGGTGCTGCTGCCGATGTTCGATGCAACCTCGGGCGATCCGGCTCGGTCGCGTGACCATGTGATCGTTGCGCCGGTTCTGAATCCGCGCGCTGCGACGGTGGAGGAGTTAGCCGCAGCGGCGCAGAAGCTGGATGTGCCCGTGTACGCTGCTGAGAATCTGCGTGCAGCTCTGGAGCACGCGGAGGCGGTGACGCCCAGGGACGGTGTGATCGTCGCGACCGGCTCGGTATTTCTGGTCGGCGAGGTGCGGGCGCTGGTGCTGGGCGAAGCACGATAGCATGAGATGAGATGTCCGCTACCGACGAAACCCTGAAGATGGATGAGCCGAGGTCGCCGCCTGGTGTGCCGCCTGAGGCACTACATGATGTGTCCCCACTCGCACCGCCGCCTGTGCCGTCGCGATTCTGGCGCTGGGCGAACTACCTGTTCTTTATCCCGGTTCTAGCGTTGGCGACGGTGTTCTTCGGGACAGTCTCGCTGCTGTGCGGCGTGTGGGACAAGGACGGGCGCCAACAGCATGCGATTGCGCGGTTGTGGGCGCAGGTAATGCTGCGCGTGGCAATGTCTCCGGTGGCCCTGGAGCATGCGGAGCGTCTGCCGGTTGATCAGCCGGCAGTGTATGCAAGCAATCATCTGAGTTACTACGACACGCCTGTGGTGTTTGCGAAGCTGCCGTTTCAGTTTCGGATTTTGGCCAAGGCGCCGCTATGGAAGATTCCGTTCATCGGTTGGTATCTGCAGCGGTCCGGACAGGTGCCCATCGATCAAAGTTCGACGCGCGCAGGGGTGGTGAGCCTGGGACACGGAGCGAAGACGCTCGCGGGCGGCATGCCGATGGTGATCTTTCCGGAGGGGGGGCGCGCATTCAACGGCGAATTGCAGCCGATGGCGGCCGGTGCGGCCTGGATGGCGATCAAGGCACAGGTTCCGCTGGTGCCACTCACGCTGGTGGGCACCTATGAGATGCTGCCGATCCATGTGTACGCTCTGAAGCCAAGGCCGCTGAAGCTGATCGTCGGAGAACCGATTTCGACAGTGGGGATGGTGACACGCGACGCGGAGGCGCTTACGGAACGGTTGCGTGCTGTGATCTATGAGACCTATGTGGCGGAGCACGAGTAAGGGTACACTCGCTGTGTGATTGCACATCTTCGTGGACAGATTCTGAGTAAGTCGCCCAATGCGGTTGTCATCGACTGCGGTGGCGTGGGGTATGAGATGGCGATCTCGGTGACGACATATACCGAGATTGGCGACGTGGGTGCAGAGGCGCGGCTGCACGTGCATACGCATGTGCGCGAGGATGCGCTGTTGCTGTTCGGATTTGCTGAGATGACGGAGAAGCGGCTCTTTGAGAAGTTGCTGACGATCTCCGGCATTGGACCGAAGCTGGCGATTACTGTGCTTAGCGGGATCTCCGCCGAGCGGCTGGTGGGGGCGATTCGCGGCGGCGACCATGCGACGCTGACGCGCATCCCGGGCATTGGCAAGAAGACCGCCGAGCGCGTGGTGCTGGAGCTGAAGGACAAACTCGACGACTTCGCCGGGTTTAATGTGGCGGGGATTGCGGCGCGGCCTTCGTTGGGAGCTACTGCCGACGATGTGCTCAGTGCGCTCGTGAACCTTGGCTATCCGCGGCCCATTGCGCAGAAGGCTGTCGAGAGTGCGGCCAGGGATGCGGCGGTTGCGGTGGACTTCGAGCGGCTGTTCCGCGCGGCGATGGCGGCGGTGCGGTAAAACCAGCGCGCCGAAATTCTAGGCGCGGCGGCGGTAGCGGACGGCGAACTCGTAGCCGGCGTTGGGCGGGAAAAGATCTGCGACGATGCGCAGGCGTGCGGCCAGCGCGGCCGGGGCGAGCAGTGGATACTCACGCTCGCGAAGCTCGCTGTAGTCAAAGTCCAGGGCTAGCGAGAGCAGATAGATGGCGACAGCGTCGGAGAAGGCAGCCTCAAGATACAGGCCACGCTCTTTCTCGCTGATGCTTGGCTGCGTGTCCGCGCCTTGATGGGCTGCGGCGTTGAGTTGGGACACGGTTGATGGTGTGCCGGCCGCATTCAGGAACGCGCGCTGGCGGGTGGAGAAGCTGGCCATGGCGCCCCGGTTGCGGCGTGAGGCGGGCTGCGCCGGCTCAGGCTGCGCGTCTGCAGGGCGGCCAAAGGCGAGGTTGCGGGACTCCCACGCGTCGATACTGGTCTCGCCGCGCACGCCGCTGAGCGCCTGCTTCCATACGAGATCGGAGAACGCCGCGGGGACACCGGCGTGATCGACGAAGGCGTGCGCGACGTTGATGAAGAACTCGAAGCTGAGCGCGAAGCGGTCGCCCATGAGGCGGGTGGAGATGAAGACGCCGCGCTTGCCGTGGCCGAGCTCGACGTTGCGATGGCATATGGCTGAGTCAGACAACTCGTCGGTGTAGGCGCTCGCTACCATGGCTGGTTCTGGCGCGGCGGCCTTGTCGTTGGTCTCGAGGCTTGTGGTGGACTCGGTATTTTCCGCGATGGCCTCGCGCAGGGCGAGCGGAACGAAGTAGTAGGTATTGGCCTCGAGCGATGCGGTGATGGCCGTGGGAACGGCCTCCAGCATGCGGTCGAGATCGAGGTCGGCAAGGCCGGTTTCGCCGAAGGTGGCAAAGTGGACGCCGTTGGACGACTGGCGGATCTCCGTATCGCGCGCAATCTGCGCGGCGTTGACCAGTCGCGCGGAACGCACCAGATGTGGTGCGCGCGGCTGCCCGTTCTGTACGATATCTGCCATAGGCTTATTCTAAATGACTATGGCTACTGCAAACGATGTGGAGCGGGCGCGGCGTGAAGGTGAGTTGTTCGGGATTCCGCTGGGAGATCTGGGCTGGTTTCAGTCGCTGTTGATGGGTTTGGCCACGGGAATGGCTGCGTTCTTTCTGACCACCTTCGTCGCCATCTTGGTCCTGTTGTTCTATATGATGGCGACGGGCAAGCATCCCGACTTTGCCGATACCTACCGTCTGGCTGGATTTCCTGTAGGAGTGGTGGTGCTGGTGCTGGCGCTGGGGTTTCTCGGGGTGCAGTGGGCGCGGCGTATGGCGAAGAAGATGCGCAAACAATAGGCGCAGCGCACATCCGCGCCACCCGGGCGGGACAAGGCCAGCGAGTGTCCAGATAGCACCAGGCGAAGAAAGTGAGAGACGTTTGCAGTGCACACGCGTATGCTTACGCCATTCGGTTTGGTTCATTCTGCAGCATCCCTGAGGAGTTAGTTTGATGACGACATTCGCTTGTAAATTCCTGCGTCGGAGTGCAACAGCTGCTCTTGTCGCGACGGTAGTTTCGACAGGTTGGCTGGGCGCGCGCGCTCAGGGCAGGAAGCACGAGGAGGGCAAGCCTGTTCCTTCCTACTATGGGCCGCAGCCTGCGACCGAGACGATCGATCTGACGATGTATGCGCGGATTCGCGAGGAAGGCTTCCACCATGGCAAGGTGATGGAGTTTGGCGAGGCTCTGGCGGATGGCATTGGGCAACGGCTGACGGGCTCGCCCAACATGGCGAAGGCCAATGCGTGGACGCGCGATACGCTGACTTCTATTGGCCTCACAAATGCCCATCTGGAGGACTGGGGCGACTTTGGGATGGGTTGGCAGCAGATCAATACATGGGCGCGGATGGTCTCGCCCGATCCTGAGCCGCTGTGGTTGCAAGCCTCTCCGTGGTCTCCTGCGACCAAGGGGCCGGTTACCGGTGAGGTGGTGTATGTTCCGCTGACTGACGCGAAGGAACTGGACGCGCTGAAGGGTAAGCTGGCTGGCAAGATTGTGCTGCTGGGGCCGACGCGGCCGACGCCCGATATCACCAAACCGCTTTTCATACGCTACACCGATGCGGATCTGAAGGAGATGCAGAGCTACGAAGGCGGCGGCGGAGACTACTCGCTGACCAACCCCGCGTTCCGGAAGCGCTACGAGGAGTACATGCAGCGTGCGCAACTGCGGAAGCAGGCGCTAGCGATGATGGCCAGTGAGAACGTAGCTGCGATCATCACCCCCAGCCGCGATGGGGGCGATGGTGGCGGCACTGGCATCATCTTCGACGATAACGGGGCAGACCTCACGCGAGATGCACAGAAGCCTGAAAATGCGGTGAAGATTCCCAACGCCGTAATGATGATCGAGCACTACAACCGGCTGGCGCGCATGGTGGAGCATCATGTGCCCGTGACCGTGGAGGTGAACATCGAGACCAGGTTCACCGGCGATCACGAGCACGGATTCGATACGGTGGCTGAGATTCCCGGAACCGATCCTGATTTGAAGGACCAGGTAGTGATGGTCGGCGGACATCTCGACAGTTGGATTGCAGGCACGGGTGCGACCGACAATGGTGCGGGCACCATCGTGGCGATGGAGGCGGTGAGGATTTTGAAGGCGCTGGATGTGAAGCCACGCCGGACGATTCGCATCGCGCTGTGGTCGGGCGAAGAAGAGGGGTTGTATGGTTCGCAAGGGTACGTGAAGGAGCACTTCGGCACCTTCGCTCCGCCGGCGACGCCGGACCCGGCAGGCATACCCAGCTTCATGGGGCATCATGGGGCACTGAAGACCAGCGACGAGTGGGAGAAGCTGGACGCTTACTACAATCTCGACAACGGCACAGGGAAGATCCGCGGCGTGTATACGCAGGGCAACTTCGCGATTGCTCCGATCTTTGCGCAGTGGATTGCTCCGCTCGCCGATCTCGGGGTTACGACGATCACGAATCGTAACACCGGCGGGACCGACCACCTGTCGTTCGATGCGGTGGGACTGCCGGGCTTCCAGTATATTCAGGACCCGATGGACTATGAGACACGCACGCACCACTCGGACATGGACACGTACGACCGGTTGCATGAGGCCGATCTGGAACAGGCCGCGGTGGTGGAGGCGATCTTCTTGTGGAACACCAGCCAGCGCGACGCGATGATGCCGCGCAAGCCGTTCCCGCACCCGGAACTCAATCAGAAACTCGATGCGCCGCTCAAGGGCATCTACCCCAACGCCACGGAGTAGTCCTTTTGCATGGAGTGCGCACGACGGCGGAGACCGTGGTCTTCGCCGTTGTGGATTGTGGCGAGAAGGGAAGTTGCGTAGGATCGAAGAGCGATGGCGACACACTTTTCTCCCGAAGCGATGAAGTTCCTGCGTGGGCTTGCGCGCAACAATGACCGCGAGTGGTTTGAGGCGCGGCGCGCGGTGTACGAGCGTGCCGTGAAGGCTCCGATGCTGGCGCTGGTAGATGAGATTACCGCGGCGATGGCGGAGTTTGCGCCCGAGCATGTGCGGCCTGCGCACAAGATTATGATGCGCATCTATCGCGACATTCGCTTCAGTAAAAACAAACAGCCGTACAAGACCCATCTCGCAGCCTGGTGGGCGCGGCGGGGGATGGAGAAGACATCGGGTGGCGGCTTCTATCTGCAGATCGGTCCGCAGCAGGTGATGGTTGCGGCTGGCGTGTACATGCCGGAACGCGAACAACTGTTGACGATTCGCCGCTGGATGAGCGCGCACCACGAAGCCTATCGCGCCAGCGTAAAGAAGCTGCTGAAGGCCCGGGGTGCGGGGTTTGAGGGGATTGATGCTGAGGCGCTGACGCGCATGCCCAAAGGCTTCGCAAGCGACGATCCCGCAGACGAGTTGGTGCGTGCGAAGAGTTGGGGAGTACACGCCTGGCTGCCCGCCGGCCTGGCGCTGGAGCCGGGGCTGGTGCGCGAAGTCGTGCGGCGGATGCGGTTGACGTCGCCGCTGGTGGATACGCTGAATGGTGCGATTCTTGATGCGCAAAACAACCCTGAAAATGCGCATTACGGAGAAGGAAGAAATCGGATCTTTTAGCCGGGTAGTCGTAAAATCCGCTGAAAATGGGCCTGAAAAGGAACAATTTCGGAAAGACCTTGCAAATATCTGTGGAAATGGCAGATTTGCCGTTGACAAAGCGTTCAGGAAGGTTGAAGGTGAACATCGGCGCGGTTCTTCGCACCCGCATGAACACTGGCGATTGCTGCCTCGTAAAAGCTTCCCGTCTGGTTTGCTGGAAGACATAACGAGAGGCCGCCAGCGAGCAGGTAGCGGGAGATGGGCAGAGACCCATGCTCAATCCGCTTTATCTATTTTTACCGAACGAAGGAGATACAACATGGCAAAAGGAATTACAAAGACACAGCTGGTTCGTCTACTCGCAGAAAAGCTCGAACTCACCAACAAGCAGACCGCAGCGTTCCTCGAGTTGCTGGCCGAGACCGCCGTCAAGGAGACCAAGAAGACCGGCGAGTTTACAATCCCGGGCATCGGCAAGCTGGTGAAGGCGGAGCGCAAGGCGCGCATCGGCCGCAACCCGCAGACCGGCGAGGCCATCAAGATCAAGGCCAAGACTGTGGTGAAGTTCCGCGTGGCCAAGGTGGCCAAGGACACGATTGCTCCGCCCAAGAAGTAGTGTGGGCAGTATCGTGCGCGCCTCGTAGCTAGAGCCTTTGTATTCGGGTCTTGTGGAGGCTTGGTGGAAAGGGCCGGAGAATCGACGCAGCGTGCGTCGGGTCTCCGGCCCTTTTTCGTTGGCACGTGTACGGTTGAATGGCAGGTGATGGGATCTACGCGAGTGCGTGTGTGTCGCGTGCGGGACGCGGCAGAAAGGCCCGCACCACCAGCCACACGCCGAGTGAGATGATCAGGCCCTGGCGCAGTGGCTGCGCATTGAAGCTCCATCCAAAGATGGCCAGAACGAGAAACACTGCAGGGAAGTAGATCTCGCCGAGCAGCGACTGGAGCCAGTGCGGGCGCACATCCCCAGCAGCGATCTGCGGTGTGGGCGAGGGCAGAAAGCGCGGAACCGCAGCCTTGTAAGCAAGGTAGGGTTGGCCGAAGCGTGCAATCAGGAACGGCTCTTCGGCCAGCGCGAGTCGCACCTGGAAGACCCACAGGAACACTACCGCAAAGATCGCGCCGCTGGGCGGCATCAGAATCGAGACGCCGAGGGTGTGCAGCAGCGTACCCAGATACAGCGGGTTGCGTGTGCGGCGATACGGCCCATCGGCGAGCATCACGGCTCCATGCATCGAGGGCGACTTCACAATGCTTGACCCTACATACGCTGAACCCCACACGCGCAACACAGCGCCCAGCGCCGTCAGGATGAGCGCGATCACCAGCAGTACGACGGTGGCAGCATCAAAGGCGAGCCATCCCTGGCGCGAGATTGCGGACGAGAGCACCAGCCATGTGGAACTCGTGGTGAAGCCCGGGACGCCAGCCAGCGAAGGAAGAAACAACCACGGCGCGGTGAAGCCGAGGATGTAAATCACCGCATGAATGGCGAAGCGGAAACGATACTCGAAGGCAGTGGCCTGCATCAGAAGCTGTTCTCCGTGGGGTTTGATTCGGTTACAGCGGGAGTGGCTGCGACCATCCTATCGACGGCCGCAGGCTGGGCTTCGTCCTTGTAGATCACGCCCGACTTCATGACGAACGGGACATGCTGCAGGATGCGCACATCGGCGAGCGGGTCGCCCTGTACGGCGATCACGTCGGCCCACTTGCCCGGCTCCAACGACCCAGTCTTGTCCGTCCAGCCCATCAGGTCGGCTGCGTTGAGGGTTGCAGTCTGGAGTGCGGCCAGCGGCGTCATTCCGAACTGGTTCACGTAGACGTCCAGCTCGTGTGCGTTGAGCCCGTGCGGATAGACGGCGGCATCGGTGCCACACGCGACCTTGACGCCAGCCTTGATGGCGCGGATGGCGTTCTGCTTCTCCACCGCGCTCACGTCCTTCATCTTTTGAGCATACAGCGGCGAGAGATGGCCGTACTGCTGCATCCAGTCGATGAGATACGCGGTGGGCACAAAGTACGTACCGTGTTTGAGCATCATGGCGATGTCGGCGTCGTCCATGTAGCTGCCGTGCTCGATGGAGTCCACGCCGGCCTCAGATGCCCACAGGATTGCCTGCGCGCCGTGTGCGTGCGCTGCCACCTTGCGGCCCAGGCGGTGCGCATCTGCGACGATCGCCTGCATCTCTTCCAGCGTGTACTGAGAGGCCTGCGGATCGTCGCCCTTCGAAAGCACGCCGCCGGACGCGCCAATCTTGATCAGGTCGGCGCCGTACTTTATGTTGGTGCGCACCATGTGCTGCACGGCGGGGATGCCGTCGGCAACACCCTCGCCCTGCACGTGATACTGCTCAGGCAGCAGATTTTCATCCATGTGTCCGCCGGTGATGCCCAGGGGCGGTCCGGACACGAGCATGTGCGGGCCCGGAATGTGTCCCTCGTTGATCTCATCGCGCAGCGCAACGTCGGTGAAGCCGTCGGCACCCACGTTGCGCACGCTGGTGAAGCCTGCTTCGAGCGTGGTCTTCGCATTTTCCACGCCAATGATCGCCTCTTTACCTGGTGTCATTGTGAGCTCAAAGTATGGATCGAAGTTGTTTGCCATGGTGAGGTGCGTGTGCACGTCGATCAGTCCGGGCATCACCGTGTACGCCGTCAGGTCAACGACGCGATCCCCTGGCCCCGCAGGCGTCATGCTGGTCGGCGCAATAGCCACGATGCGCTCTGCCGAGACGATCACCGTCTCACCAGGCTCCTCCTTGCCAGTGTGTACGTCGAGTACGCGGCCGGCACGAAGCAGGGTGCGGCCGGCTGCTGGCCTGTAAGTGGGCTGGGCGATGGCTGCAGGGACGAACAGCATTAGAACTGCCAGTGTGGATGAGAGCTTGCGCATGGTGTACCTCGTTGCCATTGGGAGTGGGCGATGCGGTTCGGCGGATGAAGTTCTCAATCTACAACAGCGTTGGGGTGGTGTGCTACGCGGCCTGTCGCCGCGCGTTACGCGGAGGGCGAGTCTCCGAGTGCGGTCAGGATTGCGTCGAAGTCCTCCACGCCTGAGTACTCGATGATGACCTTGCCTCTGCCCTTTTTGTCCTCGATGGTAACCTTCAAACCGAGCCGTCGGCGCAGGGCGTCCTGGGCCTCGCGCACGTTGGGATCGACGCTGGCGACGGGCTTCGGTTCCTTCTTTCGGGACTCGGGGTTGAGTAGGCCGTGGACGTAATTTTCGGTGGCCCGAACCGACAGGTGTAGCGCCAATACCTTCTGCGCGGCCGCCAGCATGGCCTCCGGTGACTCCAGCGCGAGCAAGGCACGGGCGTGACCAAAACTCAGCTCACCGGTCTCGACATGGCGTTGCACGGAATCAGGTAACTTCAACAAACGAAGGAAGTTAGAGACACTTGCACGGTCTTTGCCCGTGCGCTCGGCCATCTGCTCCTGAGTCATGTGAAAGTCGCGGCTGAGGCGCACATAGGCATGCGCCTGCTCCATAGGGTTCAGGTCTGCGCGCTGTAGATTTTCAACGATGGTCATCTCCATCGCCTGCAGATTCGAGACCTCGCGGAGGATGGCCGGGATCGTCTCCTTGCCCGCCTTCTTGCTGGCCAGCAGGCGTCGCTCGCCGGTGATCAGCGTGTAGCGCCCATCCTGACGATGGTTTGCTCCATGGCGCACGACGATGGGTTGGACTACACCGGATGCTGTGATCGATATAGCTAATTCTGCGAGCTTGGCTTCGTCAAAGTTGGTTCGGGTCTGGAAAGGGTTGCGGTCAATGAGGTCGACGGCGATCTCGAGAGGCTTCCCGGTGGACTCTGCCGCCGCACTGACGCTGATGGGCGCGGTTGGGCTGGGTCGTGACGGTAGAAGTGATTCGAGGCCTTTGCCCAAGGCTCGCGGCTTGCTCTTGGCGTGTGGATCAGCTTGGTTCGGTGTAGACATACTTGGTTCCTGCCTGATGAAAGTGGATGCTTTGGACCCAGTCCTGCTCGGTCCGCAAATGATTTTCCGGCTGCTCTACTTCTTACGAAACGGCCAGATGCCCTTGGATTCGCCCATCGCTTCGAGTACCGGGAAGCTGGGCGCTGGGCCGGGTTTCTTTGGGATCGCGACGCCATTGCGTTCAAGGAGTTCGAGGGCAAGGCTGCGGTAGGCCTCGGCGCCACGCGAGCGCGGATCATACAGGGCGACAGGCTTTCCGTGGCTGGGCGCCTCGGCCAACCGGATATTGCGCGGAATGGTCGTCTTGAAGAGCTTATCTTCAAAGAAGCTCTGCAGGTTGTCGCGCACCTGTTGGGAGAGATTGGTGCGGTCATCAAACATGGTGAGCAGCACGCCCTCAATTGAGAGTTCGGGGTTGAAGCTGGAGGAGACGCGGTCCAGCGTCGCCATCAACTCGGAGATGCCCTCCAGCGCGAAGTACTCCGCCTGCATGGGTACCAGTAGCGTATCGGCGGCGACCAGTGAGTTGAGGGTGAGAAGGTCGAGCGCGGGCGGGCAATCCAGAATGATAAACGGATACTCTGTACGCACCGGCTCCAGCCCCTCGCGGAGGCGGTGCTCACGACGTTCAACGCCAACCAGTTCGACATTGGCGCCGATCATGTTCTTGGTGCCGGGAACCAGCGAGAGCTTCTTGATCTCAGTGGGGACAATGACCTCTCGGGCAGTGGCGTTGCCGAGCAGGAGGTCGTAGACCGAGAGCCGTGCCTCATCGCGGGAGAAGCCGAGGCCGCCCGTAGTGTTGGCCTGGGGGTCTACGTCGAGCAGCAGGACCGGGACGTCTTCAAGCGCAACGGCAGCCGCTAGATTGATGGCCGTGGTGGTTTTGCCGACCCCACCCTTCTGGTTGACGATGGCGATGACCTTACTGTGGGGGGTAGGGCTTTGGGGGGCGGGCGAATTCTTCGGATCGGTTGTTTCGGACATGGCGGGACGAGTCCAAGCCTAGCAGATACTGAGGGGAAATGTTCCACGTGGAACAGCCTGAAGTTGTGTTCCACGTGGAACATCGCGAGGAAATGCTGTGCATCGGATGAGGAAGTTGAGGGTTATTGGGTTGGAGGGCAGCCTCGGACCAGGGTGAGCCATCCGGGTGCGTCCCCGGGGAGCGGTATGCAGTCGCTCCCTGGCGTCACCTCGGTCGAAAGCGTCACAAGCCAGCCACCGGGGGCGACGCGTAGCGAGGCATCGGCGATCGCCTGCCGCATATTGTCCACTGCCCGCAGTGTCACGGCGCTAAACCTGCGACCCGATTCCATTGCATCGACGCGTCTGGCCCAGATCTCGGTAGGGAGGTGCAGGGTGCGGACCGCTTCTCTGAGAAAGGAGGCCTTTTTCCCCTGTGACTCCGCCAGTGTAACCTGCAGGCTGGGATTCAGCAGTTGAATCGGCAACCCAGGAAAGCCGGCCCCCGAGCCGAAGTCGAGCAACGTGGAACCGGCAGCCATTCGCTCGGCCAGATGCCGTGCGGCAAACAGACTCTCACCAAAGTGACGGCGGACAATCATCTCCGGCTCGCGGATGGCGGTCAGGTTGGTGCGGGCGTTCCACTTCAGCAGCAGGTCGAGGTAGTCGGAGAGTTGTGTGTAGAGAGCCGTCGGCACAGCAGAGGGTCCGAGGTAGGGCTCCAGGAGCGCAGCGATTCGGGCTTCGGAGAGGGTGGCCATGATACCTAGCGTGCGGAGCCTTCTGTAGGCTGCGGGGCAATGGCGGTCTTGACACTATGATGGTCTTCGCCGAGTAGGCGCGCCTCAAGGATAAGGCGGTCAAACAGGGCGCGGCTGGCGGCGCTGATCTCATAGCTGCGTTCCGGGTGCCACTGGACCCCGAGGACAAACTGGGGATGGACCGTATGTTCCACGTGGAACATCGCATCATCCGAGTCGAACTCCACCGCCTCGATTACGCCGTCATCCGGGCAGCGTGCAACGATCCGCAAGCCTGCACCGGGAGCCGCAACCGATTGATGATGGCTGGTATTGATCGGCAGACGCAGAAACCCGCCAGTTTCGGGGGCCTCTTCCGGCGTCAGCAGTGAGGCCAGCAAGCTCGCAGGCGCTATCTGCGCGGTGTGCGCAATCGCCACCTTGCTGCCTGCGCCATGATTCACAGGCAGCGGCGCGAGGTCCTGCACCAGCGTTCCGCCGCGCCAGACGTTAAGGGACTGCACCCCGTAGCAGATGGCCAGCACCGGTTTGCGGTGCTTCTCGGCGTGGTCGAGCAAAAGAAAGTCGGTGGCCTCGCGTGCGGGGTCAGCGGGAGCGGACGCCGGGTCACGCTCGGCCCCGTAGAGAGTTGGATTGACGTCGGCAGGGCTCCCCGGCAGTAGGATGCCATCGCAACTTGCTGCCAGTGCCCTCATCTCGGCCTCTGAGGCGCTGAGGTCGATCGCGATGGGTTCACCGCCGGAGCGTGTGACAGCCGTGGCATACGTCGGCCAGGAACGCTGGTTGTAGGCTGGGTCCTTGGAGGTTGGAACAGGGATGGCGATGCGTGGCGTCATAGGCAGCTTCTGTTGGAAGCGTACCAACATTTGAGGCTGGAGAGGAGGAAAGATTCTCACCATGTGAGATGTTAACTACTTAGATACCCTTGTGGTGGGCGCAATGGGAGGAGTCACCGCGTCCACCGCAGGGGTTCGTTCAACACGCGGATCGTGCGGCTGCAAGTCAAGAGCTATAGTCTGACGCCACGCTATGGTTTCGGATTGCCGGACACCATGTGCTCGAACTCCGGCGTCCCACGCAGAGTTGCAAGTTGTTGATCCTGAACGAGCTTTTGCTTATCCGAGAAGCCTTCCAGAAGTGCTTTTTGCAGGTAAACGATGGCTTCTGTCTTCATCCCGGCGTGGGCGTAGATCTCTGCGAAACAGATGTACATCTTTGCCAGGTCCTCCGGCGATTCATTTTTATGCAGACCATTGAGTTCAAGCTCCTGAAAGATATCGGGGTCGAGGTTGAAGGCCTTCTCGTAGGCCTCGGCACCGTCGCTGTACTTCTTCTGGGCGAGGTAGACGGCGCCCAGGTTGCTCCAGAATGGCGCCATCTGCGCATCCAGCCGGATAGACTTCTTGTAGAAGCGCTTTGCGCGCTTGTTGTCATCCTGGCGGAAGTAGACCGTTCCGAGGTTGTTGTACACCGCGGCATACTTGTGGTCCATCCGTGCCGCTCGATCGTAGAAGGCAATAGCCTCCGAATCCATCCCCATGCGTTGGTAGGCGATACCGATCTTGTTGAGCAACTCTGCGGTCTGGGGCTCGATCTTGCCATAGGCGTCGATGGCGTCGCGATAGTGCCCACGAACAGCGAGCATGTCGGCCCGGAGTTCGGGGGTGATGATGGGGAGATCGGCGTTGGTCGCGGAAGAGGGAGATTGCTGATCCACGTGTCCAAAGCTCACCATGTTGTAGCCCTGGGCGAGCGCTCCCATCGATCCAGCCGCACAGAACGCGCCAATCAAACCAGCCAATCCTATCCAACGGGCAATGTTCAATGTTGTTGATTTCATGGCAACCTCCCGATCGATACCAGGGTCCTGAGGTTCGAGCCTGTAGCGCCTGCTAGACCCGGAAGGGATCAAGGCTTTAGGATGGCCCCAATTGGTTCGATTGAAAAGGCCCACTTAGGCGTAAGTCACCAGACCACTTTGAGTTCGGCCGATGGATTTGTTCGAGTCATACTGTGGACGGGGAGGCGGCATGACGCGTCACGCATCGAGCTTCGAGTTGATCCTTCCGCCGCGACCGGAGGGCACGCCTTCATTCCACTGGCTGCGAGACGCGCTTCGTTCTGAGATACTGAACGGCCGCATCACTCCGGGGTCGAAGCTTCCGGCCAGTCGCGAGTTTGCTCGCCAGTATCAACTCTCTCGCGGAACGATTCTTGCGGCACTGGACGAGTTACAGGGCGAGGGCTATCTCGAACCCCGCAGAGGCTCCGGGACCTACGTATCCCGCATTCTGCCCGAACATCTGTTGCCAGCGCAGGAGATGTCTGAGCAGGAGGCCAACGGGCGGGCGCCCAAGGGGCCGCATCTCTCCGCGTTTGGCGCGCGTGTTCGTCCGTTCTCATTGTTCGTCAAGCCGGAGAACCGCGCCTTCCGCACGAATCTTCCGGCTCTGGATATGTTCCCAACCACGCTGTGGGCACAGGTCTCCGCGCGCCGACTGCGCTCTGCGTCAACTCGCAACCTGCTTGGTTGCGAGGCGCAGGGATATCTCCCGCTGCGGCAGGCCGTGGCCAACTACGCGCATACCTCACGCGGCGTGAACTGCTCGGCAGAGCAGATCATCATTGTCTCCGGCGTGCAGGAGGGGTTGGATCTCGCCACTCGGCTGCTGCTCAATCCTGGGGACAAGGTGCTGGTCGAAGACCCAGGCTATCAGGGTGCATACACCTTGCTGCATGCGGCTGGGGCGCGCATCGTCGCGGTTCCTCTGGATGCTGAGGGCGCGGCTCCCAGAGAGGTGGACTTTCGCGGTTGCCACCTGGCGTACGTGACACCCGGGCATCAATATCCCATGGGGATGACCATGAGTCTGCAGCGGCGGCTGCAACTGCTGGCATGGGCGAAGAAGTATGACACACCCATCTTCGAAGATGACTACGACAGCGAATTCCGGTTCTCCGGTCGTCCGCTCCCGGCGATGCAGGGCCTGGACCGCGGCGGCAAGGTGATCTTCTGCGGCAGCTTCAACAAGGTCATGTTTCCATCGCTGCGGCTGGGCTACCTGGTGGTGCCTCGCAGTCTGGTCGATGTCTTCACCTGCACCAAAGCGATGACGACGCGGCACCACTCGCTGCTGGACCAGGCCGCGTTGTGCGATTTCATCGATCAGGGGCACCTGGGCCGTCATCTGCGGCGCATGCGCAAGATCTACGAGGAGCGCTTTCAACTCCTGCTGGAGTGCGCGCAGCAGCACCTCGGCGACTATCTCGAGATCTCGAACATTGAGGCGGGGCTACAGACCATCGGCCGCCTGCTCGTGGATGTACCCGCTGAACTCGTGGCGCAGCGCGCGGCAACGGAAGAGATCGACGTCGTTGCGCTCAGCCGCTACTGCCATACGGCGTCGGTTCCAGAAGGCCTTCAGATAGGTTTTGCGGCCGTGCAGGAGAAGGAAATCCGCACCGGTGTGAAGAAACTCGCCCACGTCTTCGAGAAGCTGAAAGCGGAGCCGTTGCTGCCTGCGTCGTCGAAGGCGCAGCCGCAGCCATTGATACGGGCTACAACGCGTCGGTAACCAACAGCGATCGACCGTAGTACCTCTAGATTCCAGATGGAAATGTCTCCGCGGGCTCGCCATCGTCTCCAGAGCTGACCGGTTCCAACGGTTCCACCGCCCGCGTCTCATCGAAGTGGAGAACAGCGTCGAACTGGTCCGAGAGGCTGGCGAGAAAATAATGGCTGGCAAGCTCAGAGGCGGGCAGGTAGACGACACCGATGGCGCGCTCCAACATCGACTCGCGCAGCCGGTACCCTGCGTGCGAGTGCTCGCCTAGCCGCAGCGAAAACGCAGGCAGGCCTACTCTGTGGAATAGACCTTCGAAGCTGTCCGGACGTGCGGGCCGGACGATCTTACGCTCTGCCGGGCTGTCCCATCCGGAAGCCGCAGTGACAGTTCCTGTGTAGGTGGTGAAGCCAATCGACCGGCACGCATTGCCATACAGTTGTCGCACCAGTTGCCCTATGTTCCACTCGCCGGCATGGCCCATCTGGGTGGCGCGCGCGTCGCCCACATGCGAGTTGTGCGCCCACACAACCACCTTTGCCGGAGGCTGGAGCCGGTCGAGATAACCGACCAGTGCATTGAGCGTATCGACCATGTGCCGATCGCGAAGGTTCCACGACGAAACCGTGCGCTGAAACATGGCGCGGTAGTACTCCTCTGCGTCACGGACCACGGCTGCATTCTGCTCGGCGTCGAAGAAGCGTTCCATGCCGGTGAGTCCATCGATCCGCGAATAGCGCAGCGAGTGATGCTGCAGCTCAATCAACTGTTCCACCGCCTCGTCCTCGCAGGAAGGCTCGAGCCCGAGACTTGTGAAGTGGCCATAGGCTTGAGGATCGCCTCCGAAGGTGTCGAAGCAGCCATAGCGCACGCGCGCCCTGTGGGCCGCCGCCGGGTCCACCGCGTCGAGATAGTGGAGCACGCGCTCAATCGAAGCATGCATGCTGTAGAGGTCCATCCCAAAGATGCCGACGCGCCGCACCGGGTCCACCGCGTCATTGTGTGACCGCATCCAGCCGACGAAATCCAGCACATCCGCATTGCGCCACATCCACGCTGGGAAGCGTTTGAATCCATTCAGTGCCTGGCTGGCATCGGCGTCGGTGTTGTCGCCCTGCACGTAACGATGCACGCGATAGGCATCCGGCCAGTCCGCCTCCAGCGCGACGGCGTTGAACCCCTTCTCACGAATGAGGCGCTTGGTGATCGCCGCACGCTCGCGATAAAACTCGTGGGTACCGTGCGACGCCTCGCCCAGCAGCACGATGCGTGCGTCTCCAACCAGTTCGAGCAACGAATCGTAGTCGCCGCTCACGCCGGTCAAAGGATGAGCGGCGTTGCGGATGATCTCGGTGAGCGGAAGTGCAGTAGAAGATTGCATGGAAAACTCCGGGGAATGTGTCAACCGAAGGGCCATCTCGCGTGGCATGATCGATGCGATTAGCCTTTGGCTAAAGCATCGTGAAGGGATATGGCGGCACCAGTGCGATTTCCTGGCATAAAGCGCTCAAACCAGTCGGTTGCGGCGTGGGCCACTCGCTCCAGCGTCCCTGCCTCTTCGAACAAGTGCGTCGCTCCGGGAATGAGGACAAGGAGCTTGTGTGTGCAGCGCAGTTGGTCCAGCGCCTCTTGGTTGAGCGCGATCACCGCCGTGTCTTCCGAGCCCACCAGCAACAGCACCGGAGCACGAACCTTGGCCAGCGCGTCCTCGGCGAGGTCCGGTCTGCCTCCGCGCGAGACCACTGCTGCAACCCTATCCTGTAACTGTGCCGCCGCCACCAGCGCCGCCCCAGCGCCTGTGCTGGCGCCGAAGTAGCCAATCGGAAGCTGGCCCACCCGCGGCTGCTGCAGCACCCACTTGGTGGCGCCCACCAGTCGCTCGGCCAGCAGCGCAATGTTGAACCTGAACGGCATGGCGTGGCGCTCCATTCTAAAGTCGTGGGCCTCTTCGGCTTGCGTGAGCAGATCAAAGAGCAGCGTAGCCATTCCTTGTGCTTGCAGCATGTGGGCCACCGCCAGATTGCGAGGACTGTTGCGGCTGCTCCCGCTTCCATGCGCAAACACCACCACACCATGTGCGTCCGGCGGTATGTCCAGTGTGCCTATCAGCTTCACCTTGCCCAGGTCGATCGTGACCTCGTCAGTCTGTTCCGAGCGTCGCAGCAGATCGATGACCTCAGCGTCCTCGACCTGCGCAAAGTTCCTGTAGAACGCCCCCACCGCATAAAACGGGTCCGGCAAGTCGAGGCAGATGACCTCATCGACGAACCTTTTGAGCCACGCCGCCGTCGACGGCGGAGCCACCGGTACCGCCAGCACCAGAGCGAAGGGCTTCATCTGCCGCAGCGCCTGGATCGCCGCATACACACTGGCTCCGGTCGCAATCCCATCATCGACCAGGATCACCGTCTTGCCCGCCACCTGCAGTGGTGGCCTGTCGCCGCGATAGAGTTTGGCTCGGCGGTCCAGTTCCAGCTTCACCTCCGCGGTGACGCGTTCGATCTGCGCGTGCGAGATGCCCCCAGCGCGGACGATCTCCTCATCCAGATACCGCCCATCGCCGGCAGAGATTGCACCGAACGCCAGCTCTGCATGGCCCGGCACGCCCAGCTTTCGCGAAAGGAATACATCCAGCGGCGTCCGCAGCGCAGCCGCAACCTCAAAGGCTACCGAGACCCCACCCCGCGGCACTCCGAGCACGATCACATTGGGGCGATGAGCGAAGTTCTCCAGCCGCCTTGCAAGTTGGCGCCCAGCATCCGCACGGTCTTCAAAGAGCATGTTGGGTCCCCCCCGAACCTACGCTCCTTCTACGCTTGCGGTGGCCGACTGACTGTGATGCAAATCACGTAGCCAGGACCCACAGTTTGAGGATTCATCGTGTAGGTCATCTGGCTCTGCCGGTGCAGCAAACGGCGCATCGATCCCAACCTTGACCCATCCGTGGCATACGAATTAGTTCGATACCACTAGTAAATCCAAAACAGGAGTCTCGTGTAACCCTTGGCTCGCGGCTATGCAGCATACTTCCGCCATCACCGCCCGCTCCACGATGGAAACGGGAGCTACTTCGCAGCCTTCTTCCTGCCCCCGGGCTTGGTCGTGCGAGACTGTCCTGGCATACTGCGCGCATGGCGATCACCGGAGTGGCGCTGCAGCACCAGAGCCGCCGCACCGCGCAACCGTGCCAGCCCTCCCTCCTCGGAAGGTGCCAGGCGTGGCGCACTGCCCGCCAGCATCGTGGACTTCATCTCCGCCTCGATCACAGGTCCCACCAGCCCCCACACCACCGTAATATCGCCTGCAATAAAGATCAGTTCCGGCGATAACGCCGCGGTCACCAGGCGCAGTCCGCGTCCGATATTCTTTGCTTGTTCCGTCAGTGCGGCAATCGCATCCCTGTCCCCCTCCTCGGCCAGGGCATGCAGTTCCGCAATGGACACGTCTGCGTTGCCCTTCCTGCGTGCCGCAAAAAAACGCAATGCCGCATTGGACGAAGCAAACGTCTCCCAGCAGCCGCGCGCACCGCAGGCGCACTGCGGCCCGGAAGGATCCAGCACCATATGACCGAACTCGCCAGCCATGCCGTTCATGCCGTAGATCGGTTGGCCGTTGGCGATCGAGCCGGTGCCCACGCCCTCCGCAATCGTCACCAGAACCGCGTTCCGCACCCCATCCATCTTGCCAAACCACATCTCGGAGAGCAGCCATGCGTTGGCCGCGTTGTCCATCTCCACCTTCAACCCCATGGCCTCCGCCACCGTGCTGCGTATATCGATGTCGGACCACTTCAGGTTTGGAGCGAAGATTAAACGTTGTGTCTCTGGATCCACGCGGCCCGGAAGGCTGATGCCAATGCCTTCAAACGACTTGCCTGGATGCTTCTCTCGCAACCGCTGCATCGAGCCTACGATATTTTCGATCGCCCGCTGGGGATTCGAAATGATCGTCGCCACATCGCGCGAAAGAAAATGCCCGTTCAGATCCACTACCGCAACGATTGCCTGCCTTGGGCGTACATCCGCCACCAGGATCACCAGGTCTTCGTTGAGGCCTAGCATCGTTGGGCGGCGTCCTCTCGGTCTTCGCGCCACCGAGCCCTCGCGCACCCACTCCTCGCTCATCAGGTCTTCGACGATCTCCGAGACTGTGCTCCGCTGCAACCCCGAAAGCCGCGCCAGATCAGCTCGCGACACCGGCTGCCGCGCCCGAATCAACTCCAGCACGACATCGCGATTCATGTCTCGCGCGACTTCGCTCGATGCCACCTGCGCGTAAGCCAGGTCGACACGTCGCATACCGCTGAACTCTCTGCCCTGCTTCGCCACGCAAACCCCTCGACCCGCGAGTTGCCGTTATTCTAGTCTCGCCAGCACGATTATTGATTCACCCCGCTGGCAAGATATCCACCATCGACAGTAAGAATCTCTCCCGTAACAAAGGAGGCAGCGGCCGACGCTAGAAATATTGCCGCCCCTGCAACCTCCTCCAGACGCCCAAACCGAGCCATTGGCGTACGCAGAATCTCTTCTTTCCCGCGTTCCGTGGTGAACAGCAGCTCCTGGTTGAGCGCCGTCGGAAAGATTCCGGGCGCAATCGCATTGACGCGAACGTTTCTCGGCGCAAACTCCACCGCCAGCGATCGCGTCAGGGCAGCAACGCCTGCCTTGCTCGCCCCATACGCCGCCACCTCATGAAACGCTACGAAGCTTGAGAGCGAGGCAATGTTCACGATGCTTCCGCGACCCTGCTCAAGCATCGTTTTGCCGAAGATCTGACAAGCACGCAATGTCCCAGTAAGATTCGTATCGAAGATGCGCTGCCAGGTCTCTTCCGGGCAATCGATGGTCGGCAGTCTGGCGGTGATTCCGGCAGCGTTGACCAGAATATCGACGCGGCCAAACTCCTCGAGCACCCGCGCATGCAGGGTCTCCAGCGTCGCACGCTGCACCACATC
This sequence comes from Granulicella sp., assembly GCA_027450185.1. GTDB lineage: Bacteria > Acidobacteriota > Terriglobia > Terriglobales > Acidobacteriaceae > Granulicella. The sequence continues at coordinate 29,734 of DAIDKF010000007.1, read as the reverse complement.
GGAGGTGACGCGAAGGGTGCGGCGTCCCTCCGCTTCTATAGCCGCGGCTACTTCTTCCACCTGATCGCTACGCCGCGAACTGGCAACGACATCCGCTCCTGCACGGGCCAGCCCCAGCGCAATCTCTCGCCCCAGCCCGGAGGTTCCACCCACGACCACAGCGCACTGGCTGGAAAGATCGAAGAGAATCGGATGGTTTGGATTGATTCGCATCGCGAACTAAACACCTCGGAGAACAGAAATTACTCTACCACAGCGCTGATCGCATTGACCCAGAACACCCCGCTACATCCGCTGCAACGCCTTGATGGCAAGCTCCGAGTACCGGTTTCGTCGGTGCCAGGTAGTTCCAGCGATGAGACGGCGCAGCAGGCGCGCAAAAAAAGAGCGCGAGTTGATGCTCGCGCCCTTTTGCGTATTCATTCTGGCCTGAGTTCTCAGACCAACAGTTCAGCCAACCCAGCACGCAGCGGTTATTGCAGCAGTGCTCCGTTCTCAGTGGGGACCTTGGGGTCCTCAGGCGGGATGATGGTGGCACTGGCGACCTTGTCGTCGGCTTCGAGGTCCAGCAGCTTAACGCCCATGGTGGCTCGGCCGGCGGCGCGCACCGATTTGGTGTCGATGCGGATGATCTTGCCGAACTGGCTGATCACCATCATCTCGGTCGTGTCGTCGACCAGATTGATGCTGTTCACCTTGCCGATCTTGGGTGTGGTGCGCATGTTGATGACGCCCTTGCCGCCGCGTGTCTGCAGCCGGTAGGCGTCCACATCCGTGCGCTTGCCGTAGCCGTTCTCAGAGACCGAGAGGATCAGGCATGGGGTCAGCCCTAGCTGCTCGTCCAGCTTCTGGAGCTTCGCAGAGGCTTCGGGTGAGAGCTCGGGGGCGGAGAGTTCGCCGGGCTCAGCCAATTCCAGCGGAGCGGCGGCAACGGACTCACCGGCTTCGTCGAGGACGGCCTCGACCTGGTCCTTGAGCCCCTTGGCAACTGCGAGAGCAAGGCGCTGCTTGTTGCGTGCTTCGGGCGAGGGCGTGACGGCTGCGCCGATCACGTAGTCTCCCTTGTGAAGCGAAATGCCACGGTTTCCAAAGGCCGGGCGGCCCATCGGACGCAGATCCTGCTCATTGAAGCGGATGGCCATGCCGTCGTGCGTCGCAAGGAAGATGATCTGCTCGCCGTCTGTGATGCGGGCCGTGATGAGCTCGTCGTCCTTGTCGATGCCGATGGCGATGATGCCGCGCGCCATCACGTTGGAGAAGTCCTTCAGTGCCGTCTTCTTCACGGTGCCGTTGCGGGTCGCGAAGAGAACGTATCTAGACTCTTCGTTGAGATCGCGGACAGGGAGAATCGTGACCACCTTCTCACCCGGCTGGAGGTCGACCAGCGAGGCCATGGCCTTGCCCTTGCCTGCCGCGCCGACGTCGGGAATCTCGTACACCTTGAGCCAGTAGATGCGGCCGGAGTTCGTAAAGCACAGCAGATACGCGTGCGTTGAATCAATAATGAGCTGCGCAACGAAGTCTTCTTCGCGAGTCTTCATGCCCAGCCGGCCCGTTCCGCCGCGCTTCTGCTGGCGGTAGATGCTGATCGGTGTGCGCTTCAGGTAGCCGGTGTTGGAGACTGTTACTGCAACCTGTTCATCTGCAATGAGGTCTTCCAGCGTCAGCTCGGTGCTCTCATCGAGAATCGTGGTGCGGCGCACGTCGCCGTACTTGTCGCGGATATCTTCCAGCTCTTTGACGATCACGCGTCGCAGCTTCTTCTCGCTGGCGAGGATGCTCTCATAGTCGTCAATGTTGTTCTTGACAGCGTTCAGTTCATCAAGAAGTTCTTTTGCGGAAAGCTGCGTCAGTCGGTAGAGCTGGAGCTCCAGAATCGCGTCAATTTGACGGTAGCTAAGGCCGTCGCCGTTTTGTGTTACGAACCTAGGCTCTGCAACGTAGAGAAATCCGAACCGGAAATGAGTGATGAAGCCCTTTTCATCTGTCTTTAGATTATTGTCGACACTTACGAGCCTCCTCAATTCGAGATCATTGATTGAACCCCTAGCATCGCTGCGACGGCGTTCGATCCAACCACTGTCTGTGGTTGAGAAAAGGCTCCATCTTCTTAGGTTCTCTCTCGCTTCTGTACGAGAACCGCTAAGACGGATAATTGATACAACGGTCTGAAGGTTGTCGAGAGCAACCTTCAAACCTTCTAGGATGTGTTCGCGGTCGCGGGCCTTGTTGAGCAGGAAGGCAGTGCGGCGGCGCACCACATCGATGCGGTGCTCGATGAAGGCATAAATCGCCTGGTCGAGTGGCAGTTCCTTCGGCTGGCCGTTGTGCACAGCCAGGAAGATCATCGAGAAGCTCTCCTGCATGGAGGTGTTCTTGTAAAGCTGGTTGAGCACGATCTCATGCTGCGCCCCGCGCTTCAGCTCGATGACGATACGCATGCCGTCGCGGTCGCTCTCGTCACGGACGTCGGAGATGTCGTCGATCACCTTTTCGTTGACCAGTTCGGCGATGCGCTTGATCAGGTTCGATTTGTTCACCTGATAGGGGATCTCGGTGACGACAATGGCCTGGCGCCCACCCGAAATATTCTCCAGCCCGCATTTCGCACGCATCATGAAACGGCCGCGACCGGTCTTGTAGGTCTGCGCGATGTTGGTGCGGCCGTAGATGAACCCTCCGGTGGGGAAGTCCGGTCCTTTGACGTGCTGGAGCACGAGTTCGAGGTCCGACCTGATCTCACCCTTCTCCTTTTGCAGCAGCGCAATGGTCGCGTTCAGCGTCTCGGTCAGGTTGTGCGGCGGAATGTTCGTAGCCATACCCACAGCAATTCCTGTCCCGCCATTAACGATGAGGTTGGGAATGCGCGCCGGCAGGACCGAGGGCTCGCTGGTGGACTCGTCGTAGTTCGGTACGAAGTCGACGGTGTCGTTGTCGATGTCAGCGAGCATCTCGGAGGCAATGCGGGTGAGACGTGACTCGGTGTAGCGCATCGCGGCCGGCGGATCTCCGTCGACCGAGCCGAAGTTGCCCTGGCCGTCGATCAACGGGTAGCGCAGGCTGAAGGGCTGGGCCAGGCGGACCATGGTGTCGTAGATCGCGGAGTCGCCGTGCGGGTGGTAGTTGCCCATGACGTGGCCGACCACTTTGGCAGACTTGGTGTACTTCTTGTTGAACTGAAGGCCCATCTCCTGCATGCCATACAGAATGCGCCGGTGGACGGGCTTGAGGCCGTCGCGCACGTCCGGCAGGGCCCGGCCGATGATCACCGACATCGAGTAGTCGAGATAACTGCGCCGCATCTCCTCCTCGATGTTGATCGCGAGCATGGAGAGCGCGCCGGGACCGGTCGGAGCGCCAGGCGCTCCAGGAGCACCAGCCGGCGGCGGGTCATTGGAGCTGGCGTCTTGCGGCGAGGGTGGATTGTTGTCGGCGGGGAAGAGTGGATTTTCGTTGGTTTCGTCAGCCATGGTCAACCTCCATTATAGCTGTTTGAAGGGGTTGGAAGCAGCCATGGGGGAGGGCCTTTGGAGGTGCATAAAGATTGGAGATTCAGTAGTTTTGGCGAACTCGAGGCCAAGCCAGGTTCGAGGGGCGGCAAACCGTCTAGCTTCCCGCCCCGGCGGGGGTGAGAGCGCCCGTAGCGTGAATCAGGTGCGGGCATGCTGTGATTCTCGTCACGAAACATGCCGGGCCGGTCTTCGGATAATCGGACAACAGCTGCGATGGAACGGACGTATCATCGCAGCGTGGCAACGTTTCTGTTCGGCACCATAACCGAACGACCGATCTGGCCCGACAATTTCCCGTCAGGTTGCACAGGCACAGGTATTTCGCAGATTTCGGATGCAGGAAAGGTCAAGCATGAACTTCAAGAGGATCCTGGTTGCGATCGATGAGAGCACGTTTGCAGCTCACGCCGCGGATGTTGCAACCGATCTCGCCGCCCAACTCGGGGCGGAACTAGCTTTTGTCACAGTCGTCGACACCTCGGTGATGCCCTACACGGGCGACTCCGGGATGCCGGTAGACGAATGGCTCACCATGATGCGGCGCGAGGCCAAAACGCTTCTGTATACCTTCACGTCCCGCAGAGAGGTTACGCCCCCGCCCCTGCAGTTTCTGGAAGAGGGTAAAGCAGCCACCAAGATCGTCGACGCTGCCCGGAACTGGCCCGCGGACCTGATCGTGATGGGAACCCATGGCCGTAATGCGGTGGCCAACGTCCTTGTCGGCAGCGTCGCACAGGGAGTTCTGCGCCATGCGCCATGTCCGGTCATGGTGCTGCGCGCCCAGTAAACGCCCTGCAGCACACGTACCCATCACCCCGTTCGCTTCCAAAGGGGACGCCTGTCCCCGCTGTTTGGCGAGATGTGGAAACCTTGGCCAATCGCACGGGCCGGTCCTTGAGGTAAGATTCCGTTATTGAAGATGCAGGACGCTGGTAAGCACGGCGTCGGCCCAGGTAAGGGGGATTCCTTCCGGTGCCCGGCGTTGGAGTCGATCGGGCGCTTGCCCTGGAACCATAAGGGCGGGCCAACCGCGGCGGGCACGCCGAGCGTGGGCCGAGTGGCTCGCTAGCCTGGAACACAGGGCAACGCGGAAGCTCAACAAGTTGCAGGGACCCCGTGACAGTTGAGAACGTGAACGAGGCCCTTCCTTAATTCATAAGGAGGATGCCATCGAGCTTGCCGTTTCGCCTGAGCACTGCGGGCGGGAGTGGGTTTGCGCGATGGGCGTGCTCCTGTGGTGCGTCGCTGTCGGCAGCAGCGATGGAGAGGCTTGATAAACGGAGGGCAGAAGTATTTGAGACGCCGCAATGTGAAAGGTTGAGTGTCAACCGGAACGCGGGCTTGTACCAAATCGGGACAATGGCCGCGGAAATGCTGGCCAGATACATGGAGTGACCAAATATGACACACAACAGGGCCCAAGCAATCTGTATGCCGAAAAGCACCTGTAAGTGTGAAGCGGTTGAGGAGTTTTGCAGCAAGGCGCTTCAAGGTTGAGGTAAGAGCACCATGCAGGGTCCGATCGTCGATCTCGTTCTGTTGATGCTGCTGGTCCTGTTTTTCGGGCTACAGCAGCGGCGGCGTCCGCAGGTCTACTTTCGGTTCTGGTTTGCAGGCTGGATTCTCGTGTTCTTCAGCTATGTGGTGTGGGCGGTGCAGGACGTGCCGGAAACCCTGGTGCGGGTGCAGAATGCAATCTGCTTCAACTTTCTGCTGCTGGGTGTGCTTACCTTCATCGTGTCGCTGGTTGCCAGTGAACAAGGATTGCGCCGGATCATTCTGTCGGGCCTGGCCATTGCCGGGTCGGTAATGATTATCGTGGACACGCAGGAGTTTCTCGTCATCCCCAGACTGCTCCTGGTGGTGGGAGTCCTGGTGTGCCAGGGCATCGTCTTCTATTCCGCGTACACACTGCTGCCTCAGCGTTGGACGCGCAGGCGTGGGATGATCCTGACCATCTGCGTTGTCTATGGCGCAGCACTGTTGGCGTATGTGCTGATGACGTCGGCTACTAATCTGGATACTGCTGCCGTGGTGGAAGCGCTTCTCTGCGCGGCGGTGCTGTACTCGGGATCGGCGCGCAGGCGAAACGTATCCGGGTGGGCCGGAACGGTGGGGTTCGCGGCGTGGGCGGGGTTTGAGTTGCTTAGCATCCACACAGGGAACTCCCCTTCGCTCGATAAGGCACTGTACGAGTTCTGGAACTTTCCCAAGTACTTCGTTGGCTTTTCGATGATTCTCAGAGTGTTTGAGGATACCGCCGATGACAAGGCCCGGATGGCGGAGACGTTTCGCGACCTGTATGAAGACTTTCGCCTGCTCTATAACACCCACCCCCATCCGATGTGGATCCGCGATGACCTGAAGGGATGGTTGCTGACAGCGAACGAGGCGGCGCTCAAGGAGTATGGATACAGCATGGAGGAGTTCCAGACCATGCGCATGGCAGACCTTGAGGTGCCCGGGGATACGGAAGCCGAAGAGTTCGAAAGCATGCTGGATGAGCCCACCGAGGGGGCCCGGGTTAGGCACAGGCACAAGGACAGCCGGGTGGTGTGGGTCAACGTGGTGGAGCGCGAGATCATGTATCTCGGCAAGAAGGCGCGGCTGGTGATTGCCCGCAATGTTACTGAGCGGCTGAAGCTCGACCGCGAACTCTCCTACCGTGCGCAGCATGATGTGCTTACGGGTCTTCCCAACCGGCAGCTGCTGGAAGAACGCCTCGATCAGTGTCTGCAATCCTGCCGCGTGGAGGAGCGTCGTGCCGCGGTGCTGACGATCGACGTGGACCACTTCAAGATGATCAACGACACCTACGGACACCTGGTGGGCGATGAGTGTCTGAAGGAGGTGGCGGCGAGGTTGAAGAGCAAGATTCGTAAGGTGGACACGATTGCGCGCACTGGCGGCGAGGAGTTTACTGCAATCGTGAGCGGATTGAGCAAGGCCTCGGACGCGGAGAAGGTGGCGGCGAGCCTGATGCGGGTCTTTGAGGCTCCGGTGGAGCTGGCGTTTGGTGCGCTGGGCGTGACGGTTAGCATCGGTGTGGCGGTTTACCCGGATGACGCGCCGGATGCGACCACGCTGCGCAGGCTGTCGGACGAGGCGATGTACCGGGCCAAGCGCGCTGGCAGGAATCGCGCAGCCTATGCGTCAGACAAGGCTCCGGTGCTTGACTTCAAGAAGCCTGAGACAAGTGAGATGTCCCGGCGAAGCGCTCTTTCCGCTGAGTAGAGAACACGGATCTGCGGTCCAATACAGGTGTGCGTTCGTCTCCGGGATCTGCGAGCAATAACCCTTTAGATACACCTGCCCGATCTCCAAAACGGGAAAAGAGACGCTTGCCGTGCGGGTCTGGTATAACCGACTCAAACCCGGTTGTACGAGAGCCGGAGCGATCGATAGGACGACGAGGGGATTTGCACTTTGGACAATAGGCATCACGACATAGGGTGCCGCCCGTGTAAAGTAAGCCGACTGAAAACGCAGAGCTGAGCAGGTGTGGACCTCTCCCAGGCCAACCGTTGCAGTGAAGTGGGCTTCTGAAGGCATGTGCAGGAAATGGATGGTATAGCCACACTTTTTTCGGTAGTTCCGAATGCGATGATCCTCGTGGATGCGCAGGGCTCCATCGTGCTCGCGAACGAGCGTCTATGCCACCTGTTTGGTTGTGCTGAGGGAGCTTTGGCGGGTCACTCAGTGGCGGACCTGATGCCACAGCGGTATCGCGATACGCATGCGCAGCATCTCGACGCATACTTCCGCGCTCCGTACGTCCGGGAGTTGGGGATCGGCATGGAGTTGGTTGCGCTTCGTGCGGATGGATCGGAGTTTCCGGTCGAAATCAGTTTGAATCCATATTATGCAGCGGATGCAGTCTTCACAGTGGCGTCCATCCGGGCGATTACAGATCGCAAAGCCAGCGAGTCGCGGATCAAACATCTGAACCGGATCCTCACCATGCACAGCCGCATCAACGCGCTGATTGTGCGGGCGCACGACCGCGAGGAACTGTTCCGCGAGGCCTGCCGGATCTCGGTGGAGGCTGGTGCGTTCACCATGGCGTGGATTGGATTGCTCGACGCGGATGGGTTGAAGCTCCGGGTGGCGGCAAGTTACGGCCAACGCGCGGACGAGTATCTGCGCGAGATCGAAAACGAGGTACCCCTGATGGCCGGGCCGGCCGGCACAGCCATCCGCGAAGACCGCCCTGTATGGATTCAGGATCTTCAGAATAGTCCGCTGACCGCACCCGGGCATCAGCGTATCAAGCGCTTCGGCTGGCGATCGCTGGCAGCGCTACCGCTGCATCGTGCCGGCTCGCCGATCGCGGTGCTGGTTCTCTACGCCGGCGAAATTGGAGCGTTCGACGACGAGGAAGAGCAGCAACTGGCAGAGTTGGCCACTAACCTTTCTTTTGCCATCGATCACATTGAGAAAGAGCGCAAGCTCACCTACCTCGCGTACTACGACGTGCTCACCGGGCTGGCCAACCGAACGCTGTTTCTAAACCGCGTCACCTATTATCTGCGCAGCGCCATCAGCGGCAGGCACAAGTTGGCGGTCTTCCTCATCGACTTGGATCGCTTCAAGAATATTAACGACAGCCTTGGCCAGTTGGCTGGCGATAAACTGCTCAAGCAGGTGGCCAAGTGGCTGACCCGTCAGGCTGGAGACGCCAACATGCTGGCCCGCCTCGATGCCGACCACTTTGCCGTCGTGATTCCGGAGATCAAGCCCGAAGACGACGTCGCCACACTCGTGGAGCAATGGATGAAGGCGCTGCGCGATCATCCCTTCGGCGTCAAGTCTTCTACCTTTAGGATCAGCGCCAAGGTCGGCATCTCGATGTATCCAGAGGATGGGAACAATGCGGCCACGCTATTCAAACACGCCGAGGCGGCCCTGAAGCAGACCAAGGTGAGCCGCAATCGATACCTCTTCCACACGCCCAAGATGACGGAGATGATGGCCGGCAAGTTTGCCCTCGAGAACCAACTGCGCCAGGCCCTGGACAAGCACGAGTTCACCCTCCACTACCAGCCCAAGGTCAACATGGTCACCGGCGAATTGACAGGGGTGGAGGCGCTGATTCGATGGAACGATCCGCGCACCGGCCTGGTGCCGCCGGGTCGGTTTACTCCGATGCTGGAGGAGACAGGGCTCATCTACGAGGTGGGCCGGTGGGCGCTCGGCAAAGCCATCGAGGACTATCTGCGATGGCGGCGGTCGGGGCTCCAGGCGGTTCGCATCGCCGTGAACGTATCGCCGCTGCAACTGCGCAATCGCCACTTTATCAGCGATATCGAAGCCGCCATCGGGAGCGCTGCGGAAGCAGCCGGGGGGCTCGAGTTGGAGATCACCGAAGGCCTCATCATGGAGGATGTCGAGTACAGCATTGCCACGCTCCGCGCAATTCGCGCGATGGGCGTGAGTATCGCGATCGATGATTTTGGCACCGGCTTTTCCTCGCTCAGCTACCTGTCGAAGCTGCCGCTCGATACCCTCAAGATCGACCGCTCGTTCGTCATCGATCTGACCGAGGCGCCCGAAGGGTTGGCGCAGGTCTCCACCATCATCAACCTCGCCCACTCACTCAGCCTGAAGGTCGTCGCCGAGGGCGTCGAAACCTCCGAGCAGGCTCGCCTGCTGCGGATGTTGGGCTGTAATGAGATGCAGGGCTTCTTCCTCAGCAAGGCCTTGCCCAGCGAAATCTTCGAGGCCCGATATCTTGTTCCGCATCCCGCCGGCCAGTCCTATCGCGAAGGCCAGCCCGTCGAAGGCTAAGGCGTCCTCATCGGACAGGCTGGGGCCGTACCTGATTCGGCACCCGCGGAGATAAAATTCAGCATCAATTGTTCTTGCAGTTATTGCACTTTTGCGCGTGATAGGCATCCTTGAAGCAGGTTTACCCCCTGCGGAGGAGCGATGCAGACGCAGTCTATCAAGTTGCAATCCAAGATCACGAGCCACTGGAAGCAGCCACAGTCGACCCATGACTTTACGACCGGCGTGTCGCTGCACAGCCATACGAGCGTGTCCGAGGAGACGCTTGGATTTATCCACGCAATGTTCGTGGTGCTCCCCGGCCTGAAGCGCGTACTCGATTTCTATGCCGAGCGCAGTGCCAGATATGGCGTGATTCTGGATTATGAGCGCGCCAATTGGCGCCCGCCGCTACAGCCCAAGATGGCCTACGAGCTCGAGTCGCGCCAGATTCAGCGTCTGGGCTTGAACTCGCTGGTGTCGATTACGGACCATGACACCATTGAGGCTCCAATGCTGCTCCGCACCGTGCCTTCGTCGCGGCACATCCCGGTCAGCGTGGAGTGGTCCGCACCGTTTGGCCAGACCATCTTCCATCTCGGCATCCACAATATTCCCAGCCGCGACGGTATGGAGTGGATGCGGCGCATGACGGCCTTCACCGCCGAGGCGGCCACAACTTCGGTGGAGTCCGACCGCAAGCTGTTGTCGATGCTGCGCGAACTGCATGAAAGCCCGCAGGTGCTGATCGTGTTCAATCATCCGTTGTGGGACCTGCATAAGGTTGGGTCCGTCCATGCGGCGGAGGTGCGGCGGTTTCTGCGTGAGGCTGGGCGGTGCGTGCATGCGATCGAGCTGAATGGCCTGCGTCATGTGCGCGAGAATCGGGAGACTGCGCAGTTGGCCTCGGATACCAATCACCTGGTGATCTCAGGCGGCGACCGGCATGGTCTGGAGCCGAATGCCAACATCAATCTCACCTCAGCGGCAAGCTTCACCGAGTTCGTGGAGGAGGTTCGCGTGGACCGCGTGAGCCATGTTCACTTTATGCCGCAGTACCAGGAGCGCTGGGAGCAAAGAATCTTCCGCTCGACGCTGAATGCGGTCACCGATTTTCCTGAGTTTATGCCGGGATGGCAGCGGTGGGATGAGCGTGCGTTCCATCCGGACAAGGATGGCGTGATGCGGCCGCTCGCTGAGCTGTGGCCAAGCGGCCATGCGCCGCGTCTGCTGATGGGCGCCATCAAGATTGTGCGTCTGGGCGGAGTGCGTGGACTGTCGGCGCCGCTGAGCCTTGCGTTTCCGGGTGTCAACCGTGTAGACCGCGAGTTCGGTGTAGGCATCGAGTAACGGCGGACCCTGGAGGCTGGATGCCAGAGCAATTCGGCAGAGCACTCCGGCGTCAGGCCTCGGGCTGCTCGCGGATGTCGATGTAGGTGTCGGTGTAGGGGCGCTTGAAGAAGGTGGTCCACAGGTAGTTGATGGAGTAGCGCACGGCCATCGTGAGGATGCCTTCACTCTTCAGTCGGCGCGCTGAGGACGACATCTTCAGCGCAAACGTAAAGCGTACCTCACCGACCTGGTTCAACCGTCGCGCAATGTCGGTATCCTCGCCGTAGAAGCTGATGGAGGTGTTGAACCCTCCGATGGCTTCGAGCGCTGCGCGGCTCACTACGAAGTTGCCTCCCTGCACCATGGAGCCGACGCGCAGGATGTAGCGATTGATGGCGTAGGTGATCCAGGCGGTCATATAGAAGACGTGCACAAGTCGGCGCTGGCTGGATGTGAGGTCGTAGTAGGCCAGCGGGCCGGAGAGGGAGACCAGCGGGCGATGCGCTTCGGGATTGGCGGAGTGCGCGATCTCTGCCTGGGCGAAGGTGGAGAGAACCTTTGCGACCCAGCCTGGGGTGAGGCGGGAGTCGGAGTCGACGTTGGCGATGAGAGAGCCGGAGCTGGCGGCGAAGCCGGCCTGGCGAGCGAAGGTCAGGCCCTTGCGCGGCTCGTCGACCACCGTCACGCTCCGATAGCGCAGCGCGACTTCACGCGTGCGATCGCTGCTCGCGTTGTTCACCACGATGATCTCGCAGGTTCCGTCGGGAAGGCTGCGGGTCTGGTCAAGGATGGATTCGAGGCAGGCTGGGAGGTAGGCCTCTTCGTTGTACGCAGGGACGACGAAGCTTATACGCATAATCTGACACTACGGACGTAATGTTGCAGGAAGAGAAATTTCGCGCGAAGAAAGGTGCCGAAGAAGACACTCCAACAGAAAGGGCGCACCGGTTGGCGCGCCCTTTCTGTTTCATATGCGAATGCGTTACATCTCCTTGACGCCGTCGACGAAGGCTTTCAGCTTGCGCGAGCGGCTGGGATGGCGCAGTTTGCGCAGCGCCTTGGCTTCAATCTGGCGGATACGCTCGCGCGTCACCTGGAAGCTCTGACCAACCTCTTCGAGCGTGTGCTCGCTTCCATCCTCGAGCCCGAAGCGCATCTTGATCACGCGTTCCTCCCGCGGTGTCAGAGTCCGAAGCACCTGCGAGGTGTACTCCTTCAGGTTCACCGAAATTACGGCGTCCGACGGGCTCACAGCCATGCGGTCTTCGATGAAGTCGCCAAGATGCGAATCTTCCTCTTCGCCGATCGGCGTCTCCAGCGAGATAGGCTCCTGCGCGATCTTCAGGACTTTGCGGACCTTCGCCACCGGAATGTCCATGCGTTTGGCAATCTCCTCCGACGACGCCTCGCGGCCCAGCTCCTGTACCAACTGGCGGCTGGTCCGTATCAGTTTGTTGATGGTCTCGATCATGTGCACCGGGATACGAATCGTGCGAGCCTGATCCGCAATCGCCCTCGTGATCGCCTGACGAATCCACCACGTCGCATAGGTTGAGAACTTGTACCCGCGACGGTATTCAAACTTATCGACTGCCTTCATCAGGCCAATGTTGCCCTCCTGAATCAGATCGAGGAACTGAAGCCCGCGGTTGGTGTACTTCTTCGCGATTGACACGACCAGCCGAAGGTTGGCTTCGATCAGTTCGCGCTTGGCCTTCTCGGCGTCCATATCGCCCTGGATAATCTCCCGCTGAGTGCGCTTGAGCGCCTCGTGCGAGATACCCGCATCGGCTTCGACGCGTTCCAGATCCACCCGGCAGTTCTTCTGCTGGCGCTTGTACTCCTTCTTCAGCTCCTCGGAGCGCGATGCCTCAAACTTGGCTTCGAGCGAGCGAATCTGGCGCTCCAGCGTGCGCATCGAATCCACCGTCTTGTTGACCTTGTCGAGCAGACGCTTCTTCTCGCCGTTGGTGTACTTGAACTCGCGCACGATCCGGGAGACGAAGACGTTCTCGCGGCCCATCAGCCAGATGTTCTTGCGCACGTAGCGCTGCTTGGCCTTGGCGTCCTTGCCTTGCGGGTCCTGCGATTTCGCAAAGTAGTCGGCGGCCTTCTTCTGGTGCTTCACCAGCTCGTCGGTGCGTGCAACCGTGGCCTTCACGCGTGCGGCGAGAATCTCTTCGGTAAGCTCTTCTTCATCGAAGGTCACGACTTCCTTGATGTTGCGGACGCCGCGCTTGAGGTCTTCACCCAGGCCGACAATCTCGCGGATCACGATAGTCGAGCGCGAGATGGCCTTCATCACGCGCAGTTGCCCGCGCTCGATGCGCTTCGCAATCTCGACCTCGCCCTCGCGGGTGAGCAACGGCACCGTGCCCATCTCGCGGAGATACATGCGCACAGGGTCGTTGGTCTTTTCCAGCGTACCGGGCGAGAGGTCGAGTTCGACGTCGTCGGAGTCCTCGCCGGACTCGTTGTCGCCATCATGGTCCTCCACATCGCGCGAACCGCGGCGCCCCTCGGTCAGCACGTCAATGCCCTGCGTGTTGATTGTGGTCATCAGGTCATCGAGTTCGTCGGGCGAGGTAATATCGCCGGGCAGCAGGTCGTTCACCTCACCAAAGGTGAGGTACCCCTTCTCCTTGCCTGTGTCGATGATGTGGTCTACGTCTTCTTCGTATTTGTCGAGTTCTTCGGCCACTGGGGGCGCTCCTAATCGAGGACTCGCGCGTGGCAGAGCCTCATAAAAATTTTTACGGGAAATATCTCTGCGCGAAGCACGCGAAAGTGAAGCGCGCGGAGAAATCCCTTGGTTGTCTCGGGGTCGTTGGGACGGGGTATGCGGTCAAGGCCGCGGGCGCGGGCGGAAGTCACATGCCATATTCAGCGGTGCTTCGGCAACTCGGAGGCGCACGTCTCCAGCGAATCTTAGTCTACCACTAGTTTAGACGCTGGAGGGCAGGAAAAGGTTCCTGACGCACTGCGGCCTGCACAGGTTTGTGCAGGCCATCGGGGGGCAGGGCTGTTGCGCTGGGGTGGAGTGGGCTGTATGTGAAGCTAGCGGACGAGGCCCAACCCTATACACATTGCGCATGCATAGAGGCCAAGGATCACCGCGCCGAGCGCCAGCATCGGACTGTAGGTGGAGAGGAACGTGCGAAGGTTAGTCATCGGAAACCCTTTCAAACCAGAGTCGTTCGCTGCGATTCGGAGGATTGGAGCGCGGCTATGGAAGGAGAACCTACGGCCGGCTCCCTACGAACCTATCGCGAGCTGTTCCCTATATCGGCAGGGTTTCGAAAAGCATGAGCTATTATGAGAAATAAAATGTATCCAACACAAAATAAATGGTTTACAGCTATAGCCCTCGAAGGGACCATGGTGGAGTGGAGCGTTATCGGACGCCATTTGTCGTGAATCTTTACAGTGTCTTGGCGAAGATCAGGTCGCTGCAAACCTGTTTGCCGACCTGGAAGGTGCGGGTGCCGGCCTCAGTAAAGCCGTTGCGGCGGTAGAAGGCGATGGCTCGCAGGTTCCCGGCGTGGGTGCCGAGCAGCAGCCGGCTGCGGCCCAGCGCGCGGGCGTCGCCGACAGTGGCATCGAGTAGAGCCTGGGCGGGGCGCAGGCCGGGGATGGGGGCGCCGGTAGCATCAAGCACAGGTGCCGTACGGAAGCGGGAGAAGAGGTAGATGCGCTTCAGTTCGATGTCCGTGGGCAGCACGTCGAAGGTCGGCAGCTCGGGCGCGCACAGCAGCGCGTAGCCGACGATCGAGCCGGGCTCCTGCTCGAAGCCGGCAGCCGGGCCGGTCACGGCAACCGTGACCCGCGTCTCCGGATGCTGCATATAGTGGGCGTAGACCTCGGCCGTGTGCTGCTTCAGGCAGTGGGCGATGATGTCCGCGCCGGGCAGCATCCAGGTGAAGGCTTCGAGGAAGGTGGCAGCGCCGGCCAGCGCGAGCGCGGGAGCGTCGGTCAGCGCAGCGCGGCGCAGCGTAAGAGTCTCGATTGGGTCGGAAGCGCTGTTTGGGGCGGCCGATTTGATGGCGTCGATGGGCATGAAATTTCTCGCAAGCACGATGGTAGCGCAGCGCGCGGATTCAGGTAGCGTGAAGAGTGTGATGGACAACAACCTGACGACGATGAGCCTGGCAGATAATCCGGCAACGAATCCTGTAACGATGAGCGTGGAGGAGAAGGATGCAGCCTATGCACGGCTGGCCGTGGCGTTCGCCCAGGACCAGCGCATGCCGCAGGCGCTTCGCGACCTGGTGCAGGACGCACGCGTGACGGTGCGGCGCGGGGGTGCTCCTGCGCGGGGCGGCGAGTGTGTCGTCTACTGGATGCAGCGGGCGCAGCGCGGACGCGACAACCATGCACTCGATCTGGCTGTTGCATGCGGCAACGCGCTGGGCCTCCCAGTCGTCGCGTACTTTGCCGGGATCAGCAACTTTCCCCACGCGAATCTGCGGCACTACGTCTTCCTGAACCAGGGTCTGCCGGACATCGAGGAGGACTGCGCGGAGCGCGGCGTAGGCTTCGTGATGCGGCGGGCTCCGCAGGAAGACCACCTGAGATTTTTCTCCGACGTGAACGCCGCCATGGTGATTGGAGACGAGAACCCGATGCGCGCTCCTGAGCAGTGGCGCGTGCGCGTGGCGGAGGCCTTGACCGTTCCTTTCTGGACCGTCGATGCGGACGTCCTTGTGCCGTCGAAGCTGCTGGAGAAGGCGCAGTTCAGTGCAGCGGTGGCGCGGCCGCGGCTCTATCGTGCCCTGCCGGAGTTCCTTACGCCGTATACGAACCCACGCGCGGAGAACGAGTGGAAGCGCCCGCGCAGCCTGCTCGCGGACGACGTGCGCACGGACATGACCCGCGGCTGGACCGGCTTCGACCGCAGCGTGCAGCCCGTTGAAGCCTGGCTCGGCGGACATCATGCTGCAATGAAGCGGCTGAATCTGTTTTGTGACACGCTGCTGGTCAGCTACGACCGCGACCGCAATCGTCCGGAGGTCGATGGCACCAGCAAGATGAGCCCGTATCTGCACTTCGGCCACATCGGGCCGCAGACGATTGCGCTGGCCGTGGATGCAGCGGTGCGGCGCAGGGCTGGCGCAGGAACCTCGGGTTTGCACGCGGCGCGCAACAGCTACTTCAACGAGCTGATCGTGTGGCGCGAGTTGAGCGTGAACTTCGTGCGCTATCAGCCGGAGTATGACTCGCCCGGCTGCGCGGACAACTGGGCCAGGCTCACCATCGCCGAGCACGACCGCGACCAGCGCGAGGTGCTCTACAAGCTGCCGCAACTGGAGTTCGCCCAGACCCACGACGAGCTGTGGAACGCAGCCCAGATCCAGATGCTGCACTATGGCTGGATGCACAACTACCTGCGCATGTACTGGGCCAAGAAGATCGTCGAGTGGACGCCAAACGCCGCGATCGCCATGAAGGTGGCGATCTATCTCAACGATAAGTACGAGCTGGATGGGCGCGACCCCGGCGGCTATGCCGGCATTGCGTGGTCCATGCTGGGCAAGTTCGATCGCGCCTGGTTCGACCGCCCCATCTTCGGCAAGCGCCGCTATATGTCCGCCATGAGCACTGGCCGGAAGTTTCCATCGGCGTTGTACATCGAGCAGATGAAGGCCCTGGCAGAGTAAAGGCCGACTCCACCTCGGCGCTTGCTGAACGGCCGGATGCATGAGTGAGAGTGTAGCGGGTTGGGAGGGGTGATCCTGCCAGGGCCGGCGAAGAGAAATCGTCAGCATTGACGGGGTCTTTGGCGGTTTGTGACAGCGTGCGGGGCTTGACACGATAATTCTGGGCTGAATCTTCACGATTATTTTTTGCAGCGTGGAACAGCGGGATGCGTGGAGGCAGCTAACGTTAGCCGCGAAACTGCCGATAAGTCATTCAGCCAGCGCAGTTGCAACCTTCTGCCTGGCAGGAAAGGACTCCACATGTTCCCCAGACCCATGATGCTCCGCGCGCTCGTTCTGGCTGGCGTTGTAGCAGGGGCCGGCGTTATGGCGCAGGCTGACACGCTGAACTTCGTGCTGATCAGCCAGGGCGACACCATCGACTTCAGCCTGCCGTCCAACCCGGAGGCGTCATCGCAATCGCAACCCGGCTACGATGTGCAGCTCAACGACGTCTCGATGACCGTCAATGGAGCGCCGGAGACCAACGGGCTGTACTTCTATACCCATGGGGCCGGCGGCGGCTTGCAGTTCACTGACGGAGCCTTCAATCTGTTTGGCCAACAGTTGTTCAGCGGCAAGGTGTACGACCCCACGTTCCTGCTCGGCACGTTCGGACTGAGCAGCTACTACGACGGAGGGCCGGTGGACTCGAGCCTGACGATCTCATCGTCCGATGCTTCACCCTCCTCGCCGTCCGTGTCCGCGGTGCCGGAGCCGTCGAGCTTTCTGCTGAGTGCCGGAGGTATGGCGTTTCTGGCCGCGCTTGGGGTGAGAGCTTTCTACCGTAAACAGCATCCGGCTCCGAAGCCCTCGGCCGTGGCTGGCGGAGGCGGGCAGTACGGGGAGAACGCATAGCCTCGGATAAGTCCTGACCCTGGCCGCGGCGCTGCCTAGCTACAGGCAGGGACGGTGCGGGAGCGGCGCCAGCTCTCGCTGCGTCCGAAGAGTGGGATGCCAATGTAGCCGCGCAGGTGGAGCCTATCGCCGTCGGCGGTGATGGTGCCCTGATAGGTGTGGCCGGACTCGGGGTCGTAGAGATGGCCGCCGGTCAGGTGGGTGGGGTCGGTGGCCTGGAAGCCGGTGCCGATGACCAGACCGCAGATGGGGCGGCTGCGTAGCGTGGGATCGGGGTTTTTGAGGTCGGTTGCGCGACCGTCGGGGCCGAGCGGCGCAGACGGGGCCACGCGAACGACGGTGAGGCAGAGATCGGTGTTTGCGGTGGTGTGCGACGCGGTACAGGGAGCGATGCGCACGATCGCGTCGTCGGGGGTTTGCCAGTCGCCGACGAAGGCAGAGGAGGCGGCGAGAGCCGGAGCGGCGGCAAGAACGAGCAGCAGGGCGAAGCGGCGCATAAAGGTCTCCAGTGCCTTGATGTTGGATGCGCGGGGCGTCAGTCGACGCGGCAGATCAAACATTTCAAGTAGCGGGTCTCGGGCAGGGTGAAGATCTCGGGGTGGTCGGGGGCGGCGGCGTGGGTTTCGAGCAGTTGGACGCGTCGGCCGGCGTCGGCGGCGGCTGAGGCGACGATCCCGGTGAACTCGGCGAGCGAGACGTGGTGCGAGCAGGAGTGGGTGATCAGGGTTCCACCGGGGGCGAGAAGGCGAAGGGCGCGTAGGTTTAACTCCTTGTAGCCACGCAGGGCGCCTTCGGCGGCACGTTTGGATTTCGCAAAGGCCGGCGGGTCGAGGACGATGACGTCGAAGAGGTGCTCGGGCGTGGGAGCTGCGTGGGCCTGCGTGTCGAGGTGGCGGAGGTAGTCGAAGGCGTCGGCCTCCATCCACTCGACCTCGCAGCGGGCGGCAAGCTGGGGGTTGAGGGTGAGGTTGCGGTCGGCGGCTTCAAGCGCGGCACGGCTGGCGTCGACGCCCGTGACGTGCGTGCAGACCTGGGCGAGATGCAGAGCGAAGCCGCCGTGATAGGTGCAGATGTCCAATCCCCGAAGGCCGTTGGCGCTTGTATGCGGGCTGCTGCGGGAGGCAGCGACGGCGCGGGTGGCGGCGGCGTAGTTCAGGCGCTGGTCCAGGAACGCTCCGGTCTTCTGGCCGCTGGTGGCGTCATAGTGAAAGTGGAGGCCGTTGAGAGTGAAGGTGGTAGTGGCTGGCGCGGCTTGGTTGGCGTCGTGTTGTGGGGCGGTGCGGATGCTGCTGCCGTCGGGGTCGACAGTGTCTATGGTGGTGAAGAGCGGTCCGGGCGCTGGCGCGGGGAGCTGCTCCAGTTCGCGGATGCGCGGGTCGGGGCGTTCCCAGATGGTGAGCGCGCATTTGTCCTGCGCGAAGGCCGCGCTGAGCGCTGCGACGAGTATAGTGCGAACATCGTCCTGCGCCGTGCCCTGGGTGAGAAGCTGAATCAGGATGAGGTCGTTGTAGCGGTCGGCGATGATGCCCGGGAGGTTGTCGGCTTCGGAGAAGATGAGGCGGTGCGCGTTGTTGTCCGCGGTGGCGGGTGCAAGTGTGCGGCGCAGTGCGAGTGCGGCGTCGATGCGCGTGCGCAGGTCGGCGAGGTACTGCGCTCGCGGCAGTGCCGGGGTGTGCGAGATGAGGCGCGCTGCGATCTGCGAGGCCGAGGAGTACATCGCCGTTCCGAGCGGAATCTTGCGCGAGTCGGTGAGCGTGACCAGCGCGCCACCTTCGGGCTCACCTTCGGGCGCGGCTTCGAGGTCTGTGCGATAGATCCACAGGTGTCCGGCGCGAAGGCGGTCGGCGGCGCGGCGGGAGATGCGGAGCGTGCGGGGTGTGTCAGCGGTGGCCATCTGGTTCCAGTGTAGTCGCGGCGGAATCGCGAGCCCTTCCGCGCCGCGCTGGAGGAGCACAGCGTTTGAGTCGCTGTCTGCCGTGCGGTGTAACGGTGTACTTGGCGGTGGACGGGTGATGGCGCAGTTCATCTCCCTGGCGCAGTCAACCTATTGCCTGTTTTAGCCGTCTATTGTCAGCGGGGAACGGGTCCATCTTCGGTCTCGCCCTCTTCTATTGCCTTTTAATGAAATTGGAAACCTGGAGGAAGTGTATGTTGAGCATCCGAACGAGCGCAGGAAAGATGGCGCTGTATGCAACGGCTATGGCCTTTGGCCTGGGGTCGATCGCCAGTGCGCAGACAGCGGCGGGATCGGCTACGGCGAACGCTGCCACGGCATCGACTGGCAGGACGCAATCGCAGGAGCTGATGAAGTTCTCGCAGAACGGGCATTCCGCGCTCGACGACATCATCGCAGCGCGGGTGGCAATGTTTGAGGGCCATCCGAACGCCTCCATTGCCTTGATGGTGAAGGCGGAGCAGGCGATGGCCGCGGCAGAGCGTGAGGCGCCGCAGTTCAAGAGTGCAATGGCTCACACGCGAACCGGCACCGCGAATCAAGGCGCGGCTTACGTCCCCGTCGATGCGCGGATGTCGATGTCCGAGGACTATGTGCGGACGCCGGAGAAGCAGAGCCACATCGACAAGGCCAATCAAAGCCTGAAGAGTGGCGACACGCAGGGAGCGGTCCGGGAGTTGAAGCTGGCCGGAATCGACATGAACTACACCCTGGTGCTGATGCCTATCGCCTCATCGGAGAATCACCTGCAGATGGCTCTCACGCTTGCGGATGCGGGCAAGTACTATGAATCGACCGTCGCTCTGAAGGCGATTGAAGAAGGTTTGATCGCGGACACCGAGACGATGGTTGCGGTGCCTGTCGCGGCGTCAGCGACCGGCAATTAGACCGGGAGCATGGCAGGAGAAGCAATCGCCGAACCGGCGGCTTCGTTCGGAAGGTGCGATTTGCAGCAGAGCGGTGGGCCGGGGACGTAGAACCTCCCGGTCTACCGCTCTTGTTTTTCGGCGCGGCGCTGTACGAGGTGACGCTCGTCAGGCGGGACTGAGCTGCGGGATCGCTATCTGGAGGTAAAGGGCGATCGCGTTGACGACGAGATTGTGGTCGTCGCGCTGCGGCAGCCCGGAGACGATGATGCTGCCCACGCAGGTTGGAGCCATCGCGCCGGCGGCGGGGTTCGGCTGCAGCCACAGCGGGAAGCCTCCGCCGTGCGCCGCATAGTCGTTCTCGCTGAGCCCGTGGGCGGATTCGAGCGTGGCGCTGTCGCGCGCAAGTTCGCGGCCGATGGCGTAGGAGCTGCGATGAAAGCGCTGGACGGTGCTGCGCTTGCGGCGAATCCAGTCGGCCTGCGTGGGCTTGGCGCCGGGCGTTGTGCACGCGAAGAGAAGCTGTCCGTCGCGCTCGATCTCGACGGTGCCACCTGCGTTGAGGCCGAGCAGCGCGGCGTGGAGCAGCGAGCCAAGCTGCCACGCGGTCTCGGCGTCGAAGGCAGGGAAGCGTAGCAGGTTTTCCTGTTGGGCGAGG
The DNA here is from genome assembly GCA_027450185.1 of Granulicella sp. GTDB lineage: Bacteria > Acidobacteriota > Terriglobia > Terriglobales > Acidobacteriaceae > Granulicella. The sequence goes on along the minus strand of DAIDKF010000007.1, from coordinate 9,092 downwards.
ATAGCGAGATCGTCCGTTGGATTCATGTCCGTGAGGTTCGAGCTGGAATGATTCTACGCACTACCGCACTCGCATCGACAAGACTCGTCGCATGGGCTCGCAGTGCGCCGAGGTTAAGGCTGGCGGTGCAGGACGCGCACGGAGAAGTCCGGCCACAGCTCGCGGAAGACGTTCATGCCGGCATCACGCAGCAGCGCATAGCCATACTTCGAGGCGACATCGCTGACCGTAGCGTACTGGGTGGGGTAGTAGCTGACGGAGATGGCCTGCGCGATGCCACGGCCGAGCAGCTCTGCACCATTGATGGTATTGTGACCGTTGTAGTCGGGCGTGATGATCACCTGTGAGGCGGCGTAGATGGCCCGCTGGAGGACGTTGCCGCGGCCCTTGGCATAGTAGCGTTCGTCCTCGTGAAACGCAGTGGGAAGGATGAAGTCCACCCAGTAGTCGCCGTCGGCCTTATCGATGAAGCCGCGCCAGTAGTACGACCAGTACCCGGGGACGCCTTTGCCGAACACAGGATGCGTGTTGGTCCCCTCCGCCATCAGCGACGTCAGGCCGACGAACACAAAGTCGGAGTAGTCGAAGGCGTTATAGGTTGCGTCCATGAAGGCTTCTTTGGGTGTGGGCGGAGGCGGTATGACGCCGGCGCTCACGGCGCGGTAGTTGGGCATCATGCCGAGAATGCGCTTGGGCTGCGGCGGCGGCAGAGGTTCTGCGGGCTGCGGCGTGGCGGCTTGGCTGCCGGTCGGGGATTGAGACTGGGCGCTGGAGGAGACATCAGCCGTGGCGGCGGACGCTCTGGGCTGAAGCGCTACATCGGGGTCGTCCGGCAGATCGGCGGCTGCGGATGCTGCGGCCGGCGTGGGGGTGGCGACCTCCGCTGCCACAGTCGGCTTGAAGGAGACCAGCTCGGCTACGGGCCAGGAGACTCTTGCGGCCTGCTCCAGTTGCAGCGCAGGTGTCTGCTGCGCAAATGCGCCGGGAATGCAAAAAAGAAGTGCAGTCATCAAAAGAGAGCGCAAGAATAAATCTCCGAACTTCAGGTCGACAAAGCTGTTAGATGAGCGCTACCCGCGAAACGGAGCGGGGTTTCGCAGCCCGATACCGCGGGGGAGGTTTTGCCGCGGTGGTGCGTACGGTGACGATCGAACGGCTGCTGGCGGCTTTAATGCCGAAAAGCCCACTCAAGGTAGAACGCTGTAGATGCGAAAAAGTTACGTTCGCTGTGCGTAAATCGCACGCTATGACCGATTTGTCATAAGGTCTTGGGCTCATGCGGACGCACGATAGAGCTGAGAAGCACTCTGCGAGGGCTACGCCGAAGGCGCAATGCATCGCAGGCCGGGTGCTGTCGTGGCACAAGCGTTGCGCCAATTGCGAGGACCGAAAGCGACCTCGTTGCACTATAGTTTGTTGGCAGGCTCGATTCGGAGGAGCGTATGAAGCCTTCAGTTCTGTGTTGGGCGCTGGGCGTGGCGATGCTGTGTGCAGCGGCGGGTCCAGGCATTGGACAAGCAGCTCCCGGAGGTGTCCAGCCACCGGCGCCATTGCAAACCGTTCCTTCTGACCACGGAGTGTTCGTAGTTTTTCTCGGCACCGGAATGCCGCGCCCGATCCCGACGCGCCAGGGGCCATCTCTTGCGGTGGTTGTGAATGGAACGGCGTATCTGGTGGACGCGGGCACGGGAGCCGTGCGCCAGGCCGCAGCCGCCTTCTCGCACGGCATCGACGCTCTGCAGCCGAACACGCTCGACATCGCATTCCTCACGCATCTGCACTCTGACCACACGCTTGGCCTGCCGGATTTAATGCTCACGCCGTGGGTGATGGGCCGCACGGCTCCGCTGCATCTCTACGGACCGACCGGGACCAGAGCTATGGTGGACGGCCTGGAGCACGCGTATGCGGAGGACATCGACCTTCGCGTCAACGGCCTCGAGCACAGTTCGAAGACGGGGCATCGCGTCGACGTGCATGAGATCCAGCCGGGTGTGGTGTATCAGGACGAGAACGTCAAAGTAACGGCCTTCGCCGTCCAGCACGGCAGTTGGAAGGAGGCTCTCGGTTACCGTTTCGACGCAGACGGAAGATCCATTGTGATCTCGGGCGACACGCGGCCCACGGAGACCGTTGTGCAGGCCTGTAATGGCTGCGATCTGCTCATCCACGAGGTCTACTCCATGGCACGTGGAGGGAACGCCTATTTCTCCGCGTTCCACACCTCGGCGGTGGAGCTTGGCGATATCGCAGCGCGTGCCCGGCCAAAGCTGCTGGTGATTACGCACTACGTCGGCGGGGACAAGCCGAATCCGGCGCAGATGTTGCAGGAAGTTCAGCAGAAATTCACCGGGCCAATCATCGTCGCCAGCGATCTGGACGTAATCGCTCCGTGACGATCGATGGAGATACGGTTGGGTCCGCACCGGCGAGGACTGCATGAGGGTTGGGCGATGAGCGGGCAGCAGGAACAGGGTGCGGACGTAGAATGTTGCCATGGCACCGTCGCGTACTTCACCGCAGTTTCTGGAGACTTCGCTGGCTGGGTTGGGGTTGCTGAATACCCCGATGTTCAACAAGGGAACGGCGTTTCCGGAGTCGGAGCGCGATGAGTTCTCGCTGCACGGATTGCTGCCGCCGCACGTGGGCACGCTCGATGAGCAGGTGGAGCGGCGGTTGAAGGCGTTTCGAGCGCTGCCCGACGACTTTGCGCGCTACACGCTGATGCGCGATCTGCAGGACGTCAACGAGACGCTCTTTTATGCAATGATTACGCGCAACATCGAGGAGATGCTGCCGATCGTCTACACCCCCGCGGTGGGCGAGGGCTGCCAGCGTTTCTCCGAGATCTGGCGCAGGCCGCGCGGCGTGTTTTTGAGCTATCCGAATCGCGCGCGCATGGAGACCATCCTCGGGCATCCGCGCTATGACAAGGTGCGCTGCATCGTGGTCTCGGACGGCGAGCGCATTCTGGGCCTGGGCGATCAGGGCGCAGGCGGCATGGGCATTCCTATCGGCAAGCTCGCGCTCTACACCTCGCTGGCTGGCATTCATCCCATGACCTGCCTGCCCGTGCTGCTGGACGTAGGCACAGACAATGCGGCGCGAATCGCCGACCCGATGTACATCGGCTGGCGGCACGAGCGCGTGCGCGGCTCGGAGTATGACAAGTTCGTCGACACGTTTGTGCGCGTAGTGCGCAAGCGCTGGCCGCACGTGCTGCTGCAGTGGGAGGACTTCGCCGGGCACAACGCTGCGCGGCTGCTGGAGCGCTATCGCGACGTGCTTCCCAGCTTCAATGATGACATCCAGGGCACTGCGGCTGTGGCCGTCGCAACGCTGATGGCGGCCGTGAAGGCCACCGGCGTCCCATTTGCCGACCAGCGGTTTGTGGTCTTCGGGTTTGGATCGGCCGGGTTGGGCATCACCGAGTTGGTGCGCAAGGCCCTGGTCGCCGCCGGGCTCAGCGACGCCGCCGCGCGCTCACGGTTCTACGCGGTCGATAAAGATGGCCTGCTCGTCGAGGGCATGGAGGGATTGTCGGGCGAGAAGGCGGCCTTCGCGCGGCCGATGAGCGAGGTCCACGCGTGGGATCGAGGAGAGCATGGCATCGGTTTGCTGGAGGTCGTCGAGCGCGTGCGGCCCACGGTGTTGATTGGTGTCTCCGGGCAGGCGGGCGCGTTCACCGAACACGTGGTCCGGGCGATGGTGAGCGGACTGGAGCAGGAGGGACGCGGGATTCGGCCGGTCATTCTGCCGCTCTCGAACCCGACCAGCCGCTGCGAGGCAAAGCCGGCGGATGTGATCCTCTGGACCGAGGGCCGTGCAATTGTGGGCACGGGCAGCCCGTTTCCTCCGGTGGAATTTGGCGGCAGAAGCGTCAACATTGCGCAGACCAACAACTCGTATATCTTTCCGGGGATCGCGCTGGGGATTGTGAGTGCGCGGGCGAAACGGGTAAGCGAGGGTATGATCATGGCGGCGGCGGCGGCGCTGGCCTCGCTCTCGCCCACTCAGCATGACCCCAACGGCCCGCTGCTGCCGCCGCTGGAGTCGTTGCGCGAGGTGTCGATGAGCGTGGCGCTCGCGCTGGGCAGGCAGGCGCAGACCGAAGGCCTGGCAGAGGTCAAAGGTGAGGCGTTTGTCGAGGCGCTGCGTGCGAACGTATGGGAGCCGGTGTACCGGCCCTATCGGCGGCGCTAACGGTTGCGCGGCCACACAGTGCCGAACGACAGTAGCGAAGGCCGCGCCAAATAAGATAGAAGCAGTGACTCTTGAGAAGCAGGTCGACGTGGCGGTGTTGGGCGCGGGTGCCGCCGGGATGATGTGCGCCTTGGAGGCCGCAAAGCGCGGACGCCGCGTGCTGCTGCTCGAGCACGGTGAGCGAGTGGGACGCAAGATTCTGATCTCCGGCGGCGGGCGCTGCAACTTTACCAACGTGAGGACCAGGGCGGAGAACTTCCTCAGCGAGAATCCGCACTTCGCGAAGTCCGCGCTGGCCAGGTTTACGTCGCGGGACTTTGTCGCGCTGGTGGAGAAGCACGGAATCAAATATCACGAGAAGACGCTGGGGCAGTTGTTCTGCGACGACTCGGCCAGGCAGATCGTCGCGATGCTTGAGCGCGAGTGTGCGGAGGCCGGCGTGGAGACGCGTTGCGGCGTGACGGTGGGTGGCGTTCGACCAGCGCCAGCCACCGACGCGAGATCCATCGCACCCGATTCGTTGCAGCCGCGATTTGTCGTCGAGACCAGCCTGGGGAGCATTGGCTGCATGTCCCTGGTGGTGGCCACCGGCGGGCTGTCGATTCCGGCGCTGGGCGCTACGGCCTTCGGATACGAGCTGGCGCGCAGGTTTGGCCACGCTATCGTGGAGCCTCGTCCAGGGCTGGTGCCGCTGGTGTTTTCCGTGGCCGACCGTGAACGCTGGCGTGATCTTGCCGGCGTCGCCTTCGAGGTCGTCGCGCGTGTCGACGCTACGGGTGAGGCTGCAGCGAAGAAGCGCGCGAAGGCTCCGGTCTTTCGCGAGGCGCTGCTGGTGACGCATCGCGGAGTGAGCGGTCCGGCTGTGCTGCAGGTGTCCTCTTACTGGCGGCCGGGCGGCGAGGTGAGCTTTGACATGGTGCCTGGCGTGGAGGTGTTTCAGCCGTTGCTGGCGCGGGCTTCGGGGCGCGACTGGAACAGCGCGTTCGCTGCCATGCGGACCGTCCTGCCTACCCGCATGGCGGAGCGATGGGTGCGGCTGCGCGCCAACCAGAGCTCTGGCGACTGGACCAACGCAGGCATTGCGCGGCTGGAGAGCGAGCTCCATGCCTGGACGCTGCGGCCCGATGGCTCGGAGGGCTTTGCCAAGGCCGAGGTCACGGTCGGCGGCGTCGACACGCGCGAACTCGACGCACGCACGATGGAGAGCCAGCGCGTTGCCGGGCTGTACTTCATCGGCGAAGTCGTCGACGTCACGGGGTGGCTCGGCGGCTATAACTTCCAGTGGGCGTGGGCCAGCGCCGCGGCTGCGGGCGCGGTTGCATAAGCTCGCGTCTGCTGCTGCGTCTGCGCGGCTCCCATCTACTGCACGACAAGCGTTAGGTTGACCGAGTGGGTCAGGCCAGCGGCGGCCGCGCTCACGGTGAGCGTGTAGGTGCCGGTGGGGGTGGGTGTTCCGTTGCCCGGCGATGTCGCGTTGGGGATGGTGCGGCTGGCGCCACAGCCGCTCATGGCTCCCAGGCCGCAGATCAGCGCCAACGCCAGCGCGAGTCGAGCGTAGCGGCGGCGCGTGAAGAGCGCGAGTGGCAGCAGCAGCGCAAGCAGGCTCGTCATCGCGGCTCGGCCCGTGCCGAATGGCCGTGCGAGCGGTGTAAGCGTGCCCACGGCAACATCGGTCTCGACCGTGACGGCGATGGGCAGCGTGGTCCCCAATGCGGCGACGTTGGGCACGACCGTGCACGTGGAGTTGGCCGGTGCCCCACTGCAACTCATCGCGACGTTGCCCGAGAGGCCGTTGACCGACGCAAGTTGCAGGGCGTAGGTGGTGCTCGCTCCGCTGCCGGCAATCGTCGCGCTGGTGGCGCTGGTCGCGGTCAGCGCGAAGTCGATGCCCGTGCCGGAGAGCGTGGTGGCCTGGCTGCCGGAGGGTCCGTTGTCCGTGAAGGTGAGCGTGCCCACGGCAGGACCGGCGGCGGTTGGGGCGAAGACCACGGTCAGCGTGCAGGCGGCGTGGACCGCGAGTGAGGCTCCGCAGGTGTTGGCCGCGAGGTTGAAGCCGGTGCTGGCAACCACGTTTGAGATGCTGAGCGGAAGGCCGCCGTTGTTGGTCAGGGTCAGCGTCTGGGCCGGCGCCGCAAGCCCCACGCCGGTGGCCGGGAAGCTGAGCGTGACCGGCGTCAGCGACACGCCCGGGCCCGCAAGCCCCACGCCGCTGAGCGCGACGCTCTGGGTGTGAAACTGGTCGGTGATGGTGAGCGTCGCGGTGCGTGTGCCGATGGCGGTGGGCGAGAACGTGACGTTGAACGCGCAGGTGGCATGCGCAGCCAGCGAGTTGCCGCAGGCGTTCACCACGGAGAAGTCGCCCGGCGAAACGCTTGCGGCGATCAGGGTGAGGGCAACACCGCCGCTATTGGTGAGGGTTACCGTCTGCGCAGCGCTCGTCGTCCCAATCTGTTGTTGCGCGAAGCTGAGTGCGAGTGGCGACAGTGTGTCGGTGGCGGGTGCGTTGCCGATGCCGGTGAGCGTCGCGGTTTGCGTCGCCGCCGATGTTGTACCGGCGTTGTCGCTGATGGAGAGCGTTGCCGAGCGCGTGCCGCTGGCCGTTGGGGTAAAGGTGATCGTGATCGTGCAACCGGTGTCCGGCGGCAGCGTCGCTCCGCAGGTGTTGGCATAGATGCTGAAGTCGCTGGCATTGCCGCCCAGCACTGGCGCGGAGAGCGTCGCCGCGTTGCCGCCGGTGTTGGAGATGGTGATGTTCTGCGAGGGCGCCGTCTGGTTCACGATGGTGGCTGGGAAGCTGAGCGCCAGCGGCGTGAGCACGACGGCCGCGGGCGCAGTGCCGGTGCCATTGAGTGTGACCGTCGCCTGTCCACCCGGAACGTTTGCGTAGAGCGTCAGCAGGCCCGAACGTGCGCCCGTCGCGGTGGGTGCGAAGACGATCTGCACGCTGCAACTGCTGCCCGCCGCCAGCGTCTGGCCGGCGCAGTTGTCGGTCTCGGTAAAGTCGCCGCTGAGCGTGAGCGTGGTGAAGGTCACCGGCGCGTTCCCGCTGCTGGTCACGGTAACGGTCTGCGCGGCAGAGAGCGTGGCTACCTGCTGTGCGGCGAAGGTGAGGCTGGTGCTGGAGAGCGTGAGCGCTGCCTGGGTGGGCACTGCGGCGGTGAGCAGCGGCGTCTGCCACAGCCCGCGCCCGTAGGTCCCGGCCCGCAGCATGCCAACCCGGCCATCGCCCGTTGGCAGACTCGCGGAGGCCTCCAGCGTCACAATCGGAGCATTCGGCAACGCCGTGCCGAGCACGCTCCAGCAGTTGGTCGGCGGCGTGGTGCCGCAACTGGTCACCGTCTGCGTGACATACACACCTGCGTCCGTGGCAACGTAGACGGTGTTGGCGTCATTCGGGTCCACGAGCACGGCGTTCACCGGCACACCGGGCAGGTTGGCGCTGATGTTCAGCCACGCTCCGCCAAAGTTCGTGGAGCGATAAATATGTGGCACGCCGAAGCCGGTCACCGTCGCATAGACCGTGGCTCCGGTCGCATCGTGCGGGTCGGCGGCGATGGAGGAGATGTCGAAGTGTCCGGGGTTGAAGACGTGCGCATCGGAGGTGTCGTTGGTGACCTGCGCGAGCGCGGCGTCGGTCCATGCCTTCGCGCCGGTCGCGGTGTTCGCCGTGGTAGTCACAAACAGGTGGCCGGGAATCGCGCCGCCGCCGTCCTGCGCTCCGGAGATCCCCGCATAGATCACCGTCGAGCCGGAGTTTTGCAGGTTCGCGCTGGTGACGCTGGGGCCTCCGGCGGCCAGCGAGCGGATCAGCGGGCTGTACGGAGAGCAGGGCAGCGTGATGCCGCCCAGCGCCGGGCTGAGTGCGTTGGCGTTGGACCACGTGGAGCCGCTTGATGCCGGCCCGCGCCACACGCGGCAGGTGCCCACCAGGATGCTCGAACTCAGCGCCGGGTCCAGCAGCGTGGGGGCGTCGAGCAGTGCGGCGTCACCGTCCACCTGCGTGGCGCCGATGGTTGCAGGCGGGACGAAGTTCGCTGCCGTACAGTTTGCGCCCAGCGGGCAGGCATCCAGGTTCACGCCCGCTCCGATGGTCGCGTACCAGTTGGCCGGGGTCTTTGCGTCGATGGAGGGAAGGCCGCCCTCGCCGGTGGAGAGTTGCAGCCACGGCGTAAGCGTCGCTGCGGTCGAGGTCGCGGCTGAGCCGTTGCCGCCCACCCCAACAAGCAGCGTGTTGGGATTCGCCGGATCCTCGGCAAAGCCCGTGACCTCGGCCAGCGAACCGCCCGCTCCGATGGCGGCGTTCAGATTGTCGAAGTGGGTGTTGTCGGTGGAGGAGCAGACGCTGCCGGTCTCGGCCACGCCGTCGAGCGAGCGCCACAAGCCGCCGTCGTTGCCCAGGTAGAGGATGGGCGTTCCTCCGGCCATCGGTACCGTTGCAATCGCATGCTGCGCACCGGCCACCTGCGCGGGCGCGTCGCAGCCGTCCAGCACGTTGGTCGTGTTGCGCAGTGCGCAGGCCGAGGAGCCGGCGGCCATCGTGCAGCGATAGAGATCGACCGTTCCGGCATAGAGGTTCGTTCCATTCGCCGCGGTGGGAGCGGCGTTCAGCGCCAGATTGTAGCTGCCCTGCGCGATGGCGGTGTTGCCGCTGCCCACCTCCAACGCACCATTGTCGATGCGCTGGGCGAAGGTGGGCGCAGGCGTCGCGCAGGTGGTCGAGGTCGCGTTGCAAAGGTCCTGCCACAAGCCCTGGTCCAGGTTGTTGGTGTCCACCGTAAGTGCGTAGAGGTCGCCGGTAACGGGCTGCACGGCCAGCACGCCGCGATAGATCGGGCAGGTTGCGGCATCGCCTATGCCGTTAGCCCCCACCGGACAGTTTGCGGTGGTTA
>DAIDKF010000006.1:116504-116796 GCA_027450185.1 Granulicella sp. | reverse complement strand
ATCCGCGCCATGTCCACCGAACTGTTCCTGAACTTCCTTGGCATCCGCATGGACAGCCGCAAGGCGGAAGGGCTGGCCTTCACCATGAACCTCGTCACGCCCGACAATGGCGAGAAATTCCTGGTGGAACTGTCGAACGCGACGCTGACCAATATCCAGGGCTTCCAGTCCGACAAGGCCGATCTCACGCTGAGAACAGACCTCCGAGCACCAACAACTGAACTCTACTTGCTGCTCGCCTTCGGCCTCTTTGCGCCGTACTTCGAGCGGCTCTGCTTCCGATTGGCCACGC
>DAIDKF010000006.1:70794-116494 GCA_027450185.1 Granulicella sp. | reverse complement strand
AGATCTTTCACGCGGCCGCCGCGGATCAGCACAATCGAGTGCTCCTGCAGGTTGTGGCCGATGCCCGGAATATAGGTCGTAACCTCAATGCCGTTAGTCAGGCGAACACGCGCAACCTTGCGCAGCGCCGAGTTCGGCTTCTTGGGGGTCTGCGTGTACACGCGGGTGCACACGCCGCGGCGCTGCGGCGAACCCTGCAGCGCAGGCGATGCAGTCTTGTAGCGGGTCGGCGTCCGGCCCTGCTTGACGAGCTGATGAAACGTAGGCACTTTACTACTCCTTGGCTCTACCCGAAGGTAGTCACTTCCCGAAACTCTCTGTTCGGGCTCGGTGCAGGGCAGCTCCCATCGCTCTACTTCCCACGCTGCACTGAACACATCCAGCCAGACGCACGGAAGGCGGAACGCGCAAACACGTCCCGGCGAAGTTCTGAATCCTGCACGCGGCCGTACTTCCGACTGCGCGTACCACAAACAACACTGCAAACCACTCAAGCGAGATAACAGTCGACGGTGGCCGAGGTGCGCTGTGCCAGCTCTTACAAGCCTGCCCAACGACTCCACTCCGTTTCGCTGTTCCGGCCCGCATAGCCCGTCCCCATGGGGTCCCGCCGTGGTACAGCGGGGAGGAGGGTGTCGCAGGCGCGATTTAGATAGGCATCATGCCAACCCGCAGACTGACTGATTCCCCCTTCATACATCCGGGCGAACCCTGCGGTGAATCTCTTGTATCCAGTATAAAGCAGGCCAAAGCCCGCCGAGCCTCTTCATGACGGCACGTTCCGGATACTCGCGGAACCTTCTAACTGTATCAAGTCGCCGCGCCAGCGTCAAGAAATTCATCGCTGAAATTCATCACCGGCACACTCCCCAAGCCTGCCGTCCGATCTGATCCAGAATTCTATCCGCCGTTACTTCACCCAGAGCCTCTTCCTCCTCCACGCCCATCTCCACGCCATCTCGTTCGCATTCCATCTCTGGAGTCACGTATGAACGCGCTGGCGCCCTTCCCTGCGCTGTCGGTTCCACCGCCCCTCCATCCCCGCAGTTCACCTGCCACATCGTCCCAACCGATTCATGCTCGTCCTTCGCCACGGAGCGGGACACAAATGAACGGCGCAGCTCTGAGCCCGCCCTCTCACCCGCTCAAGACTCCGCTGTCAGCTAACTACCAGCCTCCGGTGATACGCTGTCCAGCATGAACTTCCCCGTCCGCAGCGCCCACCAGCTAACGTTTGCCGCCGCCTGTTCCCTGCTGCTCACCACAGCTCTGACTGCACAAACCCCGGCCAAACCCGCCCTCGCCGCCGCACCCGACACCGCCAATCCCAGCCAGTCCTTCACCCGCGCCACCCAACCCGGCGGTGTGGCCATCTCGCCCGACGGTGCCACCGTAGCCTGGACCCTCCGCACTCACGACGCCTCCGCGCTCCACCTCACCGACATCGCAAAGCCTGCCACCACGAAGATCATCAAGGTTGACGGAGCAGCCCACTGCTCCTACGCCTCGCCCATCTGGTCGCCCGACGGCAACACCCTCGCCTTCCTCTCCACCTGCACCGACGACAAAGCCAAACCTGACCAGCAGCAGATCTTCCTCTGGTCCCGGGCCACCGGCAAGGTCAGGCAGCTCTCGCACCTCGCCGGCAACCTCCAGCAGCCCGCCTGGTCGCCTGACGGCAAATCCATCGCCTTCCTCTTTGTCCAGAACGCCACCCGTTCCGCCGGCGCGCTCGATGCCATGAAGCCCTGGTCCGGCGTCATCGGCGAAGACGGCGTCGAGGTCCAGCGCGTCGACTCAGTGGACGTCTCCACCGGCAACGACAACTGGCTCACCCCCGCCAATCTCCATGTCTACGAGTTCGCCTGGTCGCCCGCGTCCCCCGAAATCACCTTCATCGCCGCCAACCCGCCTGGCGAAAACAACTGGTGGATCGCCAAGCTCTACACCGCCACCATCACCGGCCACTTGCAGGAGACAACCGGCTCCAACACAAAGGATCAGGTCAACGAAGAGTTGCACGTCGTCCTCGATCCCAACACCATCTCCGGCCCACTCCATGACCTCCAGATCGCTGTCCCCCGCTTCTCTCCCGACGGCACGCACATCGCCTTCATCGGCGGCCTCATGAGCGACCAGGGCTCCACCGGCGGCGACGTCTACGTCATCGACAGCAAAGGCGGAACCCCGGCTGACACGACTCCCGGCATCGACGGCACGCCCTGCTTCGAAGCCTGGCTCTCCAACACCAAACTCGCCTTCGTCGAAGACCGCAGTGGCCACACCGTCCTGGTCCGTTGGGACACCTCCACCAACTCCGAAGTCAGCGCCACGGATCTCGGTGAGGCTACCGTCTCCGGCGGCGGCATCAAGGATGCCGTCTCCGTCTCCAGCAACCGCAAAGTAGCCTTCGTCGAAAGCAGCTTCACCACCCCGCCCGAGCTCTATCTCCTCACCACCGACACCGGCGACATCACCCAGCTCACCCATCTCAACGCCAACCTCAAGCCCACCGCCAAAACCATCTCCCTCGAGTGGGACAACGAGGGCTACCACGTCCAGGGCTGGCTCACCTACCCCGTCGACTACGACCCCGCCAGAAAGTATCCCCTCATCGTCAGCGTCCACGGCGGCCCTTCGGCCTCGGTTGGCGCGCGTTGGGGCAACTCCATGTGGTCCCAGCAGGGCTACTTCGAGTTCCAGCCCAACCCCCGCGGCAGCTTCGGCCAGGGTGAAAAATTTGTTCAGGCAAACGTTAAGGACTTCGGCTACGGCGACCTCCGCGACATCCTCAAGGGCATGGATGCGGTAGAGGGCAAAGTCTCCATCGACAAGACCCGCGAGGGTCTCACCGGCTGGAGCTACGGCGGCTTCATGACCATGTTCGCCGTCACCCAGACCCACCGCTTCCGCGCCGCCATCGCCGGTGCCGGACTCTCTGACTGGCTCTCCTACTACGGCGAAAACTCCATTGATCAGTGGATGATTCCCTTCTTCGGCACCAGCGTCTACGACGACCCCGCGGTCTACGCCAAGTCCTCCGCCATCACCTTCATCAAAAACGTCACCACACCCACCCTGGTCATCGTCGGCGACCGTGACGGTGAGTGCCCAGCCCCTCAATCCTTCGAGTTCTGGCACGCTCTGCGCGATCTCGGCGTCAAGACCCAGCTCGTCGTCTACCCCAACGAAGGCCACGGCTTCCGCGACCCCGAGCACATCCGCGACCGCGCCCAGCGCGAAGTAAAGTGGTTTGCAGACAACATGCCAGCAAGCAGCAAGTAGCTGACAGGAAGCAGAAACAGCCTGTCGCAAAACCTCGAAAGAAGAGCGGTCAGCCGCCCCATCGTCGGCTGGCCGCTCTTCTTCATGGTGAATTCCTGCTTCCCTTTTTATCCTTCCTGCATTTCCTATTTGCTCACCGACCGTCCAACCCCTAAACTGGAAGCTCGGAGATTTAGCAGTTGACGGTTTTACCGTTCAGCTTTCGTTCCGGTTGAACGGGGAGGTTCTTAGTGCGTTTGGTTTTCGTGAATAAGGCGCGTCGGTTTGTTGCTCTGGTAGCTCTTCTCTTCTTAGCGCTTCCCTTAGGTCTTTCGGTGACCGGTTGCGGACACAAGTCTGCCCCCGTCGTCTATTGCAACGCCGGCGACAGCGGCCCGGTTGTAGGCCAAGTGGCCAACATCATTCTCTCGCCAGCCCTTGCCACCACAGGCGAAAGCCTCAACTACGGGCAGATGGGTCAGGCGCTCTCCGCCTCCGCCATCGACTGCCACAACAACCCCGTCTCCGTGAAATCCTTTGTCTACTCCAGCACCAGCAGCTTTGGAGATAACACCAACGGCGGCCCCATCATCGCCGACATCAATCCTTCCAACGGCCAGGTCTGCGCCGGCACTTGGAACCGCAACACCGGCGGCGGCATCGCCGACTACACCACCTGCTTTCCCCCCGTCTTTCCCTCCGGCTCATCCACTACTCCGTATCTGGCCTACGTCACAGCTTCGGCCGTCGGTGGCGCCTCCGGTACCAGCAACGCCATTCCCGTATACATCCACCCCGTCGTCACCGGAGTTTTGCTCGGGCCCAAGACCGCTAACTGCTCCATCGATCCCGGCACCGATTGTTGCCCCAACGACACCGTCGGCACCCCCGTTCCAACCCCCGCCGGCGTCGTCGACGGCTCAGCCTGCGTCTCCCAGACCCAGGTCGGCCAGCTCGTCGCCCGCATCTACCAGAACGGCGGCACCACCGGCGACACCGCCAACAACATCACCTGCCAGGTCGGCCATGTAACCTTCGGATCGCAGACCACCGGCATTGTCTCCATCGATGAAAACGGTGCAGCCACCGCCCAGATGCCCGGCTCCACCACCATCACCGCAACCATCTCGAACTCCTCCACCGCCACCAACGCCGGCTTCTTCTCCACCTGCCCGCCAGCCTCGATTGTGCTCGCGGCTCCGGGCTACTCTTCCAACAGCATCAACGTGGCCATCAACACCCCCCTGCCCTTGACCGCCACCGTCCTTGACACCCAGGGCCAGCCCATCACCGGCCTCTCCCTGGAGTACAACTCCACCACCCCGCAGACCATCGTTCCCTCCGCCGCCGGCACCGTCACGCCGCTCTATCCCGGCTCCGCCGACATCACTGCGGTTTGCCAGCCTTCGATCTGTAATCCGTCCGCCTTCAGCCAGATTGGTTACCTCGGAAACGGCAAAGCCATCACCTCCAATCCCATCACCATCAACGCCGTGGGAACCAGCAGCACCGTCCTCTACATGGGCAGCACCTCTTCCTTGTCCGTGGCCTTCAAGGACTTCACCACCAACCAGACCAGTTCGCTCATCCGTCTGCCCTTCCAGCCCAACTCCATGGTCATGAACCAGGCCGGCACCGAGATCTACCTTGGCAGCCCCGAGGGCCTCATGTCCATTGCCACAGCCAGCAACACGGTCTCGGCAGCCAACCAGAACATCCCCGGCGTTGTCCTGGCCGTATCGCCCGATGGCAGCACCATCGTCCTCACCGATCCCACCCGCCAGACCGTCTCTCTGGTCGCGGCCAATAACAGCACCGTCCTCACCACCTACAACGGAGTTGGAACCAGCGCCTCCTGGTCGCCCGACAATCAGGCCGTCTACATCACCACTCAGTCGGGAGCCGTGCTCACCCACTCGACCTTCACCGATTGGCAGACCGCCAACCCTGCGACCGTCGATGAGGTCTACACCAGCGTCACCGTCACCGTACCCAGCGTGGGAGCCTACTTCGCCGGGCCCAAGACCACCGACGGACGCAGCTACTGCCCAGCCAGTACCCTCGCTTCCACCGGCCTGCCGCCCAACGTCAGCAATGAGTTCATCCCCAGGGTCGACGACAGCAACGCCATCACCGATCAGATCGCAGCCACCACCGACGGCAAGCATATTATCGGAGCACACGCCATCCCCGGAGGAACCTCGACCCTGAGTGATATCGCCGTCAACCTGCCGGCACAGGATGGTTGCCCGATTCCTCCACTGCCTCAGCCCGGCCTCGGATACTTCTCCAGCTCCTTCACCGTTCAGCCTCTCACCGGAGTCAACGCGTCGACGATTACCAGCGTCGTTCCCTCCAGCAACTCGGAGGTGGCCTTCGTCACCTACACCATGCCCACCGGCGCCACCACCGGCGGCCAGCTCCTGCCCATGTACTTCCCGGCTGCGTCCGGCAGCGGCACCATGCAGTTCCTTACCCTGGGCAACGGCGCAACTCCGGCTTCTGCTCCGATCTCCGGGGTCTTCAGCACGGACAACCTGACCTTCTACGCTGGCACCGGCGCCACCGACGGCACCTCCGCCGACAACGACGTTCACCTCATCACCCTGACCTACCCCGGCAGCGGAGCGCCCACAGCCGTAGAACTACCCGGCAATATCATCTCGCCCCAGCTTCCACTGGTAACCGGCGTAGGCGATGCCCCGGTCAACCTCATCGCCCAGCACCCCAAGAAGACCACCAACTAGCCTGCAAGCTGACCTCTACGAAAAGGCCCTCGACCATCGGGGGCCTTTTCGTTTGCCCCAAAGCTGTCAACCCCCCAAAGCCTGTATAAAGTTCCAAACACCCTGTAAACATTGGCAATTTATTTATTTAAAACGTGGCATAATCACCCCTTCCAACTCACTACAATTAAATAAAAGGGTGCTTCGCCAGCCAAGACTTCCACCGCCAGGCAGGGGCTCTGGCCCGCGTTGGCAGCTCAGAACAGATCCCTGCTCCGGTATCTTTCGGTGGGGTTTTCTGCCCACCCGAACGCAGAAGCCCCCCGTAACCCGCATGAATGGAATCATTTACCCGTAAATTCTCTGAATGGAATCATTTACAGGCGCAACTCCTGCAACTCCCACAGAATCAGCCACATCCACTCCCCCAATCGAATGAATTATTTACCCGTAACCGCCCTGAATAGAATTATTTACGGAAACCGGGGGGGAGGGGGGGGTACCACGGCAGAACGCGTCAGCCTCGCCCGAAGTCAGGCGCGACTCTTCGCCTACAGCTTCAAACGCGACTCCAGAAGTTCGCGTCCAACCGCGTCCAGCACGCCGTTGAGAAAATGGATGCTCTCCGGCGCAGCGTAACGCCGTGCAATCTCCAGCGTCTCGTTGATCACCACGGCCGCGGGCGTCCTGGGGTAGCCGAGCATCTCCGCCACCGCCGCGCGCAGCAGGTTCCGGTCCACCACGGGCATACGCTCCACCCGCCAGTTCTGGGCATGCTTCTGGATCAGCTTGTCGACCTCATCCTCGCGCTGCGTAGCCAGGCGGTGAATATCATCGGCAAACCCGCGGGTCTCGTCGTCGACGTCCTCGCGAGCCTCCCAGAAGAGCCGTTCCACCTCTTCGGGCTTCTGCTTGCCCAAGTCGCCCTGAAAGAGCATCTGCATAGCCAGTTCGCGTGACTTGCGGCGGGTACCCATCAGGACTTCGCCTCCACCGTCTCGCGCTTGGCTGCGCCCAGCTTCTCCTGAATGGAGGCCATCTCAATGGCCGCAATGGCCGCCTCAAACCCTTTATTTCCTGCCTTTAGGCCGGCCCGATCCAACGCCTGCTCCAGCGTCTCGCAGGTCAGCACGCCGAATGCATGGGGCACCCCGGTCTCCTGCTGCGACTGTCCGATGCCACGTGCAACCTCGTTGTAGATGGCCTCGTAGTGGGCGGTTTCGCCGCGCAGCAGCACGCCCAGCGTGATGACCGCTGCGAAGCGCCTGCTTTCGGCCAACGTGCGGGCGGCAGAGGGAATCTCCCAGGCGCCGGGAACGCGCACGATTTCGATCTCGGATTTGGCGCAGCCGCTGCGCGTCAAAGCGTCGAGCGAGCCCTGCAACAGGCGGTCGGTGATGACCGCGTTCCAGCGGGCTACGACGATGGCAAACCGTTTGCCTGCAGCAGATAGGTCCCCCTCAACGGCCACCGGCTTATTGTGCAGCGGATTCTCCGACTCCCAGAAGCCAACGCGCAGATCGGCGGCGAGATCCACCGTGAACAGGCGCGCGTTCCAGTGCGTAAGTGCAGGCTCGGAGAGCCGTGCAGCGACGTCCTCGCTGCGCTGGTGCGCGACCAGCCATGCCTCCACAGCGGCGTGGATGGTGTCCAGTTGTGTCACCTCGATGAGCAGGGGTGGGACCGCCGGAGCGCGGCCGGTGACGAACTCCAGATTGCCGATGGGAGCGAGGAAAGCCGCGCCTTTGCCGGTCTCTTCGGCCCAGCCCTTACCCTGCTCGAAGCCCAGCACGCGGAATAGTTCTCCGAGCTGTGCGAAGGTTTCCTCCGAGGCGACCGGCGCCACGAGTGTTAGTCCCTTGATCATGCTTTGATTGTATCCGTTAGCGTGCGACCACTGAATTTCACTGCACTCTCAACGCAATTCCAGGTTGCAAATCGGCACTCTCAGCGCTGTTTTGAGTAGTAGCTCACGCGTCTGCTTCTCTCAAGACGTCGCCCTGCATTTAAGGGGTAGCGGCGGGTTGGAGGATGACCTCGCGGGTGTGGGTGCCCGCGCGAACCTCGGGGGTGCTACCGTCGTTGAGGATGACCTCGGTGGGTGGGGCTTCGACGATGACTCGGGTAGAGACGTTGGAGAAGCCGGGGATGCGGAGCCGGGTGGTACTGGTGAAGCTGGCCGAGAGGACGGTGAGGGGAACGTCAACTGCCGGAGCACCGTCGTTGTGGACGGTGACCGAGACCAGCCAGCCCGCGTCGTGGCCTTTACCGGCCGGGAGCAGGCGGGGTTCAACGGCGACGATGGAGAGGTCGGGGAGGCCGCGGTCGCGGAGAACCCAGTCGGAGAAGAACCAACCGAGGTCCTTGCCGCTGGTCTTTTCGAGGAGCTTCTCGAAGGTGATGGCCTGGACGGTGGGGTCGGCGTGGGAGGCAGGCTGGCTGCACCATTGGGCGAGGGCGTGCTGGAGCGCGGTGTCACCGACGATGCCGCGGAGCATCCACCAGACGGCAGCGGCCTTGCGGCGGTAGTAGAGTTCGTCCGTGGCGGAGACGAGGGGTTGACCGGCGGGTGCGGTGGCGGCGTCGGCAGCCTGCTCGGAGTCGAAGCCGACCTCGGCAATGTTGAGGGGCTGGATGAGGTTGTTGAGGGCGAGGATGGCGGCGGGACGGCCGTCGGTCTGCTCAACCCAGAGGAGGTCGACGAACTGGGCGAGGCCTTCGTCGAACCAGGGCTGGCCGGTCTGGACCCAGGCGTGGGCGAGGGAGTGGGCGAGCGCCGGGCTGGATCGGGTAGACGCCAGCAGGTGGAGGGGAGCGACGAGGAGGGGGCCGTCCTGAAAGGGGTCGCCGGGGTGGTCGAGGAGGGTGAGCGGGGAGAGCGGGAGGGCTCCAAACCAGGTCTGGAGCAGCGGCGCGATGCGCTCAGCGGAGGCGGTGAGGTGCGCGAGATCGGTTGGGTCGGCCGTCTCGACGGAGAGGAGGTCGGTGGTGGGCTGAACGTCATGGTTAGCGCCCGGGTTGGCCGATGAGGAGGCCAGCGGCGCAGATGAGTCACCGGCGCTGGAGGGTGAGGCCGCGGGGAGTGAGGCCGCGGGGAGAGGGGCGGCGGCGATTTCGGGAAGGTCAACGACGAAGAGGCTGGGTTGGCGGAAGCCGATGGGTTGGGGGGAAAAGTCGGCGGTGGCGATGCCGGAGGCGTCTGCGAGTGGGGCGTTGGGATTGTCGGAGTAGGCGGTGAGGGGCTGGCGGCGGGTGCAGAAGTAGGCGGCGGTGGGGGGTGGGCCGTGGTACTCGACGGCGAGGCGGAGATGGATGGGAGCGAACTGCTCGGCGAACCGCTGCTGACCGATGGCCTGAAAGAGGGTTGCACCCTCGCCGAGGAAGAGTTGCGGGCTGGCAACGGGATACCAGAGGACGTTGCCGAAGCCACGCAGGGCGACGTCGAGAGGGTTGGACGGGGACGCGGGAGAGGCTTCAGAGCTGCTGCTGTTGCTGGAGGAGGCGCTGGGGCCGATGGCGTCCCAGTCGGTGGTGAGGGCCTGGGTGGCAGAGGCGCCGAGGCGTTCGAGGCGCGCGCTACTGGCGGGAACGGCGCCGGAGTAGACGGTGTCAAGGGTGAGTGTGGCACCGGGAGCGAGCGGGTGGGGAAGATCGAGGACGGCTTCGGAGGCTTTGCCGGTATGGTCGGCGTCGGTGTCGATGAGGTGCTGGGTGAGGGGGAGCGGGGTACTGCCGGTGGGGGCGAGGACGCTGGCGCTGCCCCAGTGCAGCGACGAGGAGATTTGCAGTGCGATGCGGGCGAGCGGCTGAGCTCCGATGTTGCGCAGGGTGAGGCGGGCGCGGAGGGTGAGGTGAGAAGTGTCAGGCGCGAGGCGAGCGTCAAGGTCGTAGGCGGTGAAGAGGATGAAGGAGCGCTGGGCGTCGGTGAGGACGGGGCCGGTGGGCTCGTGGCCGGGCTGGACGGCGTCGGGCTCGGACGGAGCACCCGCGTCGGGGGTGGGAGGCGGAGCGCCGTGGCTCTGGAAGAGAACCTCGCCGTGCCGTGGGGTGGCCTGCGGCGGGGTGGTCTGGGCGGACGCGGGAAGGCTGGCGAGCAGGAGAGCAAGAGGGAGTGCGGAATACAGGAAGCTCTGCGCTACGCTGCGCTGCGGTCGATACGAGGATGGGTTGGGATGAGTTGGCAACAAACAGAGTCCTTTGGGAAGAAAGAAGAACAAGAGCCGAAGGCCGAAGCCCCCTGCGCGCCGGGTAGAACAGGCCACAGCAAAGACAGCGGCGGGGAGAAGCAGCTAAGAGCCGAGGCCTTTGCGGGGCTTTGGTGGTTTAGACTCCGGCCGGGGCTGTTGGACGCCGGGGTGGGAGCTGCGCTGGCGCATGGCTTCGTACATGACGACCGCGCCCGCGACGGAGACGTTCAGCGAGGTGACGCTGCCCGCCATGGGGATGCGCAAGAGGTGGTCGCAGGTGCGCTTGACCAGGTCGTGCAGGCCGGAGCCTTCGCTGCCGAGGACCAGGCAGACGTTCTGGCGGAAGTCGAAGCCGGTGTAGTCGGGCGTGCCGCGCTCGTCGAGGCCGACGATCCAGATGTTGTGCTTCTTCATGGCTTCGAGGGAGCGGGTGATGTTGACGACCTGGGCGATGCGGACGTGCTCGCTGGCACCGGCGGAGGACTTGGCGGTGACGGCGCTGAGGGGAGCGGAGCGGCGCTCGGGGAGGATGACGCCGTCGATGCCAGCACCGTCGGCGGAACGAAGGAGAGCACCGAGGTTGTGGGGGTCTTCGACGCCGTCGAGGGCGAGGAAGAAGCGGTGGCCGGAGGGACCGGAGGGAACGAGGAGGAGGTCTTCGAGGGCGAGAAACCTGCGCTCGCGGACGAAGGCGACGATGCCCTGGTGGGCGTCGGTCTTGCAGTGGCGGGTGAGCTGGTCGCGAGACTCGGTGGCGATGCGGATGCCCTTGGCGCGGGCGAGTTCGAGGATGGCTTCGAAGCGGGGGTCGCGGCGAGCTATGCGCCCGGAATCTCGCTCCTGGGCGACGCTGAGGTGGTCGAGGGGTCGGGTGCCGGCGCGGAGGGCCTCCTCGACCGGGTGCAGGCCGTACAAAACATCCATGCTTCGAGTGTAATCGGGGAGCGGGCGGACGGGGGATGAGCCGGGCAGGACGAGAGGTTGAGATTTTTCAGCGGCGATGCGCTGGGCAGCTTAGAATAAAGGCAGAGATAACCGAGACTTTTCAAATGAGAGCGGCGTCCATACTAGGGTGAGAACTACGATCACACTGACAGCCGAGGCGGCCAGGCAGGTGGAGCGTGAAAACGCTGCCATCGCGTGCGGGCTGAAGCAGCATGATCCAGAGTTGATGGACCACTTGATTGAGACGTATCAGCATCGGCTGATGCGCTACCTGATGTTCCTGACGGGCAGACGCGAGGTGGCCGAGGATCTGTTTCAGGAGGTCTGGATCCGGGTGCTGCGGAACGGCTCGCAGTACAACGGGAAGGCGCGGTTCGATACGTGGATCTTTACGATTGCGCGCAACCTGGTGATCGACCTGTCGCGGAAGCGGACGATGACATCGCTGGATGAGATGTGCGAGGGCGACGCGGACGCGCGGCCGTTCGAGATTGCCGAGGAGAGCCCAGGCCCGCTGGAGCAGTTTGAGGGACGCGAGAATGCGTCCGAGGTGGCGGCAGTGCTGCAGAAGCTGGAGCCGGCGTATCGCGAGGTGCTGACGCTGCGGTTCCACGAGGAGATGTCGCTGGACGAGATTGCGGCGGTGACGCGGGCTCCGCTGTCGACGGTGAAGTCGCGGCTGTATCGCGGGCTGGCGGCGCTGAAGCCGGAGATTTTGAAGCTGCGCTCGGGAGGCGGTAGCGGGCGCAGAGCGGTGACCGGCAAGGTGGAGGTGAGCACATGAACTCGCTTCGTAACGAGAACTGGGAACACAAGGAACACGAGCATGAGGTGGCGCGGGCGTTT
The DNA here is from genome assembly GCA_027450185.1 of Granulicella sp. Classification (GTDB taxonomy): domain Bacteria; phylum Acidobacteriota; class Terriglobia; order Terriglobales; family Acidobacteriaceae; genus Granulicella. Next base: position 104,526 of record DAIDKF010000006.1, on the reverse strand, counting down.
CGCGGCGCGGTGATGGCCGCCGGTGCGCGCGGTGTGGTGGTGAATCGAACCCATCGCGTGGTGCGCGAACAGGCGATGACGTTGCGGGAACAGAGAGAGAAGTCGCGTAGCCTGTGGGTTCCGCTAGCCATTTTTTCGCTGCTGATGCCCGCAATCTGCTACGCGATCTGGGGCGTGCTGGATGAGTATGAGCTGAACCCGATTGGGGTACCCACGGCCAGCAACCAGTTGATGGTGCTGCTGCTGTGGTCGCTACCGGTGACCGCGGTGATTCTGGGAATGGCGTGGTTCCGGCGGGGACGCGGACGCCATGGCCACGACGACGAGGCGCAGCCATGAGACACGGAGAGATGGGAACAGCGACGAGGGGGACAGAGGCGCGTTTGGCCGGCGATGAAGACCTGCGGATGATTCCGCGCTGGTCGATGGTGCTGGCCGTCGTGCTGTTCGTGGGAATGCAGTACATCTTCCACGGGGTGATGCCGCACCACAGGCACGAGATGCTGCCGCTGCGGCTGATGATGGGCTATGCGTGGGGGTCGATGTTTGCCAGCTATGCGCTGCTGCTGGGGTATGTGAGCAGGGATGTGAAGCGGCGCGGGATGTCGGCCGGGCTGTGGATGCTGGTGTGCGTGGTGCTGCCCGGCGGCATGGGAGCGGTGGTGTACTTCCTGCTGCGGCAGCCGGTGCTGTCGCGCTGCCCGAACTGCTCGACCTCGATTGCGGCGAGCTATCACTTCTGCCCGCAGTGCCAGTTCCAGATTGCGCCGGTGTGCGGGAAGTGCCATCGCGGGGTGAAGATTACGGATGCGTTCTGCACGCTGTGCGGACATGACCTGGCGGAGGACGGAGCCCCGGCGCGGCTGCACGTTTATAGCGATTAGGACAACCGTGTAGAAGATCGAGTGTAGACGCCAGAGATGGGGGAGTGCGGCTGGCCGAAGACCAACGCCGCAGCTTCGGTTTTCTGTGTTCGCAGCCAGGCTGCGCGGACGCGTACACTAGTCGCAGCCATGGCTATGCCCCTTACGGCGCTGATTATCGACGATGAGCCGCTGGCGCGGCAGGAGTTGCAGTATCTGCTGGACGCCGCGGGGGATGTGTCAGTGCTGGCACAGGGGACCAATGGCATCGAGGCCGTGGAGCTGATACGAGCGCATAAGCCGGATGTGATCTTTCTGGATGTGCGGATGCCCGGGCTGGACGGCTTTGCGGTGCTCAAAAAGGTGATGGCGCTGGACCGCAGGATGAAGCTGCCGCAGGTGGTATTTGCGACCGCGTTCGACCGGTATGCGGTAAAGGCGTTCGAGGTCAATGCGGTGGATTACCTGCTGAAGCCCTTTGACAGCAAGCGGGTGCAGCGGACCCTGGACAAGCTGCGGGAACGCATCAGCAGTGCGGCGGAGATGGTGGGGGAGAGTCCGGGCAGCTTGAATGGGGGCGCGGGTGCGGAGCCGACGGGCGCGCGGATCTCAAGCCGCGTGGCGGGCGCGGAGGCCAAGCTGGATGCGCTGTTGCGCATGGTGGAGGAACGGACTGCGGGAGGTTCGGCGGCGGGGACGACGGGAATGGGGCGGTCAGGCAAGGTGGTGGTGCGGGCGCAGAACCGGCTGCTGCTGGTCGACCAGCGGGACCTGTGCTTTGCGACGATCGACGAGGGACGGATTTCGGTGGTGACGAAGGCGATCGAGGGCGATTCGAATTGCAGGACGCTGGAGGAGTTGACCGACCAGTTGGACCCGGAGCAGTTCTGGAGGGTGCATCGGTCGTTTGTAGTGAATATCCAGCATATTCGCGAGGTGGTGCCGTGGTTCAAGTCCAGCTACCAACTGCGCATGGATGACCGCAAACAGACCGAAGTGCCGGTGAGCCGGTCGCAGACCAAACGCCTGCGCGAACTGTTCAACCTGTAGCGCCGCGGCAGCGACGGGTTTGCTGCCAGGGAGAGGAGAGGCTATGGCCGAGGATCATGCGATCGAGACGTTCGCGTTGAAGCTGCTGCTCAAGAGCATCGGTGGGCTGCTTCTGATAGCGGCGCTGGCGTATCCACTGGACTTTGCGGTGTGGCGGATGAGGGTGGCCAGCGGCGGAGGCATGGGTTCGGTGGCGGTGGAGAGGTTCACCGTGGCCGACCTGAAGGGCGGCAAAGAAGAGTACTTTCCGAATGGAACCACGATGGTCGCTTGCAGCAAGTCACTCTATCCGCAGGAGGGCCACAACCCTTGCTGGTGGGTGGAACGGCACCGCGAGGTGGAGGAGCACTACTAGACCATTTTCCCTGAGGATGGGTATCCAGAAACGGGTCTACAGCGGCGTTTTCATTGGGGAAAACGCCCATTGGAGCCGTATCCCTGGGTTACACCTTCAGGGGACATGGTCCAGGGCCGGGTGCGGGTTTAGTGAGCGAAGGCCTGGGCTCCGAAGCGATAGACAACCCCAACGGTGATGGGCTTGGAATAGATCGTTCCGCTGGCGGTGACCGGGACGCCGTAGTGCTGGAACTGGGCGTCGATCTTGAGGGCGAAGTGCTCAGTGAGGGTGTAATTGAGGCCGCCGCCGAAGGAAAAGACGTTGCTGACCGAGTCAAGATAGAGCAGCGTGGCGGAAGGGTTGGGGTATCCGGGGCTGGCGTAGTTGACCTTGGCGCGGCCGTAGAGGAAGTCCCCGTAGGGGCGGAAGTTGCCGTAGAAACGAGCTATGCGGAGGCCGAAGAGGAGGTTCTCCTGGGAGTCGATCTTACCCTTGTCGACGGGGTAGGTGCCGCGCACTTCGAGAGCAGGATAGTAGCGGTGGAATGGCTTCCAGCCGATGTCTGCGCCAGCGGTGATGCCGAGATTCTTGCCACCGCCGAAGGTAGCACCGGTATCGCCCAGGCCGGTATACGTGCCGGTGAGTGCTCCAAAGGCCGAAAACGTGAGCGGCCGACTCGCGGCCGGGATGGCCTGGGCGCGGGCCAGAGAAGGCACCGCAAGGGCGCACGACAGCAGGATAAGGACGCGAAAACCGGTCTTCAATCTGACTCCTTGGGCGGCTAGTCTCACCCGAAGACTATCCTAGCCGAATTCAAGAGTTTAGACGGGAAAAGTTGGCGGTGAGTGGTACTCGGCAGCGAAAAGTTGGCAGGAATGGGATGCGGATGGTTGGATTGAGCCTGTAATGTCCGCATTTGCAACAGATGCAGCAATGGGAATTCCAGGCTGGTTCCATTTGGGGAAGCCGGTGGACAAGATGTTTGAAGGAAAGGAGTTAGAGTTGCGAGCCGATGCGGTGCGGAGAGGACACACGCTCCGCATCGGCCGGAGCAGCGAAGTGAGAAGCACCACGCCGGGATGGGATTGGGGAGGACTACTTGACGGAGGAGACGGTCAGGGTGTCGCCGGCCAGGGTGCCCTCGACGGTGACGGTCTTGCCGGCAAAAGCATTGAGCTTGCTGGAGTTAGAGACGTTGTAGATCTTTGTGCCGACGATCAGAACGGCGGGAGAGCCCATGCCGATGCACTTCTTGGCGCAGTCGACGTGGTTGGGGCCGGAGGCCTTGGCGATGTCGTTGTGCGCGCACATGGAGTCGGAAACGACGCCCTTGAAGGTCTGCGCAAAGGCGCTGGACGAGAGGAATGAGAGACTTACGAGGGATACGGCAAGGAGCTTCTTCATGGGAGACCTCGGGGAGATATGTTCGTGCTGCGATGATGAGTATAGCGCCATGGGGAGGACGTGGGTTGAAAATTTTGTGGATGAGCTGGGGCAGGATGAACGAATCCAAGGATTTTGTTGATTTTAGTGCAATTGCGACATGGTTTTGAGTTGCAAGTCGGCACTTTTAGCTCGGTTTTAGGGAGTTGCGGGTGGGGCCGGGGGTTGCGGTCCTGGACCCAAGTGGTCTGAGGGAAAGGCGGTGGGCCTGGCGGGTCTGGCCGCGGCGACTGCCGAAAGGCTGCGAGCTGCTCCATATTTCAACAGAAACCATGGTCCGTACCGACTCCGCACACCTGCTGCGGCAGGGCATGAGTTTAGTCTTCCGACAGGTTCTGAGGGACGTCGTGACCGTCGATGAAGCGGGTCAGGCGGAGTGGGTTTTCGTCCTGCAGTGGCGGCGGAAGCAGGGCCGCAGGAAGATTTTGATAACAAACTGGGCGCAGGAAACGGTTGATGGCCATGGCGCCAACGGAGGTCGAGCGGCTGTCGGAGGTGGCTGGGAAGGGGCCGCCGTGCACCATTGCGTAGCTGACTTCTACTCCGGTAGGAAAGCCGTTAACGAGGATGCGGCCGGCTTTGCGTTCGAGGATGGGGAGGAGACGGCGCGCGGTGGCGGTGTCGGGTTGGTCCATTTGAAGCGTTGCAGTGAGCTGGCCGTCGAGGTGGTTTGCGATGGTTACCAGCTCTTCGATGTCGCTGCATTCGATGAGTAGAGCGGTTGGACCGAAGACTTCTTCAAGCAGTGCGGGGGTTTGGAGGAAGTGCCTGGCTGTGGTGGCGTAGAGGCGGGGCTGGCCGCCACAGGAGTTGGGTGCGGCGGGAGATCCGACGGAGAGCAGTTGCACGTCGGTGTCTGCCTGCCAGTGGTCGAGGCCGCGGGTATAGGCGTGTTGTATGCCGGGCGCGAGCATGGTGGCTGCGGACCGGGCTTCGAGGCTGGCGATGGCGGCGGCACGGAAGCGGTCGAAGGCTGGACCGGCGATGCCGATGACGATGCCGGGTTTGGTGCAGAACTGGCCGACGCCGAGGGTGACGGAGTCGATGAGAGCCTGGGCGATGGTGTCGGCGCGCTGATGGAGAGCAGAGGGGAGAAGGAAGACAGGGTTGATGCCGCTCATCTCGGCGAAGACGGGGATGGGAATGGGGCGATGGGCGGCGAGGTCGACGAGGATGCGGCCGACGCGGCGCGAACCGGTGAAGGCTACGGCCGCGATCGCGGGATGTTGAACGAGTGCGGTGCTGACGGTGTTGGCGGCGTCATCGATGAGGAGAGAGAAGACGCCCTGGGGAAGGCGAGCGGCGGCTACGGCCTGCTGGATGACGTGGCCAACAAGCTCCGAGGCGCCGAGGTGGAGGGGGTGGGCTTTGACGATGACGGGACAGCCGGCGGCGAGTGCGGCGGCGGTGTCGCCACCGGCGACGGAGAAGGCGAGCGGGAAGTTGCTGGCACCGAAGACGGCGACTGGTCCTAGCGGAATCATCTGCGAGCGGAGGTCGGGACGTGGAGGGGTGCGATCGGGCAGTGCGGTGTCGAAGGTGGGAGAGAGGAAGCGGCCGGAGCGCACGATGGATGCGAAGAGACGCAACTGCCCGGCGGTGCGGCCACGCTCGCCTTCCAGGCGTGGGCGCGGGAGACCGGACTCTGCCATGACGCGATCGATGAGCGTGTCGCCCAATGCAACGATGCCATCGGCGATGGCTTCGAGAAAGAGAGCGCGCTGCTCAAGGGAGACGGCGCGGAAGGTATCGAAGGCTTCGGCGGCAAGGGTGCAGGCGGTGTTGACGTCGGCAGGGGTACCGGCGCCGAAGGTGGGCGGGAGGGTTTCGCCGGTGGTGGGGTTGGTTGCGTTCAGGGCGCCAGCGGTGCCGCGGTGGCGGTTTGCGCCGATGAGTTGTTCGCCGGTGAGTTGCACGTTCGTACTCCTTAGCAGTTGATGCGGGCCGAGTTGGTTGTGGGTGTCAGTTGGAGAGCGATGCGGCGCGGGAGGATGCTTCGGCTGGGGCCGCGCTCCGGCGAAGCAGTGCGTAGACGGGTACTCCGCTGAGGACGATGATGAGGCCTGGCCAGGTGGTGGCGGTGCGCCATGCGAACAAGACGACCAGAACAAACGAGGCGCCAACGATATAGATGGCGGGGAGCCACGGGTAACCCCAGCAACGGTAGGGCCGGAGGGCCTGGGGTCTGGTGCGGCGCAGGCGGAAGAGTCCGGCAACGGTGAGGATGTAAAAGATGAGCGCCGCGGAGATGACGTAGTCGAGGAGGTTGCTGTAGACGTTGCCGTAGGTGTGGGTGGTGGTGCTGTAGGTGCGGGGGAGCACGAGGAGGAAAGCCCAGAGACATTGCAGAGCGAGGGCCCAGCCGGGCACGCCCTCTTTGTTGAGCGATCCGGCGCGGCGAAAGAAGAGACCGTCCTGCGCCATGGCGTAACAGGCACGACCACCGGCCAGCGTGAGCGCATTGACGGTGCCGAAGGTGGAGACCATGATGAGGCACGCCATTGCGATTCTGCCGATGCCGGGAAGGACGGTGTTGACGACCAGCGTGGCGACACGGTCATCGGCCGCAGTCTGGATGGAGTGCATGGGAATGACGGCGAGATAGCAGAGGTTACAGAGGAGATAGAGGACGATGACCATGGAGGTGCCGAGGCCGAGAGCAAGGGGCAGGTTGCGCTGCGGGTTGCGAACCTCGCCGGCGACGAAGGTGATGTCGTGCCAGGAGTCTGCGGAGAAGAGAGAGCCGGTTTGCGAGACGCAGAGAACGACGATCATGCCCGCGCCGGTCATGGCGCTGAGGCTGCCGATCATCGAGACATTCTGCGGATGCCAGGGGTGCGCGAAGTTGCGATGAAGGACGGAGGGATCGCGCACGAAAGCGTAGGCGCCGAGGCCGAGCAGCAGGACCATGCCGACGAGCTTGGCTAAGGTGAAGACGTTTTGCACGAGCTTGCCCCAACGCACGCCACCGATGTTGACCAGACAGGTGACGAGGATGACGGCGAGAGCGAGGCACTGCGTGGTGGAGAGTGAGACGGCGTAGCCGGGAAGGAAGCGAATGGGCGCGATGAGATAACGGCTTTCGCTGATGGAGGGAAAGAGCACGCCGCTGAAGCGCGCGAAGGCGATGGCAACGGCGGCGATGGAGCCGGTCTGGATGACGGTCATCAGCGTCCAGCCGTAGAGAAAGCCGAGCAGCGGCGAGAAGGCTTCGCGGAGGTAGACGTACATGCCGCCGGCACTGGGCATCATGGCGGCAAGCTCGCCGTAGCTGAGCGCGCCGAAGACGGTGAGGAAGCCGGTGATGACCCATGCGACAAGCAGCCAGCCGGATGAACCGACCTGGCGCGAGATCTCCGCGCTGACGATGAAGATGCCGGAGCCGACCATGATGCCAGCGACGATCATCACCGAATCGAAGAGGCCAAGCGCCTTGCGGAATTCGGTCTGGGCCATGCGCTAGGCCACGCCTTCGTTGCGGACGTAGACGGAGTAGCGCTCGTCGAGGATCTGGTTGAGCGGAACGAGCGTGTGGATGGGGCCGCGACCCTTGGTGCGGAAGCTGAGTGGAAATCTGTGGCTGGCTTCGGCGCGCTCGAACCAGATGGCGTCGTCACCGGTCCTGGCTTCGTCGCCGGTCTTGCCGGGGGCTTGACGGAGATGGACGGTGGGCATGGGGTAGCCGTCGTCAGAGCCCCAGGGACCGTTGTCACCGTAGATCATCGCGTTGGTGAGGTCTTCGTATCCAAGGCGAACGGCGAGCACGAGAGGGCCGTACATGGCGGCCTGCACCTGCTTGTCGTCGGGCGCCTGATCGATGTGGAGGGGCATGGGCATGTCTACGGTGATGACGTCGCCGGCCTTCCAGTCGTGGTGCAGCGTGAGGTAGGTTGTGGGCGTGGCCTCTACCGTGACGGGCTGGCCGTTGATGGCTACCGTTACTCCCTTCGTAGCCCAGTAGGGAACGCGGATTTTGAGTGCGGTTGTTTTGGACGGCGCGGCATCGACGGTGAGGGTGGTGCGCTCTTCGTGGGGGAAGTTTGTGGTCTGGCGAAGCTGGAGCCCGCGTTCCTTCCAATCGAGTTTGGAGGGGATAAAGAGGTTGACGAAGACGGAGTCGGCGTCGTGGAAGTAGATGGAGTCGTTAAGCTTTGCGTACTCCTCCGAGCCGGTGCCGGTGCAGCACCAGAAGGAGTCGAACTGTGTGCCGAAGGTCTTGTAGAGGCCGGGCTTCAAGGAGACGTAGTACATGAGCATGCCGTTGCGGTCCTGGGTACCGTAGCGGACGTTGTACAACATGCGCTCATAGTAGTCGAAGTGCCTGGCGTCGGGGCTCTGGCCGAAGAGGTGGCGGGAGAGCTTCATCATATTGTAGGAGCAGCAGCACTCCTCGGCCGCGGGGCCGAGTTGCGATGCGATGGCGTCGGGCTTGTGCCAGAACTCTCCGTTGCTCGTGCCGCCGGTGCAGTAGGTGTGGTGCTCGGTGATGATGCGATAGAAGTTTTGCGCGATGGCGAGGTAACGTGGATCGCCGGTGAGCTCGTAGCCGCGGATGGCGCCGATGACCTTGGGGATGTTGGTGTTGGCGTGATTGCCGTCGAGCTTATCCTCGTTCGCGGCGAGGGGATCGAAGATCTTCTTGTGCTCGAAACGGTAGGCAAGGTCGCGGTACTTGACGTTGCCGCTGATGGCGTAGAGGTTGAAGGCAGCCTCGTTCATGCCGCCCTGCTCGACGAGAAGCATGCGCTGCCATTCGTCCCCGGGGATGGGGCGGCTGTAGGCGTCGGCCCAGTCACCCATCTTGAGCGCGACGTCGAGCGCCTGCTTGTTGCCGGTGTGCTCGTACATGTCGATCATGCCGGCGAGGATCTTGTGGTAGGTGTAGAAGGGCGCCCAGATGTGTTCGTGGTTGCGCAACTTGCCGAAGAAGGTCACGGGATAGGCGCTGAGGTAGCCGTCCTTGGCCTGGCACTCGGCGAGGATGGCGACAAGGTCGTCGGCCTTGGCCTTGATGGGCATGTCGCCGGTGCTGGCGTGCAGCAGCGCACACGAGGAGAGATAGTGGCCGACGTAATGGCCGCGCAGCTCGCAGTCGGGCGCCTCCCAGCCACCAAGCGGATCGGCATCGGTCGGGAGGCCGGCGGTGACGCGGAAGTTGTAGGCGAGGCGATCGTTGGGCAACGAATAGAGATAGCTGCGATCCAGCTCCATCATCTCTTTCCAGAAGCCGGGAAGCAGACGGACTTCGGCCATGGAGAAGGGCACGGCCTTCCACTGCACCTTCGCGACAGGTGAGTGAACGAGCGTTTCAACCGCAGTGTCCGAGGAGCTGGAGGTGGTGTTGTCTTTGGCGACGCGAGCGGCTGCGTTCGAGTGGGCGGGGAGAAGAGCCGTGGTGCCCGCAGCGGCGGCGGCGCCCAGAAAGTGCCTGCGTGTCAGTCTCAGATGCATTGGTGGTGCCCCTTTTCCGGTGATGTGTCGATGGCTTTGCCAGCGGTCGATGCATACAATTTCGAATACATTACGATTACCGACCTGCGCCCACGCTGTCAACTGGCCGGCCGGTTCCACATCCGGCTGGCGCTCCGCCAGAGGGTGTGAGGGATGGAAGATTCTCGCGCGCAACGGGCTGAGACGCAAGGGCCTCCCACTCTTCTACTGCGACGGCCGCATGGTGACCATCGGAACCGGAGGCGTCGAAGATGGCGCGCAGACAACGGGTGGTGACGGGTGCGAAGGTGACATCGTTGAAGGAATCCGCCTGGGTGGGGTAGGGATGGCGGCCCGCGATGGCGACCCACTTGCCGCCGTCCCAGTACTCAAGATGCCAGGCGGCGGGCGGTGCGACGCCTTCGGAGGCTCCAGCGGGGTGGTCGCCCCAGAAGTAGATGCGCGACTCGTTGAGGGTGACGGGCCGGGCCCACTGGTACTGAATCCATTGCGTTGGCGGATTATGCGGGGTCCAGCTAGCCCACATGTCCGGAGGCAGGGGGTTGGGGCGAACGATGCCGTCGTTGAGAGCCTTGATCCAATACTGCAGAGGGATGGGCTGGTTGGAGGCCGATGCGAGCGCGGCGGGCGCGATGTTGCGGCTGGGTGGAGGTGGGGGAGATGGCTCGTGGGTCTGGGTGACTTTGAGGATGCGCGCGGGTGAGACGGTGTCGTCCCACTGCATACGGTCGATGGCGAGGCTGCGACGGAAGTGACCACCGCCCCTGGCGTCGGCGGTGTGATAGACGAGATACCACTTTCCCTTGAAGCGAGCGACACCGGGGTGTGAGGTGGTGGAGGAGACGACGTCGAGGATGACGCCGCGGTAGGTCCAGGGACCGAGGGGCGTAGGCGCAGTTCCGTAGGCGATGCAGGCGTGATAGACGGCCGCGGTGCAGGGTGAGTCCGGACCAGCCTGGTTGTCGGCGTAGAGCAGATAGTAGGTGTCGTTGCGGCGGAAGATGCGGGATGCCTCAAAGAAACCGGTCAGCGTGTCGACGGTGAACTCGTGACCTTTGGGCGTGACCATGTCGGGCTGGAGTTCCATGCCGCGCAGACGGCCGAAGGTTCCCCAATAGATATAGACGCGGCCGTCGCGATCGACCAGGACGGTGGGGTCGATGTTCTGGATGCGATCCGGTTCGGGCACGGACTGCGAGATGACGGGGCCGGAGGGGTGCGCGTCTCTCCAAGGGCCGAGGACGCTGTCAGAGACGGCTACGCCGATGGCGAAGGGGTCGCGGTTGGGAGAGTTGGCCTGTTCTACGGGCGCGTAGAGATAGAAGCGATGGTCGGTCCCCTGTACGATCTGGCCGGCGTAGGCGCGGCCGGGCGTGGCCCAGGCGAAGACCTGCTCGGGACGAAGGAACTCCGGATAGAGCTTCCACTGCTGCGAGGCGACGTTCTTGGTGGCGAGAAGGCCCCACTCCGGCATGATGAAGTCGTTGACGTTGGGCGGGGCCTGGTCGCGGCCGGTGAGGATGTAGAGGGTGTCGCCAACGACGATGGGCGCGGGATCGGCGGAGTAGAACGAACCGTCGGAGACGATGGGGTTTCCGGCGCTGTGGATGGTGAGCGGTTGTTGCGTGAACGCGGGGAGCGTCAGAGCAAGGACAGCGGATGCGTAGAGCAGGGTGCGATGGAGATGGTGCAAGAAGCCTCCCGAAGAGGAGAGTGCGGGGCTAAGGATACCCAATTTCACATACTTTATTGTATACATTAGGTGAGGTTTTCTATGCGTAATCGTCTCCTTGTGATTCAAGAAGTACATCTGGCTTCTTACCGTGTTTGGCCGCTTGGTTTCAGCATCTGCGCGCTTCTGCTTTGGGTTGGACTGGGGAGCACGGCACAAGGACAGCAGAGACACAGACCGGGTGAGCTGCCGCCGGGTCCGATGCTGGACGGTGGAAGGATTTCGTTGAGCACACCTGATCTGAAGGTGGAATTGCTGCGCTATTCAGGCACGGCGGCATCGCTGACGCCCAGCAGCGATGCCACGCTGGACTACACCCCGGGCGATCTGCTGAAGCAGCGCTCGGCCAACACGTTTTATCACCTGGGCGATCTTGATGTGCGGTATCGCGCTGCGGGCGCGAGTGGATGGACGGATGTTTCGACCGCGTACCGGCGCAACCCGGTGACGGTGCTTGCAGCAGACGCCAAACAGTTTGCGGGCGATGTGAGCTCCAGCCTGCCGGGTGGGACGCCGCTGAAGATTGTGCGGACGTGGTCGAGTGAGGGAGGTACGCTTGCGCTGCGTTTTACGCTCACGAATACGTCTGGCTCGGCGGTGGAGATTGGTGGACTCGGGATTCCGATGGTGTTCAACAACATTCTGAACGGACGCACGCTGGACCAGGCGTATCGCATCTGCTCCTTTTACGATCCGTACATTGGGGAAGATGCAGGCTATGTGCAGGTGTCGCAGTTGAGTGGGACGGGACCGGTGTTGCTGGTGGTACCGGATGGACACACACCGTTTGAGGCGTGGAAGCCGATTCTGGATCATCGCAACCGCCAGACGGGCGAGGGTCTGCTGGATAACGACCCGACGCCGCGCGGCACTACGTTTGAAGGCTCATTCGACTGGATGGTGCACTCGGAAGGGTATACAGAGAATGAGTGGAGGGGAGTGCAGGAGTGGAACCCGGCGAGTTCCGCCACGCTGGCGCCGGGAAAGAGTGTGACCTATGGCGTGCGGTTCCTGGTTGCGCCAAACCTGCGGCAGATTGAAGCGACGCTTGCGGAACATAAGCGGCCAGTTGCTGTGGGCGTACCCGGCTATGTGCTGCCGCAGGATATCGAGGCCCGACTTTTTCTGCGCTATGACAAGCCGGTGCGATCGATTGCGGGCGAACCGGCAGCCGCGGTAGAGATTCATGATGACGGGATGAATAGCCATGGACTGCACGCGTATACGCTGCGCGGCAGACAGTGGGGACGTTTTCGGCTGGTGATCACCTACGCCGATGGGATGGTGCAGAGCATTGGCTACCGCACGATCAAGCCGGAGACGGAGGCGATTGCGGATATGGGACGCTTCCTGTTTCAACAGCAGTGGTTCGATGATCCGCATGATCCGTTTCATCGCGGACCATCGATCATCAGCTATGACAATGAGGCAGGAAAGCAGGTGACGCAGGACTCGCGAGTGTGGATTGCGGGGCTGAGCGATGAGGCGGGAGCGGGATCGTGGCTGGCGGCTTCGATGAAGGAGTACCTCGAACCCGACAAGGCAGAGATCGCGAAGCTGGAGAGCTTTGTGGATGGCGTGCTTTGGGGACATCTGCAGAACAGCGAAGGCGAACACAAGTATGGTGTGCATAAGAGCCTGTTCTTCTATCAGCCTGCGCTGGTGCCCGGCTTCTCCTATGATCCGAAGTTGAACTGGACGAGTTGGACGAGTTGGAACAAGGAGGGCGCGGATGATGTGGGACGCTCCTACAACTATCCTCATGTGGTGGCGGCGTACTGGTCGTTGTACCGGACGGCGCGCAACACCCACGGGCTGGTGACGAACCACGATTGGCAGTGGTATCTGAACCAGGCGTACGAGACGACTCTGGCGATGTGCACCCAGGCACCGTACTACACGCGCTTTGGCCAGATGGAAGGAACGGTGTTCGTGCGGCTGCTCGACGACCTGAAGGCAGAAGGATGGACGGACAAGGCCGCGAAGCTGGAAGCCTTGATGCGTGCGCGCGCCGATGTGTGGAAGACAGAGGCGTATCCCTTTGGAAGCGAGATGCCATGGGACTCGACGGGACAGGAAGAGGTGTATGACTGGACGCGCTACTTCCACGACGACGTGAAGGCTGAGGTGACCTTGAATGCAATTCTGGCGTACGACCCGACGATTCCAAGCTGGGGGTATAACGGGAGCGCGCGCCGGTACTGGGACTTCATCTACGGGGGGAAGGAGAAGTACGCTCGGCTCGAGCGCCAACTGCACCACTATGGCTCGGGCATCAATGCAATTCCGCTGCTTGCGGAGTACCGGTTGCACCCTGACGATCTTTACCTGCTGCGCGTGGGATACGGCGGGGTGATGGGGCCGCTGGCGAACATCGATGAGAAGGGCTTCGCGTCCGCGGCGTTCCACTCCTTCCCTGACCTGATGATGTACGACCCGTACACGGGCGACTATGGACCAAACTTCTTCGGGCAGGCGATGAACACGGGGACGTTTGTGACACATGATGACACGATGGGGTGGCTGTGCTTCGGAGGCAATGTTGAGGACAGGCGCGGCGTTGTGCACATCACTGTGCTCGACAGCTCGCGCGATCGACTCTTCGTTGCGCCGCTGGGGCTGTGGATCACACTGGATGCGGGCAAAATTGTTTCGGCCGATTACAACACGCACAAGGGCACGGTCACACTGCATCTGGCCCCTGCCAGCGAGTTCGTGTCGACGGCGCGGCTGCGACTCACCGAGACGCAGTTGATGCGTGGCGATGTGACCTGGGATGTAGCGACGAAGGCTGTGCGAGATGCTGGAGCGACGGTGATTCCACTGAGCAGCGGCGAGACGACGGTGGCACTGGCGGAGACAAAGAAGTAAGAGGAGCAAGCGTTGTTCGTACGATGGCAGAGGCCGGCTCGATGCGCCGGCCTTTGCCGTTGGTGCGCAGGGCTAGCGGGTTGCTATGCGAAGCATGACGACACCATGCATGGGAACGGTTGTGGTGAAGTCGTCGCCGTTGATGGAAGCATCGACGTGTTTCCAGAGATCGCGTACGCTGAGAGTTTTGCCTTTGAAGCCGGCGGGAAGGCTGGAGCGCGAGAAGCTTCCCGTGGAGGCTTGCTGGCCGCGATTGAAGATGCCAACGGCAACGGACCCGTCGTGCAGCGGCCGCATCAACACTTCGATGTCGCCGTCGTGGGAGACTTCGGTGACGGGCTGGAAGCGCGGGTCCTGATCGATTGCGATGATCTCCGTATTCATGAGGATGCTCCGGGTCTCGTCGGTCATTGTGCGGAGGTCGTTGCCGGCGATGAGCGGAGCGGCGAGGAGGGACCAGAGGCTCATGTGCGTACGATACTCATCGGCGGTCATTCCGCCGTTGCCAATCTCGAGCATGTCAGGATCGTTCCAGTGACCGGGCTTCACAAATGGAGCAATTTTGATCTGGCTGAATCCGATCTTATCCATCGACTGCCAGTTGTCCTCGATGTCGCCGGTTGTGCGCCAGAGGTTGCCGCCGCTCTTCTCGCCCCAGCCGGTCCACACGTTGGCGCGCCCGTATTCACACAAGCTGTAGACGATGGGCCGATGCGTCGCCTGGAGTGCGTCACCCATCTGCTGATAGATGGCCTGGAGGGTGGGGGCGTCGTCGTTGTAGACATCGAGGTCGGTGCAGAGGTCATACTTGAGGTAGTCGATGCCCCACTTGGCGTAGGTGGCTGCGTCCTGCTGCACGTGGCCGAAGCTGCCCTCGTAGTATGCGCAGGTCTTGGGGCCGGGGCTTGAGTAGATGCCGATCTTCAGGCCTTTGGAGTGCACGTAGTCGGCGAGCGCCTTCATGTCAGGAAATTTTTTGTTGGGGAGGATGTTGCCGGCTGCGTCGCGTCCGAGCTCCCAGGTGTCATCGATGTTGATATAGACGTAGCCTACTTTGCTCATGCCGCTTGAGACCATCGCGTCGGCCATGGCGCGAACGGAGGCGTCGTCCACTTTGTTGGCGAACTTGTTCCAACTGTTCCATCCCATGGGTGGCGTGCGCGCGAGGCCGTTATCAGGGACGTCGTGCAGGGCGGGGAGCGGCAGCGGCGTGGGGGGCTGCGTTGCTTCTTCTGTCACACGTATGGCAACTGCATGAACCGGATGGCTGCCGCGTTGCAGCGAGAGTGTCAGATGATTGTTCGCAAAGGTGCCATCGAATACGATCGGACGCTGCTCCCATCTGGGCGCGGATGCGGGCGGCTGCGTCGCGAAGTGAAGCGAATCCTTCTTGACGGTGCCAACGATTGGCGTGGTGTGATGCCAGCGGATGAGCTGTCCGCTGAGAGCGTCGCCATTTTGTTGCAACTGGAAGTATGTGTCGAGGAAGGTGCCGTCGCCGCTGGGATTCGGCACGCGGAGATCCCAATAGCCGTTGAGGCTGGACTGAGCGAGCGCAGATGTGCTGGCAGTGCAAAGTGCGATGGTGCAGGCAAGGATCGTACGGGTTGCGACGTTCATGAGAACCTCCAGGACGAATTGTATCGACGAAATGGAAAGAGGCCCGCGCAGAGGAGTGCACGGGCCTCGGGCTGAGAGGGTTAAGCTCCGGCGAACTCTGAGATGGGCCGTTCGTTGATGGAGGCACGCGTGGCGTTTGCTTTTTCGAATACGGCTTTGGCTTCGGCGAGATCTTTGCCCTGCAGTTCGAGGCGCGGGGCGCGCACGCGCGCAGAGCCGACACGGGCCTGCTCCTGCACCCATTTGATCAGTTGCACGAACTTGGGCACGGTATCGAGGCGAAGCAGCGGAAGAAACCAGCGGTAGAGCTCGAATGCCTCCTGATGCTTGCCGGCCTGGACGAGTTCAACGAGTTTCACGGACTCGGCGGGATAGGCGTTTACGAGGCCGGCGACCCAGCCAACCGCTCCTATACCGAGCGCCTCGACGATCACGTCGTCGACGCCAACGAAGACGCTGAGCCTGTCGGAGAGCAGAGCGCGAATTGCAGCCACACGACGGACATCGGTGCTTGATTCTTTCACGGCTTTGAGGTTCTGGTGCTCGCCAGCGAGTTCGGCGATCTGCTCGGGAAGAAAGTCTGTCTTGTAGGCGACGGGGTTGTTGTAGAGCATGCAGCCGAGCTTCGTCGCGCTAAAGATGGCTGTGACGTGCTGCTTCATCTCGTGCCAGTCTGAGGTGTAGACATAAGGCGGAAGGACCATGAGACCGGAGCAACCGAGATCCTCTGCTTCTTTCGCGAGCCTGACGGCGGCGGCGGTGGAGAGCGCGGAGATCGACGCGACGACAGGAAGCTTGCCGGCCACACGGATGGCGGTCTTCAGGATGTCGATCTTCTCTTCGTGCTCCAGGGTTGCACCTTCGCCGAGCGAGCCCAGCATGATGAGGCCGGCACAGCCATTGCCGAGTTGCCAGGCTGCATGCTGCGCCAAAAATTTGTGATCGACCTTCATCTCGGGGGTGAAGGGTGTTGTCATTGCGGGCATTACGCCAGACCAGTTCATGCTGTCTCCTCAACTTTATGGATGGATTCCGGTTCAACTTTGAAGGGTTCGGGTGCGTGCTCGGTTGTGGCCGTGAGGGCGTGAAGAGGCACGGGATACAGGGGCTGGCGCACGGAGGATGGCTTGGAGCCGAGCAGGAACTCGACTGCGGGACCGCAGACACGGGCCTGACACGGGCCCATGCCGCAACGGGTTTGCAACTTGATGTCTGCCCAGCCGGATGGGTGCTGCAGGTTGGCGAAGGCGACATCCTCGCAGCGGCAGACGATTGTGCCGGGCTGCGGCAGTTGGCGCAACTCGGGACGCAAGGCGAAGGCGCGCGCAAGTCCGCGAGCGAAGGCTTGCTCCTTGTTGGCTCGGCTGCGCAGGGAGGCCGTGGCAACTCCTGCACAGGCACGCCCTGCAATCTCACCCTGGAGGAGCGCCGCTTCGAGGCCGGCGATGCCGGTGGGCTCGCCAGCACAAAAGACGTTTGGCACCGAGGTGCGCTGTTGCTCATCCACCTGCACGAAGCCGCGTTGCAAGGTACAGCCGATCAATTCGGCAAGCTCCGTGTTGGGCACGAGATGATAACCGCAAGCGAGCAGGTCGCATGGCTCGGTCCAGGTTCGTTTGCCGTCGGTGATGCGGACAGCGGAGAGCGAGCGGCCGTCGGTGGCGGGGATGGCTTCGGCTACCCAGGCCGCGGTTCGATAGGAGGCGGAGCTGAGGCTTGCACGATATTGCGCGCCCTGCAAGAGCTTGGATGGCTGCCGCCACAAGGATGCGGCGAACGGTATGAGGCTGGAGAGAGCAGCCTGCTCGATGACTGCGACGACGTTAGCACCGTCGTGCGAAAGGTGCGCGGCGACGGCGAGCAGCAGCGGGCCTGTGCCTGCGACGATGATGCGCTTGCCGGCAACGGAGTAGCCTGCGCGCACGAGAGCCTGGAGCCCGCCAACACCAAAGACTCCGGGAAGGGTCCAACCGGGGAAGGGCAAGAAGCGCTCTCGCGCTCCTGTAGCGAGGATGAGTTGCTCAAACCGGAATCGCTCGGCGAAGCTGCCTGTGGCGAGCTCGCGTAAGGTTTCAAGCTGCCCTGAAGCTGACGCGCTGAAGACGGTGTGGCCGGAGAGCAAGGTCGCGCCGGAACGCTGCAGACGATCGATTGCGCGCTGTTTGCGTGAGCCGCTCGCGCTCCTGGCAGGTGAAGCGATGACCGAGGAGTCGCGCCAGATCTGGCCGCCGGGCTTGCGGTTGTCATCGAGCACAATGACCTTGCGACCGTGCTCGGCAGCAGCCGTTGCGGCCGCGATGCCTGCGGGGCCCGCGCCGACCACCAGAACGTCGGTTGTGGAGGGAGGGCTCATCGATTCGTCTCCACCGTCATGCCTTCCTCGCAGAGGAGTTGGCAGGTGCGTTGATGCGGCATTCCGTTGACGATGGCGCGGCACTCAAAACAGATGCCCATGCCGCAGACAGGCCCACGCGGTTCTCCGGTGACGGAGATGCGCGTTGGCTGACCGGCGATCAACATTGCGGCGGACACCGAGGTTCCATTAGCCACGCGAACAGTCGCGCCGTTGATCCGCAGAGAGAGCATCTCAGGCATACGCGACCGCCGCTCCTGCGTTGAGCCGCGCAGGGAGGTAGGGAGTTGCGTCGATTGCAGAGGCACGCCCGACCATCGCGTTGACCAGCAGGCGCGCAGCACCGGGGGCGTTAGTGATGCCGAGACCTTCAAAGCCGGCGGCGAGCCAGAGCGTGTCGTCGTCGGCGAGACCTTTCGCGGGCCCGATGAGCGGAAGCTTGTCCGGCGTTGCGGCACGGGAGCCTGTCCAGGCACGCAGAATGGAGACGTTGCGAAGACCGGGCATGTAGTCCAACGCGCGGTCGATCATGCGTTGCATGATAGCAGTCTCAATTTCGGAGTCGCTGTTTCCATATTGACGCGATGAGCCGATGAGCAACTGGCCCGTCTGGCGCGGTTGAATGTTGAAGGCTACGGAGTCTTCGGCGACTTTGTGGGCGCTCTTGAGATAGCCGAGTTCGACAAGCTGATGCCGCAAGAAGCCAGGATAACGGTCGGATATGACGAGATGGCCTTTGCGTCGTTGAATCTGCATGGCCGGAAGCAACTCGCACTCAGCGCCGACGGCCAGGACGATGCGGGGCGCGGCCAACGATGTACCATCAGCGAGGCGAAGTACGCCGTGTGCAGCAGCGGTTGCGCGCAGGGGGAAAATCTCGGCCCCGTGCTGCTGGGCCTGGTGGAGGAAGTACGCGGCGGCGGCGGGCTGGTAGATCACACCGTCGGCGGGAACCAACAAGCCACCCGCCAGACCTGAGCGCAGGTTTGGCTCGGCCGCCGCAAGGTCGGACGCAGAAAGCACACGGGTCTCAAGGCCGCCCCTGGCGTAGACTTCATGCCTGGCCTGCACCTCAGCCATCTCATCGTGGTCAGCCGCGACCCAGATGGTGCCGCATTGCTCGTACTCGGTTACCTTTGGAAGCTGCGGGACGAGTTCGCGCCAGACAGACTGGGAGTAGGCAGTGAGGGCGAGCTGCGCGGGGGAGTCGTCCATGACGACGACGTGACCCATGCCCGCAACCGTTGAACTGCCCGCAAGAGTGCCCCCGGTAACGACGCCGACCCGCCAGCCTAGCAGAGCGCACTCCCGCGCCACAGAGCTACCTACGATTCCCGCACCTACGATGAGAACATCGAGCGGCTTCATCTCAGAACTTTATCCCTGCGCGGAAGGGGTCGTCATCTTCGAACAACAACTTTGATTCGCCAGTGATCCAGGCGCGACCGCGAATGCTGGGGTTGACTTCACCGTCGTGACCAGCACGAATCGAGCCCTCGAAGACGGTACCGAGAATGCCTTCCTGCTTCCAGGATGTCTCGGCGGGCAGTTTGCCGTCATCATACAGGCAGGCCATCTTTGCGCTGGTGCCGGTACCGCAGGGCGAGCGGTCAAACGAAGCGCCAGGGCAGAGGACAAAGTTGCGCGAGGAGTTCTCTGCATCGTGCGGCGGGGAGAAGAACTCGATGTGATCGATGTATGCGCCGTTGGCGCCGGTGATGCCGCTCTCCTGCAGGGCTGAACGGATCGCAGTCGCCACAGCGATCAGCGTGGTGCGATTTTCAGGGATGAGATCGCAGGGAGCATCGGACACCAGAAAGAACCAGTTTCCACCCCAGGCAATATCTCCTGCGTACACGCCATAGTTTGGCACGTTGACGCTGACATTGGAGCGAAAGCGGTAACTGGGAACATTCTCGACGGTGACACTTTTATCTTTATGCAGGGTCGCCTGGACGATGCCAACAGGCGTCTCAATCCTGTGGAGGCCCACGCCGACTTTACCCAGATAAGCGAGGGTGGCGAGGACGCCGATGGTGCCATGGCCGCACATGCCAAGGTAGCCTACGTCGTTAAAGAAGATGACGGCAGCGGAGGAGTCGGGTTGCACGGGCTCGAGGAGCAGAGCGCCGACCACAACTTCGGAGCCACGCGGCTCACAGACGATGGCGGAGCGAAAGTGATCGAACTCGGAACTGAAACGACGCAGGCGCTCGGCGATGGGGCCCGAGCCGAGATCAGGACCGCCGGAGACCACAACCCGGCTGGGCTCCCCTTGGGTGTGGGAGTCGACAACGCAAATCGGCGACCGAAAAGACATAACCAATAATACCTCATTGTCGACGATTTTGGATACATTGTTGGCGCACGAAAATCGCCGCATCTTCCAAAGAAACGCGGTACATTAAGGCTGGAGTACTAAACCCATTGCAAGCGACCATCGACGCACCCATGAAGAAACAGACAGGCAAGAGCAGCGGCTCGGCAACAAAGGCAAAAGCAGAACATGGCACGAGCCTGGTGACAGCGTTTCGGGAGATACGTGAACTGATTGTGCACGGCCGGCTATCCCCTGGCACATGGATATTGGAGGCGGAGCTGGCTGAGCGGTTGAACATGAGTCGCACGCCGGTCCGCGGTGCGATCCACTGGCTTCAGCGCGAAGGATATATCCTCGAGCATCGCAACGCAAAGAAGTCGCGCATGATTGTTGCGCCGCTTACGCAAGAAGATGCGGGGGAGCTTTACCTTATTATCGGGCGGCTGGAGGGCATCGCCGGACGCGGCATAGCTGCCCTGCCGGCGCCGGAGCGCAAGGAAATCTGCGCGCAGTTACAGGTATTAAATGAGCGGCTGGAGGTTATCTCGAAGGACCGCGATGGAAATCCCGGAGAGATCTTCGAGAACGACCATTCGTTTCACCGGCTCATCATCAAGCACGGCGCAGGGCCCCGTTTGACGAACCTGCATAAGGCGATCGAACCGCAGACCGAGCGCTACTGGCGGTTGTACGCGAGCTCCATCATCAAAGACCTGCATCTGTCCGTCGCGGAACACTATGAGGTGATTCGGGCGATCAAGGCGGGGGATGCGGATCGGGTGGAGCTCTGGCTGCAAAAGAACTGGGAGCAGGGATCGGTGCGGCTGGGTCGCGTGATCGAGATCTTTGGCGAGCGCGGAAGCTGGTAGAAAGACGCTGAGAAGAACAAAGTGCATTCGCAGGTTGCGAATGCACTTTGTGTTTGCGGGGGAGCTGCGCTATTTTGCCGGAGGCTCGTCCTTCCTGAGCGCGACATGGTTCCAGTCCGGCGGCTCCACGTTGAGAAGATTGCGAACGAAGTAGTCGTCGCGGTAGTGTTCGTTCGCGAGGATACCGACGCCGTGATTCTGGCCCGGGATGTACAGCATGTCGAAGTGCTTGTGCGCTTTGACGAAGGCGTTGACGACCTGCAGAGAAGAAGAGGGATCGACGTTGGTATCCATCTCGCCGATGATGAGCAGCACTTTACCTTGCAGGCGGTAGGCGTTATCGACGTTAGAAGATGCGGCATACTGCGGGCCAACGGGCCAGCTCATCCACTGCTCGTTCCACCACATCTTGTCCATGCGGTTATCCTGACAACCGCTGTTGCTGACGGAGACCTTGTAGAACTCCGGGTGGAACAGGAGCGCGCCCATTGCGCTCTGACCGCCGGCAGAGGTGCCGAAGATCCCTACGCGCGAGATGTCGTAGTAGGGATATTTTGCAGCCACAGCCTTGTGCCAAAGGATGCGGTCGGGGAAGCCGGCATCCGCGAGGTTCTTGAAGGCGACGTCGTGAAAGGCCTTGGAACGATTGCTGGTGCCCATGCCGTCGATGTGCACGACGATGAAACCAAGCTCCGCGAGAGCCTGGTCCGGTGCGACTGGACTGAAGGTCTTGGGAACAAACGAACCTTGCGGACCGGCGTAGATGTTCTCAATGACGGGGTATTTTTTCTTTGGGTCGAAGTGGAGTGGACGCGTGATGGTGCCCCAGATATCGGTTTTGCCATCGCGGCCCCTGGCGACGAAGACCTCTGGGAAACGGAAGCCCGCGGCCAGCAGTGCGGTGGTGTCTCCCTTATCGAGATCGAGGATGACTTTGGAGTCGGAGGTGCGGCGCAACTGTGCAACGGGCGCAAGATCGACGCGCTGCCAACTGTCAACGTAAAAGGCATGATCGCGCGAGAAGCTGGCGGTGTGCATCCCGTCTGCGTCGGTGAGACGTGTCAGACCTGTGCCGTCGAAGTTGATGCGGTAGTACTGGGTGAAGTAGGGGTCCTGCCCTGGGATACTGCCGCCTGCTTCAAACCAGATCTGGCGGTTTTTGTCGTCGACGAAATCGACGTTGCGAACCAGCCAGTCACCTTTGGTGATCTGGTTTTTCACGGCACCGGTCACGCCGTCGTAGAGGTAGAGATGCTCCCAGCCGTCGCGTTCTGACGCCCAGATGATCTCCTTGCCGTCGTCGACATCATGGCGGTAACGACGGCCGGCGGAGAGGCCGGGGCCGAGATCGTTGTAGTAGAAGAAGGTCCTGGTGGTTTCGGCGATGAGCGCGCGTGGAGCGCTGGTGTTTGCGTTCACCTCAATGACCGAGTAGGCTTGGTGTCCGCGCTGGTTGTATTCAAAGGTGAACCCACGACTGTCCTTCCACCACTTTGGTTCAGTGAGAGAGAAGGGATTGGGAAACAGGCTATTGTTGATGACCGTACCGTGTTTCGTCGCGACGTCAAAGAGGACGGGTTGCGCAATGTCCACGGGGTCGCCAGGCTTCGCGTAGTGGATGGTAGTCGTCTTGGGCTGGATTTGATCCGCGGGCGAAGACTCGACGTAAGTTACCAGACGATCGAACCCTGGGCGTACCTGGTAGGCGACGAGCTTCTTCGAGTCCGGAGACCAGGCGAGCGTCTCGAAGGTGTACGCGTCGTTCTCCGTTCCATCGAAGCTGAGCGGGAAGGCGGGCGCGGCGCCCTTGGGCTTGAGATAGACATTGAAGTTTTGAATGAATGCTTTGTATTGCCCATCGAAGGATGCGCAGGTGGACTGCGGCTGTTCCGGTTGCTGGTCGAGAATTCGAGAACCTACGCCGGGATGGTCATCGCGATCCGCGGGCGGTTGCCTATCCGGCTGCTCGGGAGCGGCTGCGCAGGGAGGCTGGCGGCGGCGATCGAACTCCGGTGAGTCGTCATCGTCTCCGGTGGCTTGCGGAGCGGGTGAGTGAAACTCAAGACCGTTTGCCGGATCGCCGCCGTTGAACTCGGTGGCGACCTCAGGACTTAGCTGAGTGAGATCTTCCGGCGAGAAGTTGCGGTCGCGGCGCCCTTCGCTCGGAATGGGACCAGTTCTGGCGCAGGTGTAGTCAGACAGCTTGCAGATGAAAAGAGAATCATCCAGACCGAACGATAGGCTCTGTTCGTTGTCGAGGAACTTTAGGGGCGCGGTCTTTCCGTTGGCTTCAGCAGGAGGTCGTGCACCAGGGCGCATGCGTGGCGGCGCGAATGGGAGGGTGAGCGCTGTATACGTGTGACTGGTCGCCCTGGAGATTGCAGCGGCCAGCTTTTCCTGATCGAAGGCCGGCTTTTTTGTGGCTGCGTCCGCGTCAACCAGAACGAATTCGCTTCCACCTTTGACGGTCTTCGCATACCAGAAACGATGCTCGTTGCCGATCCAGTGCGCGGGACCCGGAACATTGACGACAAGGCCGAATGCCTTGTCCTGCAGATCGTGTGCCCGTTGATAGTCTGCAAGCGTTCCCTGGGCGTTGAGGGAGGGGATGGACAGCAGGCAGATAGCTCCAATCGACAACCAGACGGCGGATGAGGTCTTCATGGGAGAGGGTCGGCTCCAGGCGAATTCGATTTACAACTGAGGCATAAGTATACATAATTGTATGCAAATCTGGCGTCCTGAGGGGTACTACTTCATGCGAATCATCTATCGAACGGTCAAACTGCTTTCGGTGCTGGCTGCCGGCACAAGCCTGACCTGCGTTGCGGGTACAGCGGCGACGGCGGCTCGCAAAACGGATACAGGGCCCGAGGCGCGCATGCCCGCAATCATCGAGAACTTTACGCAGGATGAAATGTCGCTTGACCGCGTGTATCCGCTGCGGATCTCCACGGCGCGCGCGGCGCGTTTTGCACGCTTCTACAGCGATGAGCTTGCGATGCTGAAGACGCTGGACTTCGATGCGCTCTCGCATGAGGACCAGATCGACTACCTGCTGCTGAAGCACGAGCTGATCGCGAACCAGCACCGGATGGCGATTGAGAAGCAGCAGAGGGCGCAGATGCAGCCGCTGCTTCCCTTCTCCGCAACCATAGAAGCATTCCTGGAGAAGGAGCGCCTGATGCAGCGGCCCGATGCGGAGAAAGACGCGGAACTTTTGAATGCGATGGTGAAACAGATTGACGCCGCGCGGAAGGAGTTCGATCCTGATCATTCTCATGCGGGGACCGATGGCACGGCGACGGCCGGAGCGAAGATTGATCCGGTGGTGGCCAACCGCGCGGTGCAGGCGACACGCGAGTTTCAGCGGGCGCTGAGTCATTGGTTTGGCCAGTACAACGGTTACGATCCGAAGTTTACCTGGTGGGTTGGGATGCCGTACAACACCGCAAACAAAGCGCTTGAGGACTACAGCAACTTCCTGAAGGAGAAGCTGATCGGCATCAAGCCAGACAATAAGACAACGATCATAGGCGATCCGGTGGGACGACAGGCGCTGATGGATGAGCTATCCGACGATATGATCCCGTACACGCCGGAGGAGCTGATAGCGATTGCGCAGACGGAGTATGACTGGTGCCTGAAGGAGATGCTCAAAGCGTCGCACGAGATGGGATACGGCGACAACTGGCATGCAGCGGTGGAGAAGGTGAAGGAGATGCACGTGCAGCCTGGCGAGCAGCCAGAGCTCATTCGCAAGCTGGTGCTTGAGGGCCGTGACTTTGCGGTGAACAACGATCTTGTAACCGTGCCGCCGCTTGCAGACGAGACGTGGACGATGATCATGATGACGCCGCAGCGCCAGTTGGTGAATCCGTTCTTTACCGGCGGCGACGAGATCAGCGTGTCCTTTCCAACAGATACGATGACGTACGACCAGCGCGAGATGAGCATGCGCGGCAACAACATTCCGTTCGCGCGGGCGACGGCGTTCCACGAGATGATTCCGGGGCATTTTTTACAGTTCTATATGAACGCACGCTACAGGCCTTATCGCCGCCGCTTCGATACACCGTTCTGGGGCGAGGGCAACGCGTTCTGGTGGGAGATGCTGTTCTATCAGATGGGCTTCGATAAGACGCCGGAGGAGCGCGTGGGCGCGCTGGTATGGCGGATGCACCGCTCGGCGCGGGTCATCTTTACGATGAACTTTCACCTGGGGCGATGGACACCGCAACAGTGCGTGCAGTATCTCATCGACAATGTTGGTTTCGACTCGGAGAACGATCTTGCCGAGGTGCGGCGCTCGTTTGATGGCTCTGTCGGGCCGCTGTATCAGAGTGCATATCTGATGGGCGCGTTGCAGTTCCGCGAGCTGCATCACGAACTCGTGGACTCGCACAAGATGACGAACCGCCAGTTCCACGACAAGATTCTGCACGAAGGACCGATGCCGATTGAGCTGTTGCGAGCGGACATGGAAGACAGCGCACTGACGCCAGACGTTACAACTTCGTGGAAGTTCTACGGCGATCACCCCACACATCCTTAGCGCATGGAGGCCTCTGATGATGGATAGACGCGACTTTCTCAAGAGCGTTACCGCAAGCACCGCAGCGCTGCACACGCTGGCAGCACGGGCGGGAGCTGCGAGACAACTGCCTGTGTCTTCAGGCCTCATGCCGGTTGCGGAGGCATCGGTCGAGGGGCATACGAAGCTGGCGACGTTTCAGCACAGAGATGAGACATGGACGGTGTATGAGGACCTGCGGGTGCGAGATGGCGTGCTCACCTTCGCCGCGTCGGACGGGAAGGCGCGGGTGCTGCGCAAGACGGCGGAGGCAACCTTCGCAGAGGAAGGTCCGCAGCATCTTGGGCTCGATATAAAAGCGATTGGCATGGCGGATGCGGATCTGCTCGCGGACAAGCTGCTGGCCAATGGCGATCCTGCAGAGGCGGATGTTCGACGTGCCGCGCCGCCGATGAACTCCGACCACGGCGGCGAGCACCGGCCGGAGTTCAGGCCCGGATGGAACACCTTCGTCGGGACGCGCGAATGCAGCGATACGATGCCCGTGTTTCCCGCCGGAAATACGAGGACGTACCATCCGCAGCAGTATGTGAAAGAGCTTACGCTGCAGATGGCCAATCAACGCCATGAAGGCCTGGTTGGAGGATGGATGCCCGCGGTCCGCAAGGTGCTTCCGGACGGAGAGGATACGTATCTCGAGATCGTCGTCTTCGGCGATGTGATGGCTCACGACCGCTTCATTGTGCAGACATGGCACCGGACGGCGCGGATTCGTAATGGGATGATTTCGAGCGTGCAGTACGGATACAGCTATCCGAGCTATACGCGGCGGAGGCAGGAGCCGAAGGCGGAGGATTTTTATCGGGGGCTGCTGGAGTTCGCAGAGTACTGGGAACGGCAGACGAGCGATCTCGTGCCGATCACTTTGCCGGATGCAAGCTGGACCGACATGGTTCGGTATGCGTTTGTGAAGGAGTTGATGGTGCGCCCAGGCGGCGACTATCCGAAGTATGGAGCGGTTGATCGCGACTACTACGGATCAGAGTACGACGGCTTCCAGGATATTTTTACGATGTCGCTGTATGCCAATATGGAGTGCGGGCGGTTTGACCAGGCACACGATGTGTTCGACAACTACTTCACGAGCTTTACCGACACGCTTGGAATGGTCAACATGCGCGGGCCTGAGACGGCACAGTTCGGGCTTACGCTCTTTCTTGTGTCGCGCTATGCGCAGCTCACGGGCGACCACAAATTGGTGTTGAAGCATCAGGAGAAGATTGAAGCGACGGCCCGGCTACTGGCAGAACTGCACGATGAGAGCCTGAAGTTGCCAGCAAGCGATCCCGGTTATGGCTTGCTACACGGATGGTGCGAGTCTGACTCATGCCTGATGCCGGATCCATCCATTTGGAACAAGCCTTACTTTGCGAATAGTGCGTTTGCGGTGCGCGGCTGGCGAGCGATTGCGGGCACATGGAAGATGTTGAAACCGGCGGAGAGCGCGCAGCTCGTGGCGGATTGGTCGCGCCGCAGCGAGCTGCTGGAGGCGGCTCTTGTACGCAGCGTGCAGGCCAACACGTGGCACGACCGCACGCCACCGTATGTGACACAGATGCCGGGAGTCAAGATCATGTTCCGCGATGCGATTGCAAAGGAGCATCCGAGCGAGCAGGGATGGGCGCACCGATGCTATACCGAGATGCTGCATCCCGATGTGCTGCCCGAAGCAGACGCAAACGCCGTGATCGACTGCATGCGCGCGTATGGGGCTACGACGATGGGGGTTGTTGCAAACGTTGAGCGAGCGAACCCGTATGGCAGAGCAATCCTCGGCTTTATCTCGTACGGATATGCGCACACGCTGCTGCGACTGAACCGGGTTGAGGAGTACATCCTGTTTCTGTATGCGCATCGCTATCACGATCACTCGCGCGGCAGTTGGACCGCCGGTGAGGTGTCTGGCATCAACGGCGGCGGCGCGTTGTTTTGTATCCCCGCGCAACAGACGATTCCGCTGCTGGTGCGGTGGATGCTGGTTTTTGAGGAATTCGACGCGAACCACCTGCACTTTGGACGAGCGATCCCGCGCGAGTGGATTGTGGGTGGACGGCCGATTGGGGTTACCGGGGCACCCACGCGCTGGGGGCGGGTGAGCTATCGCCTTGCGCATCGTGATGCGAGTGCACTGGTCGCTACGGTTGAGCTTCCCGGTCGAGGAGAGCTTCCGGAGGAGCTTCACGTCAGCTTCAGGGTGCCCCAGGGACGCACGCTGCGCAGTGCAACGGTGAACGGGCGAGTTGCATCGTTTGGTGGAACGCATCGCGACGCCGTGATCGTGCACCCGGGTGGAGAGCGGCGTTTCGAGGTGGTTGCCGTGCTGGCGTAGAGGAGGGTGCTATATCCATTCTGTCAGGAACGCAAAAGAGGCACCGGGTTTCCGGCGCCTCTTTTGCGTGTTGAGTTGTTGTCAGACTTAGAACTGCACGTTTCCGCGGATCTCGATCTGACGTGGTGAGGACGCTCCGGTGGTTGTACCGAAGGTTGGATCCTGTACGCCTGTGTCCAGCCCTGTCCAAGCGACGTGGTTGAAGGCATTGAGGAAGACTCCCTGCAGCTTGAGGCTAATGTCCCCTTTGATTGGAACGATCTTCGTGAGAGAGAGGTCGGTATCGAAGTTACTGGGATCGTGAAGCCAGAGCAACTGGCCAAACTGGCCGGGGGTGGAGGCGGGACTGATGTATGCGGTGTTCGCCTCTCCGTTGACCTGATTGATGTACTTGGGATCGAACATGGTGACGTAGGCCTGACCCGGTGTGAAGCGAGGATGAAGCTGCGCCTGCAACTGCTTCGACGTTACGCCGGTGAGCGTGATGCCGGAGTCGCTTCCGTTGAAGGTGCTGGTTCCACCTGTGAAGAGGTGAGGCTCACCACTTTCCCACGTGACGATGGCACCGAGCGTCCAGCCGCCAATGATCGAGTTCGCGATCTTGCTCTCGTTGAAGAACTCACGACCATGTCCGAATGGGAAGTCGTAGGTTCCGCTGGCGTGGAAGAACCTGCCTGGAGACTAAGGAATCCTTTACGGCAGCAGGCGAGCGAAGGCGATACGGATCACTTGGGTTCAGGACCGCAAGCTACGGCCCGAGGCCCTCCCTGCCTATTGCTTACAATCTCCCACCCTTAGGCTTTAGGCAGATTCCGGGGCAACTACCCTCATTATTTTCCGAATTCCTGTAACAGTGTCACAAGAAAGTGGCTCTTATGAAGTACGGGTGTGGAGAAGAGGATTTAGCGATGCGCAGAGTAAGACTTGCGGGTGTAGGGATGGCGATGGTGCTGGGGGCGAGTTGGGCGGTGGCCAGTGCCCAGACGCCGCCGGCTGCGCAGGAGATGGGTGCTGCGCAGGGGCAGGCTATGCCGGGGCCGACGCTGACGCTGCGGCAGGCGGTGGACCGGGCGCTGGGCGGGAGCCCGGAGGCGGAGGCGGCCGGGGCGGATGTGAGCGCGGCCAAGGCGGGCGTGAGCCTGGCGCAGACCGGGTGGATGCCGCGGCTCAACTTTGTGGAGGATATGTCGCGCGGAAATGATCCAGTGTATGTGTTTGGCACGCGGTTGCGGCAGCAGCAGTTTACGCAGAATGATTTTTCGCTGAACTCGCTGAACACGCCGACGCCGGTGGGGAACTTTGCGACGCGGTTCAGCGGGTCGTGGATGCTGTTCAACTGGATGGGGACGCAGGATCAGATCAAGGGCGCGCGGTTTGCGGCGGGAAGCGCTGCGGCAATGAGTGAACAGGTGCAGCAGGGCGTCGTGCTGAAGGTGGTGGAGGCGTACCAGGCGGTGCTGTTTGCCGAGCGGAGGATCGCGGTGGCAGAGCATGAGCAGGCGACGGCGGAGGCACTGCTGGAGGATGCGAAGAGCAAGGTGAAGGCGGGACTTGCGGTGGACTCGGACAGGCTGGCGGCGCAGGTGAATGATTCCGAGCGGCAGCAGGAGCTGATGACGGCCGAGGGTGACAGGGATGTGGCGCGGGCGACGCTGGAGGCGGCGATGGGATCGGAGCTGGCAACGGGGACGAAGCTGCAACCGATTGAGGCCAAGAGCTTCCCTGCCGGCGTGCTGGGCGATGAGATTGCGAGCGCGCTGAGGACGAGGCCGGATTTGAAGGCGCTGGAGCAGGCTCGGGAGGCGCAGTCGGCGGGGGTGAAGGCGGCCAGGGCTGACTTTGGGCCGCAGGTGAGCGCGTATGGGAACTGGGAGATGGATCGGGACTCGTTTGCGGGAAGCGGGGGCAATAACTGGGTGGCGGGGGTACAGATCAGCCTGGATATTTTGCCGATGGGAAAGCGGGCGAAGCTGGCCCAGGAAGAGGCGGCGCGACGGAAGGCGGAGGCGCAGGAGCGGTCGGGCGAGCAGCAGATTCGGCTGGCGGTGCAGAGCGCCTATAGCCAGCATGCGACGGCAGAGCGGATTGTGAAGACGGCCGAGGCGTCGAGCGAACAGGCGGCGGAGAGTTTGCGGATTGTGCAGAACCGCTATAACGCGGGGCTGGCAACGATTACGGAGCTGCTGCGCACAGAAGACGCGCAGCGGCAGAGCCAGAATGATTACTGGCGCGCGGTTTATGGCAACACGGTGGCGTATGCGGAGTTGATGTACGCCACGGGAACACTTACCCCTGATGCTGCGGAGAGTTTGCAATGAAGGAACGCATGATGAAGCTGAGGATGATGAAGCTGGGAACGACGTTAGTTTTATCTGCTGTGGCGCTGATGGCGCTGGGCTGCTCGCATGAAGCGACACCGGCGGCGCAGGCTCCGGTTACGGCGCAGGCGCAGTTGGTGAAGAGCGTGGCCGAGCAGGGGCAGCAGTCGGTTGCGATGACGGGAACGGTGCATGCGAAGGAGTCGGCGACGATTTCGGCGCAGGTGCCGGAACCGATACGGCAGGTGCTGGTGCAGGCGGGCGACAGAGTGCGGGCTGGGCAGTTGCTGGTGGTGCTCGACGACGGGGCGATGCGGGCGGGGGTGAACCAGGCGAGTGCGGCGGGAGCGGCGGTGGAGAAACAACAGCAGGCGGCGAAGAGCCAGGCGGCGCTGGCGGAGAGTACGCTGGCGCGCTACAGGATATTGCAGCAGCAGAACAGCGTGAGCCCGCAGGAGTTCGACGAGGTGCAGAAGCGGGCGGAGGAGGCGCAGTTGCAGGTGCAGGCGTTGACGGCGCAGAGCGATGCGGCGAAGGCTGCGGTGGCCGGAGCAAGGACACAGCTTGCGTATACGCAACTGCGGGCACCGTTCAGCGGCGTGGTGACGGCGCGGCTGGCCGACCCGGGAACGCTGGCTTCGCCGGGGGTTCCGCTGTTGCAGATTGACCGCGATGGGCCACTGCAACTGTATACGTCGGTGGATGAGTCGATGATTGCGACGGTGCGGGAGGGGATGAAGATTCCGGTGAAGGTGGACGGCGTGGGTGCGGGTGAGTTGACGGGGACGGTCGCGCAGATTGTTCCGGCAGCGGACCCGGCGAGCCGGAGCTTCCAGGTGAAGCTGGACCTGCCGGCGACGCAAGGGCTGCGCGCGGGGATGTATGGTTCGGCGGAGTTTCCGGGCGGAACGCGAGGGATGGTGGTGGCGCCGCAGTCGGCGGTGGTGATGCGCGGGTCGCTGGCGTGCGTGTATGCGGTGGATGGGAATGGGATTGCGCAACTGCGGTATGTGACGCTGGGGAATCGGCACGGCGATGAGGTGGAGGTGCTCTCCGGGCTGACGGGCGGGGAGTCGCTGGTGAACAACCCGGGCGACCGGGAACTGGCGGGAAAGCGGATTGAGGGACAGCAATGAAGGAACCTCTCGGCATTGCGGGCTACCTGGCCCGAACGTTTTTAAATTCGAAGCTGACGCCGCTGGTGGTGGTGGGCTCGCTGGTGCTGGGAATCTTTGCGGTGATGGCGATTCCGCGCGAGGAAGATCCGCAGATCCAGGTGCCGATGCTGGATGTGATGACGGCGATGCCGGGCGCTTCTCCGCAGGAGGTGGAGCAGCGCGTTACGAATCCGATTGAGAGCCTGATGCATGAGATTCCGGGAGTGGAGTATGTGTACTCGATCTCAAGCCCGGGGCAGAGCCTGGTGATTGTGCGCTTCCTGGTGGGGACGCAGGAGGGCGACGCGCTGATCAAGGTGTACAACAAGCTGTACTCGAATGCGGACCGGATGCCGGTGGGGGTGACGGAGCCGCTGGTGAAGGTGCATGCGATTGACGATGTACCGATTTTGTCCGTGACGCTGTGGGGAGCGAAGTACAACGGATATCAACTGCGGCAGATTGCCGATGAGGTGCAGCATACGATCCGGCAGGTGCCGAATGTGTCGGAGACGGCGGTGATTGGCGGCGAGCCGAGGGCGATGCGGGTGCTGCTGAGCAGTGGGAAGCTGGCGGGGTTCGGGATCTCTCCGGAGACGGTGGTGCAGCGGCTGCAGGCGGCGAATGCGCGGACGCAGGCAGGTCAGTTTGCGGAGGGCAATCAGGAGATTCGCGTGGACGCGGGCAATGTGTTCCGCGATACGGCAGACCTGGAGGGCGTGGTGCTGGGCGTTGCGAATGGACGGCCGGTGTATCTGCGCGATGTTGCGGACAAGATTGTGGACGGGCCGGCGGAGGCGACCGACTATGTGCTGTATGGTACGACGCAGGCCGGCCTGAAGAACGATGGCGTTGCGAAGGAGTATCCGGCTGTCACGATCACGATTGCCAAGCGCAAGGGGACGAATGCAACGGATATTTCCAATGCGGTGCTGAAGCGGATTGCGGAGATGCGCGGGGTGACGCTGCCGAACGACGTGACGGTGACGACGACGCGCAACTATGGAGCGACGGCCAAGGCGAAGTCCGATGAGTTGCTGAAGCACCTGCTGCTGGCGACGCTATCGGTGACGTTTCTGGTGGCGCTGTTTCTGGGCTGGCGGGAGTCGGGCGTGGTGCTGCTGGCGATTCCGGTGACGCTGGCATTGACGCTGGCGATCTTCTATCTGCTGGGGTACACGCTGAACCGGGTGACGCTGTTTGCGCTGATCTTCAGCATCGGCATATTGGTGGACGACGCGATTGTGGTGGTGGAGAATATGGTTCGGCACTTTCGACTGCCGGAGAACCAGAAGCGTCCGCTGAGCGAGGTGGCGGTGGAGGCGGTGGCGGAGGTGGGTAATCCGACGATCCTGGCGACGTTTACGGTGATTGCGGCGATTCTGCCGATGGCGATGGTGCGTGGATTGATGGGGCCGTATATGCGGCCGATTCCGGTGGGGGCTTCGGTGGCGATGATGTTCTCGCTGATCGTGGCGTTTGTGGTGTCGCCGTGGGCGGCGCTGCGACTGCTGGGCGGACGGCATCTGAGTGGAGCGCATGGTTCGACGGGAGAAGAGGAGAACTGGCTGGTGCGGTTCTACCGGCGGGTGATGCATCCGCTGATGTACAAGGCGCGGAACCGATGGATTTTTCTAGGGACGCTGGTGGTGCTGCTGCTGGCGGCCTGCGCTCTGGTGCCGCTGAAGATGGTGCTGGTGAAGATGCTGCCGTTCGATAACAAGAGCGAGTTCCAGGTGATCATCAACACGCCGGATGGAACGACGCTGGAGCAGACGACCAGCGTGGCGCAGGCGATGGGGAGCTACCTGAGCCGGCAGAACGATGTGACCAGCTATCAGATTTATGCGGGCACGTCGGGGCCCTATAACTTCAATGGGCTGGTGCGGCATTATTACCTGCGGCACCAGGCGAACCAGGCGGACATCCAGGTGAACCTGCTGCCGGCCGATGAGCGCAAGGCGCAGAGCCATGAGATTGCGAAGCGGCTGCGGCCGGGGTTGCTGCAGATAGCGAAACAGTATGGAGCACGCATCCAGGTGGCCGAGGTGCCGCCGGGACCGCCGGTGCTGCAGACACTGGTGGCGGAGATTTATGGACCCAACCTGCAGGGCCAGGTGGACGTGGCGCGGCAGGTGAAGGCGATCTTCCAGCAGACCAAGGGCGTGGTGGATACGGACTGGTATATGGAAGACCCGCAGCAGCAGTTGGTGATGCGGGTGGATGAGGTGAAGGCGGCGCAACACGGAATCGCCGTGGCAGAGGTGGCGCAAACGCTGCAGATGGCAACCTCCGGCATGAGTGCGGGACTGCTGCATGCGCAGAATGCGCGCGAGGCGGTGCAGACAACGGTGGAGATGGACCGCGCGGATCGATCGTCGGAAGATGCGCTGGAGAATATCAAGCTGCGCGGCGCGGATGGGAG
>DAIDKF010000006.1:0-70786 GCA_027450185.1 Granulicella sp. | reverse complement strand
CAACGGTGGAGATGGACCGCGCGGATCGATCGTCGGAAGATGCGCTGGAGAATATCAAGCTGCGCGGCGCGGATGGGAGCATGGTGTCGCTGCGTGAGTTGGTGAATGTGGAACACACGACGCTGACGCCGAATGTCTATCACAAAGACCTGAAGCGCGTGGTGTATGTGACGGGCGATGTGGCCGGTGCGGAAGAGAGTCCGGTGTACGCGATCATGAAGATGAACGAGGCGCTGGACAAGCTGCGGCTGCCGGATGGATATGCGCTGACGCGGTATAACTCAGTGGAACCAGAGTCGACCGACCGCTACTCGATGAAGTGGGATGGAGAGTGGCAGATTACGATTGAGGTGTTCCGCGACCTGGGACTGGCGTTTGCGGCGGTGCTGATCCTGATCTACGTGCTGGTGGTGGGATGGTTCAAGTCGTTTACCGTGCCGTTGGCGATCATGGTGCCGATTCCACTGACGTTGATTGGCATTCTTCCGGCTCATGCGCTGATGGGGGCGTTTTTCACGGCGACGTCGATGATCGGGTTCATTGCCGGAGCGGGGATTATCGTGCGGAACTCGATCATCGTGGTGGACTTCATTGAGCTGCGGCGACGCGAGGGAGTTCCGTTGGCGGAGGCCGTGATCGATGCCGGCGCGGTGAGACTGCGGCCGGTGCTGCTGACCGCTGCGGGCGTGGTGGTGGGAGCAAGCGTGATCTTGAGCGACCCGATCTTTCAGGGGCTGGGACTGTCGTTGATTGCGGGAGGAGTGGCGTCAACGTTCCTGTCGTGGCCAGCGGTGCCTGTGCTGTATTACATGCTGAATGCGGGCACGGAGAAGACGGAGGCAGTGGAGAGTTTGTAAGGACGTGGGCGGGGCAGAAGCCTCGCTCGTTTTAAACGGAGCTATCGAGAGAAGCTCCTTAACCAAAGCATTTGAAGATGAGGGAGATTTGCTATGACCGTTCAAAGCGTAACCCGGCTGCTTGCGGGAATCGTTGTGCTCGTTTCATTGGCCCTGGCCCACTGGGTTTCACCCAACTGGCTTTGGCTGACGGCGTTTGTTGGGCTTAACCTGTTGCAGTCGGGCTTGACGAACTGGTGCCCTGCAATGACGATTCTGCGGCTGATGAAGCTGCCGGAAGCGGGATCGGCGAAGTGCTCATGAAGGAGAGACAATTTCCTGCGTCGCAGGCACAACGACTGGAAGATCCGGAGCGGCTGGTGTGGCTTCCTCCCGCAGAGGTATTGAGCGCACTGAAGGTGAAGGCCGGGCAGACAGTGGCGGATGTTGGCGCAGGCACGGGCTATCTGGCGCTGCCACTGGCACAGCACCTGGGAGCGGCGGGTAAGGTGTTCGCCGTCGATGCCCAGGACCAGATGCTGGAGTGGATTGCGGCCAAGGTGGAGAAGGCCGGACTGAAGAATATTGAATTGGTCCATGCCGACGCTGCGGCTACAACGCTACAGGCGGAGAGCTGCGATGTGTTCCTGACGGCCAATGTGTGGCATGAGCTGGACGATCGCGAGGCCGTGCTGGCAGAGGTGAGGCGGGTGCTGAAGCCCGCAGGCAGGGTTGCGCTGCTGGACTGGAGCCCGGATGTGGAACGCCAGGCGGGACCGCCGCTGGAGCACCGGATTGCGGCGGAGGATGTGGTGGCGGAGCTGAGCGCGGCGGGGTTTCACGACGCTGCAGCAATGCACGTGGGGATGTATTCGTGGCTGGTGATGGCCTCGAAGTAGCAGCGGTGCGGAGCCATCGAGGGAATGCTCTCCAGCACTCCCCTCGATGGCTATAGAAAGACAGACAGCGACACAGGCGGCAATGGTGGCTAATGGGGGATGGTGGGGACGAGAAGGACTGGGCTGGGGCCGTGGCGGAGAACGCGTTCGGTGGTGCGGCCGAGGGTGCGGAATTCGAGGAAGGAGCGGTGGGGGGCCCCGAGTACGATGAGGTCGGGGTGCTGGGTGCGGGCGTGGAGGATGATCTGCTCGGCGGGGTTTCCGGAGCCGACGATTTCGGTGGCGCGGCAGCGGGTGCGAACCTCGTCGGGGAGGTACTGGCAGAGCTGCTGGCGGGCGTCCTCAGGAGGAAGAACGTTGTGCTCGACGATGTGCAGGATGCTGAGACCGGCGTGGAGCACGGAGGCAAGGTCAGCAGCGATGGAGATGGAGTCAGGGGCGGCGGCGGAGAGGGTGACGGGACAGAGAATGCTGTGGATCCGGGGCTGAAGCTGGTCCGCGGGTAGGGCGGAGAGCGCCGGTCCTTTGACGATCAGCGTGGGGCAGACGGCGTGGCGGGCGATGTTCTCTGCGACCGAGCCGAGGAGGAGACGGTCGAAACCGCTGCGGCCGTGGCTTCCGATGACGATGAGATCGGGTGGGGTGGTGCGGATGTGGGCGAGGAGCGTGTCGACGGCGGCACCGTCAAGGAGAGTGGTCGTGAAGGAGACACGAGAGCCCAGGACCTTTTCGGCGAGATGATGGAGTTGGCGGGAGAGCGTCTTGCGGCGATGTGCGGCGGCGGCTACGAGGTCGACGATCTGGCCCTGGGTGAAGAAGTAGGGGGCGTCGGACCAGTCGGCATGGACGATTTCGATCTGCGATCCGAAGGCCTGAGCGAGAAGGCCGGCCCAGCCGAGGATGGACTCGGAGGCCGGGGTGAGATCAAGGGGACAGAGAATTTTACGAGGCGCGAATAAGGACATGGAGTGAAACCTCCGGGAGCCGCCGATGGACGATCTTGCGAGATCGCAACGGTGATGCAGGCCCGCACCGGTATAGATGCAATGTAGAGTGAGTCTGTTACAGACGGGCGGAGGGTGTGGGCGGGTATCGGTGTTTGTTGCGGCGGAGGCTACGCTATCGCCGTGGGGCATTTCTGCTGGGATGGGTTTGTAGCGGTGGGAGGGTTCTTCTATGATCGGAAGCAGATGAGGACATGTTTCGACAGGGCCGTACGGGGCGGGGGTGGCGGCGGTGCGTTCTGATGTAGAGCAGGCGGTCGAGATGCTGCAGGTGGGCGATGCGGACGCGCTGGAGAAGGCGCTGGAGTTGCTGCAGAGGTCAGTGTTCGCGTTCAGCATGCGGGTGTGCGGGCAGCGGCAGGACGCCGAAGACACGATGCAGGAGGTGCTGATCCGGTCGCTTCCGTACCTGCCCAAGTTCACGAACTCGAAGGCGCTGACGGTGTGGCTGTATACGGTGGCGAGGAACAGTTGCCTTCTGAGCCGGCGGAAGAGCAAGTTCGCGCCGAAGACGGAGATGTCGCTGGACGAGTTGATGCCTGACCGCGAGGAGTTGGAGGGGCTGTATGGACGACCAAGCGATAGTCCTGAGCTGGCGGCGATTCGCGGGCAGCAGGACAGCCGGTTGCGGGAGGCGATTCGCAGCCTGGCGCCGCAGTACCGGATTGTGCTGGTGCTGCGGGACATGGAAGGGCTGACGGATGACGAGGTGGCGGAGGTTACGGGGTTGCGGCCGGGGACGGTGCGGGTGCGGCTGCACCGGGCGCGGCTGTTTGTGCAGAAGGAGATGGCAAGACTGAATGCGGCGGGCGTTGCCGCGGAAAAGTCGACACCGCTGTCACGGCCGGGGCACTGCAAGAAGATGTTCTCGCGGCTGCTGGACTATCTGGATGGACAACTGGATGACTTTTCGTGCGAAGAAATGGAGACGCATCTGAATGGGTGCGAGCCTTGCAAGAAGCTGCTGCGAGGGTTTGAAATGACCATCTCGCGATGCAGAAATTCGTCGGCGGACTGCCCGGACCCGGCCAAGGCTGCTGAGCTTCGGCACCAGTTGCTGACGGCGTATAGCCGCGCGCTGGCAAATGCGTAGGGGAACTCGCGCGGGGATGGCCTAGTGTGCGCCGTTGCTCAGGCTGTAGGTAAGGATGAGAAGGACGAACAGGCTGATGCCTACGTAGAGGAGGCTTCTCTGGCGGGCGAAGCCGACGACGCAGAAGACGACGCGTGCGACAGGCGTGGCGATCAGCAGAACTAATCCAAACTGGATGATGCTGCGGGGTTGGAGCTGAACGACGCCGTGGAAGATTCCAGCAATGGTGCTGAGGGACGGGCCCGCGGAGTTGAAGTGGTGGTAGTTGGGGATGGGAACGAAGGGGTTGCGGAGATAGAGTGCGCCGCCAATGAGAACCACGAGGGCGGAGAGAGTGATGCCGAAGCGAAGCATCGCGGCAACCGAGATGTCTACGTCCTGATCGGTGGGCTTGCTCATTTAGATCCTCCCGGTGATGCCGCTGTAGATCATCTCGACACCGAGGGCGATGATGACGACGGCAAAGACGCTGCGAAGGGTTTTGACCCTGGCTTTGACCAGGATGTGGGTGCCGATGAGAGAGCCACCAAGGACACCTAACATCACCGGCATGGCGATGGTGGGATCGATGTAGCCGCGCGAGAGATAGATTCCCGCGCTGGCCGCCGCAGTAACTCCGATCATGAAGTTGCTGGTAGTGGTGGAGACCTTGAAGGGGAGCTTCATGGCCTGATCCATGGCAAGCACCTTGACGGCACCGGAGCCGATGCCGAGGAGGCCGGAGAGGGTTCCGGCACCGAACATGATGCCGAAGCCGAGAGGAACGCGCTCAGCGGTGTAGGGCTCAGGGCCGTCGGGACCGGGGTAGGTTCCGGAGAGTTCCAGGGTCCGGGCCAGCGGATTGACGTGACCGACGGGGATGGAACTGGGCCACTTCCGGAAAGATGAGAGGGCTGAGTAGAGCAGCACGATACCGAAGATGACCGCAATCCAGTGGCCGGAGATTTTGGCCGTAAGGTAGGCACCGAGCAGCGCACCGAGGGTGGTGGCGACTTCGAGAAACATGCCGATGCGAATATTCGACAAGCCCTCGCGTACGTAAGCGATGGCAGCACCGGAAGAAGTTGCGATGACGGAAACCAGCGAGGCTCCGATGGCGTAGCGGATATCGACGCCGAAGAGCAGGACGAGCACGGGAACAATGACGACGCCACCGCCTAATCCAGTAAGAGCGCCGAGGAGACCAGCAGCAATGGATGTGGCAAAGAGGACGGAGCTAAAGACAAGAACACTCATTCATCTGACCTGAAGGAGGGAGCGTCCTGGTTGCGGACCGAGAGTACAGGGAAGGTGGCGCGGGCGAGGAGGTGGTAGGCGAAGCTGGTGTGGAGATGACGGCCGAGCTGTGACTCGGTGCGGACGCCGAGGACGATCAGGCCGGCGTTCTGACTCTGGGCGCGATCGAGGATCTGATCAATCTCCATACCGCGCTCGAGCTGAAACGTGGGCAGGCACCAGTCTGACTCCTCTTCGCCGAGCACGTCCTTCATTCTTTTACAATATTCGTCCGCAAGTTCGGATTGCAAACGCGGGTTGCTCTTGGCGATGACGGGCAGGAGCTGGCAGACGTCGATGGGCGCGTGGAACTCCTTGCCGAAGAAGACAGCGTAGGGAGCTGCGGCGGCGGCCTCGGGGGTGAAGTCGGAGAAGTAGATGATTTCGTCAAGGTGCATGGGAGCACCCACTCCGGAGAGGACGTGAGCGCCGACGGTGAGGGTGGGGCAGGAGGCCGAGAGCAGGATTTTTTCAGTGTTTGAGCCGATGACGAGGTGTCCGATGCCACGATGAATACCGTGAACGCCAAGGACGAGGAGGTCGGCGCTGAAGAGTTCGACGGCCTCGAGGATGACATCGGAGGGGAGACCAGACTCAACGTGGACCTCGACCTCGATGCCGAGACGGCGGACACCTGCCGCCAGAGCATGCAGGCGCTGCTGTGCGACGCGACGCGTGACGCTGGGGCCGGCGATAAGCGCCTCGGCACCCATGGCTGCAGGCGTGAGTTCGACGACATGGAGCATGACGATGGTGGCACCGAAGTGCTCGGCAAACGCCACGGCGTAGTCGAGAGCCAGGCGTGAGCTTTCGAGGAAGTCGGTGGCGAAGAGAATTCTCTTGATTCGAATTTCCGGGATCATTCAGTTCTCCGCGCAGACTATGGCTGTGAGCCGCTTTGGAATCGCAGTGCGGCCAAGTCGGCTTCGTATTCGAAGCGCGCGTTGACGTTTTCAATCTCTGCCTGGGTTTGTTGAAGTTGGGCCTGGCTCAACTCGACGATGGAACTGAGTCCGAGTTGGTAGCGCGTATCGGAGAGATCGAGGGCGGTGTTGGCTTCCTTGAGCAACTCGTCGGTGACGCTGACCCTCTGCTGAGCGGTGACGGAACGAAGCCACACGGTGCGGACGTCGCGCACGATGCGGTCGATGAGAGCGCGGCTCTGTTCGTCGGAGGCTTTGGCGATCAGGTTGGCTTCCGAGGCCTGAGCGTGGAACTTGAAGCCGTTGAAGATGGGAATACCGATGTTGACCCCGGCGGCACCGTACCAGTTCTGAGTAAAGTACTTATTGGAACCGACGGGGTTGGCACCGACGATGCCGAGCCCGGAGACGGTGGGAAGAAGCTGGTCGCGCTCGGCGCGCGCAAAGTGGACGTCCGCATCGTGGGTCAGTTTGAGGGCGAGAAGATCGGGACGCTGCTGCATGGCGAGAGCGATGACGCCTTCGACCGTGGAAGCAACGGGCTGCGGGGCGGAGATGTCGTCAATGAGGTGATACTGCAGGTCGTTGGTGGTACCAAGGACCTCATTGAGTTCGGCCATGGAAGCATCGTAACGATTCTGGGAGTTGAGTTCCAGCAACTGCGCTTCGGACAGGTTGACATGGGCGAAGCTCTGGTCGAGGGTGGACTTCAATTTGCTGAGGGTGAGCGCGTCGACCTGATCGGCGACGTCCTGGCGGGCCTTGACGGTGCTGCGCGCGACCTGAAGGGTGGCTTGGGCTTCGAGAGCATTGTAGAAAGCAACGTCGGCAGCGAGGGCAATCTCCTCGCGGGTAGCCTCGGATTGCTGGTCGTAGGCTTTGGCCTTGAAGTTGGAAGAGGCAACGAGGTTGTGGGTGTGGCCGAAGTCGGTGATCAACTGATCGAGCTCAATGCCAGCGCCCACATGGTAGAGGAGACGGGAGGCATTGAGCGAACCAGTGGCCTCACGAGAGGCCTCCTCGGCATCGACGCCGGTGAGTTCACCGTTGAAGGTGGGCATCTCCGCGGAACGGGTGACGCGAACAGCCTGCTTCTGCGCGAGGGCCAGGAGCGCGGCCACGGTGATGCGAGGGTTGTTCTTGAGGGCCAACTGCTCGGCCTGCTGACGCGTGAGAGTGTCAGCGGGCGGAGCAGAGGATGAGGCGGCCTGAGCGCTCGTGGAGGCCGCGGGCTGCTGCATGGTAGGGGACGGCTGCTGCATCGCTACGGACGGCTGCTGCAACTGGGCGTGGATGGGAGGCGCATCGGGGAGCGCCGCGGAGCTTCGCTGTGCCCCCATGACAAGGGGACACAACAGCAGCAGAGGCGTTAGGCAGTGGACGAATTTACGCATGGTTCACCTCGCCCATTGCGGGCGCACTTTCCTCGTGGCTGGATTCCTTGCGGTGCATGAGGAGATAGGCCGTTGGCACCAGGAAGACGGTGACGATACCGGACACCGTGAGTCCGCCAAGAATGGCCCGAGCAAGCGGAGCATACTGTTCGCTGCCGGGCTCCAGCGCGAGCGCCATGGGGATCATGCCAAGAACGGTTGCAAGGGTGGTCATGAGGATGGGTCTGAGACGGACCTTGCAGGCTTCGGAGAGGGCATCCTTGATGGCATAGCCTCGTGCGCGCAAGGCTCCGACAAACTCCACGATCAGGATGCTGTCAGAGACGACGATACCGGTCATCATGATGACGCCCATCAGCGACATGACGTTCAGGGTGGTTCCGGTGACGAGCAGGAAGATGATGACGCCGGAGAGTCCGGGAGGGATGGCAAGCAGGATGATGAAGGGATCAGAGAAGGATGCGAACTGGGCCATGAGGATGAGATAGACCAGGATGACGGCGAGGATCAGGCCGATGCCGAAACTACTGAAGGCCGAGTGCATGTCCGAGATGGCGCCGGCCAGCGCGACGGTGATTTGAGAGCTGTGGTGCATGCCGGCGAGAACCTTATTGATCTGCGAACTGACGACGCCAAGATCCTCCTTCTTCGGCATGACGTAGATGTCGAAGCTGCGGCGGAGCTGGTAGTGGTCAACCTCAGAGGGAGTGTTGATCGGCACGATGGAAGCAATGGACTCCAATGGCGTGGTGAAGTTGCCATGCGGCGAGCGCAATGGAATCTCCTTGAAGTCGTTCATGCTTTTGATGATGTTTTCAGGATACTGAACGCTGAGGAAGTAGTTATTGCCAGACTTGGGATCGACCCAGAAGCTGGGAGCAATCATGGAGTCCGAGGTGAGAGCGGTGATGACGTTGTTAATGGCTGACTGCGGTGAGATATTGAGCAACTGGGACTGCTCGCGATTGATATTGAGCTGGAGGCCGGGATAGTCGAGGTCCTGAGGAATGAGCACGTCGCTGACGGAGTCCAACTTCTTGACCTTGGCGGCCACTGATTGGGCGAAGGCAAAGGTGCTCTCAAGTTCGCTGCCGCCGATGCGGATATCAACCGGCGCAGGCTGGCCCTGGTTGACGACCGAGTCAACGAGACCGCCGGCCTGGAAGTAGATGCCCACCTGGGGGAAGTCCCTGGCCAATCGTTTTCGGACCATCTCCATGTAGGCGTAGCTACCGATCTTGTGGTCCTCCTTGAGACTGACCTGGATGAAGCCGGTATTCATATCGGAGTTGGGGGTGTAGATCGCCGACAGGTCTGGGGTGATGCCGATGTTGGAGACGATCATGTTCAGGTCTTCGGGCCTGACGACAGTGCGAATGTCTGCTTCCATCTTCGCGAAGTAGTCGTTGGTGACTTCGAGGCGAGTGCCGGAAGGGGCCTTGACGCTGACGACGAACTGGCCTGGATCGGTACGCGGAAAGAAGGCGATACCCAGCAAGGGAGAGATGGAGAAGCTGAGAAGAACGAAGGCGGCAAATCCAGAGACGACGAGGACAGGGCGGTCGAGGCAGACGGCAATCGCTCGCTCATAGGCATGCTGCAAGCGTTCGAAGAGTCGATTGAAGCCAATGACGATACGCCGGAAGAGATTGGGACGTTTGGCCAGTTGCTCGGCAACGACCTCGGCCACCGCAGGTTCGGCGGTGTCGGCTGGGCCGTGCGTGGTGTGTCCGTGTCCGTGAGCCGGATCGAGGCGGATGAACTTGGCGCAGAAGAGAGGCACGACCGTCATGGCGACCATGTAGGACGCCATGAGGGCGAAGACAACGGCCAGAGCCAGCGAGGTGAAGAGATACTTGCTGACGCCGGCGAGCATGATGACCGGGAAAAACACGATGCTAGTGCTACAGGTAGCGGCCAGCACGGCCAATTGAACTTCGGCACCGCCCTTCACCGCGGCCTCCACGGGAGGTTCGCCCATCTCCATGTGGCGGAAGATGTTTTCAAGCACGACGACGGAGTTATCAATCAGTCGCGAGAGCGCGAGGGCGATACCACCGAGGATCATGGTGTTGATGGTGTTGGCACCGAGGTCCAAGGCGATGAAGGCGCCAAGGCAGGAGATGGGGATCGAAAGCAGGACCGAGATGGTCGCCCTGAAGTTGCCAAGGAAGAGCAGAATCATCGTCGCGGTCAAAAGGAGGCCAATCGATCCTTCGTTGATGACGTTCTTGACGGCAATCTTGACGAAGACTGACTGATCGAATACGACGGCGGTCTTGAGGCTTTTGGGGACATCGAGCAGATGTTTTACGGCAGCTCGAATCCCGTTGACGATGCTGATGGTGTTGGATCCGCCGCCTTGCTTGAAGATAGGAAGGTAGACGGACTTCTGGCCATCGACACGGACGAGGTTGTATTGGATCTGGTTGGAGTCCTTGGCGTAACCGACGTCCCCGACAAAGACGTTCGATCCGATGGACGCATCCTTGTCGGTCTTGATCGGCATGGCGTTGATCTGATCGACGACCGGAATCTGGCTGTTGGCGTAGATG
The DNA here is from genome assembly GCA_027450185.1 of Granulicella sp. Classification (GTDB taxonomy): domain Bacteria; phylum Acidobacteriota; class Terriglobia; order Terriglobales; family Acidobacteriaceae; genus Granulicella. The sequence goes on along the minus strand of DAIDKF010000006.1, from coordinate 60,807 downwards.
TTGTAGTCAGTGGGACCGATGCGTACATCGCCTGCGGGAAGAATTAGGTTGGACGCGTTGACGGAGTTAACGACGTCCATGACGGAGAGTTGGTGCGCTTCGAGTTTTACGGGGTCGACATAGACCTGAATCTGGCGGTATTTTCCGCCGAAGGGCGGAGGCACGGAGGCGCCTGCGACATTGGCAATCTGATCTCTCACCTCGAATTGCGCAAGATCCTTGAGCTGGGTCTCGTTCATTCCCTTTCCTTCAAGGGTGACGAGGCAGACGGGGAGATTGGAGGCATCGAAGGCCAGGACGATGGGAGGGAGTGTGCCAGGCGGGAGGCGGCGAAGATTGGCCATGGCAAGATTGGAGATATTGCTGACCGCGGCGTTGGGGTCGGTACCGGGCTGAAAGTAGATCTTGATGAGGCTGACGCCGGTGATCGAACGGGACTCGATGTGGCTGATGTTGCTGCCGAGGGTGAAGAAGCGCTCGTCGCTGTTGGTGATGTCAGCTTCGATCTGCTCGGGCGGCATGCCGGAATAGAAGGTGGCGACGACGACGACAGGAATTTTGATCTCGGGAAAGAGGTCAACGGGCATGTTGGAGATGGCCGAGATGCCAACCACGATGACCATCAGGCAGAACATGAGGATGAAAAACGGATACTTGATCGCAAAGGAAGACATTACTCGGTCTCCTCCTGCGCGGTGGTGGGAACGTAAGCCGGATGAGTGGTAACGAGTTCGCCAGCCTCGTAGTTATCCTGGCCGGAAGCGATGACGGTGTCGCCCTCATGCAGGCCGCTGACAATCTGGATGTGGTTGGCGGACTCGATGCCGAGAGTTACGTCGCGCCTCTCGATGTGGTTGGTGGAATCGACGGCGAACACATACGCCTGAGTGCCGACGCGAACGACGGCCTGGACGGGAAGGCTGAGTGCGTTGTCCTCATGCTGAAGCTGGAAGGTGTTCTCGGCGTACATGCCGGGACTGAGCTTGAGATCCGGGTTAGGAACATCGACTTCCACGAGCATGGTCCGGGTATTGGGATCGAGGGCGCGGGTGAAGCGGACGATTGTGCCGTTGATGATCTGGCCGGTGGAACTCACCTTGATCTGCACGTTGCCGTTGAGCTTGATGAAAGGAACGTCGCTCTCGGGGATGGGAGTGCGAAGACGGAGGAGATCGCTCTGCGAGACCTGCACCACGGGCATGGCCTGAGTATTGGAGTCCTGGCCAGCCTGGATGAGGGAGCCCACGTTACCGTAACGCATGGTGACGACGCCGGTGAAGGGAGCGGTGATCTTCTGATACTCGGTCAACGACTGATACCTGTGGAAGGCGGCCTGGGAGACGCCTAACTGCTGCTGCATGGCCTGGAGTGCGGCCTGGGCGACGCCGATCTGAGCTTCAGCCTTCTGGTCCCGGGCCTGTGCGTCATCGATCTCCTGCTGGGCGATCAGGCCGGGACGCTCCCTGGCGGCTTCGGCGAGTCGCGTGTAGTCGAGATGCAGAGAGTAGTACGCAGCCTTGGCGCTGGCAACCTCGTTCTGGGCCTGCATGATCTGGGCCTCAGTGTGCTTTACCTCCTGCTTCGCGCCCTGATATTGGTCCTGAAGTTCGGGGACTTCGAGATAGGCAAGAACCTCGCCATTGGTCACGAGGTCACCGATATCGACCTTGATCCACTGAATGTAGCCGGAGACCTTGGCATGCAGATCGACGATCTGATAAGGGATGAACTGGCCGGCTACGGTGAGACTGCTGGTGAGACCGCCACGCGTGACCTGCACAACGGCTGCGGCGCGTGGTGCAGTCGCGGTAGATTTTTCCTTATGAAGGAACAGATACAGTGCGACGGCAGCGATGAGTACAACGAGGAGGACGAACCAACGGATTCGCGTGCGAGACATGGAACCACCTATTCGGGCTATGAGAGTCGAAGTCATTCTGGAGATTCAGGAGCTGTGCTACGTGACATTTGCGGCACAAGATTACCAGAAAGGCAAAGAGGAAGATCACGAACTGCAGGGAGGAGCGCGCGGACTGCTGCCGGTGATGCGCTGCGGCTGCAGGGGTAGAAAAGTGGAGGGCCGGATCAAGGCTCCTTGTGCGCCAGCGACCTGAAGACGGACTGGGTCGAGCGGCGCCAGGTCAGTGGGCGAAAGGGTCTGCGGGGCAACATGTTGCCGGGTGTTGCCGGAGCGGATAAGCCGGTCGAAGAGCCGGACCGGAGCTGGGCGTTCCTTTTGCGAGAGCAGCCGGGCCGCAGGCTCAGAGTGGTGAACTGCCAGGGGCTGGTAGAGCGAGAGCTTGTAGCCGAGTCCCCAAAGAAATACAGCACTGCCGAGCAGCACGGCGAGCGTGAGTGCGGAGGGTCTGCGCCGGGATGTGGGGTTGAGAGTCAGCACAATTGTCTACGCTGTCCAGAGGTTATTCAGGTGGTCCAGAGTGCACCCAGATCCTGAATCCAGACGTTCAGTTCGGGATTTCTGCAATGAGACGGAATCACTGAATGGAATAACACAACCGATAAGAATTCTGATGGTCCTTTGAGGCTTGCCTACAGGTCCTTAGGAATCAGATCTTTGCATCGAATATAACGCAACCGGATGAAGCTGGCTGCGGCGCTGTCCTTTGGGAACGAGGCGATGAGCCTGGTCTCTGGCGTGGGCTGTGCCCTGCTGGGGCAAGGCCCCGGGGACGACAGTGATCGCCAGGAAGACGGGGCTACGCGAGAGCGGGCGGCGGACGGCGGTTGCAGTCGGGACCATGCAGATAGTATTGGCCGGGCGTGCTGGGCCTATGCTCGAACTGCACCGGCGAAACTGCGGCAGACTGATGGGTCTGAAGCGAGAAGGCCAGGCCAACGAGGGAAAACTTCTCCACCGGAGAGCGCGGCGGAAGCTGCTCCTTCACGCAATCCACCGTCTGCGTCATGCGCGTCTCAGCAGAGAGCTTGGCCATGGAGTTGGTGGTGGAAGCAGTACCGGGATTTGCGCGGTACTGGACGAGCTTCGCCTGAAGCCCCCAACTGAAAATAACCACCGCGAGAAAGAGAAGCGCACATTCAAGAGCGAAGGAAACAGACGAGCCGCGTTTCTCGAGCAATATCTTCTCCTTTACCGAGAGGTACACTTTCAGCGTATCAAAATGCAGGACTGACGATCATCAACTCGTCATGAATGGATCGACCTGGTCTAGCTGCTTAGACGGGTATTATGTCGACTCGGTGCCAAAACCGGGCACAAATATCCGCAATCGATACAGACTACTCTGAGGCTACCACATGGAGTATCGAGGGACGACATGAGATGCGGGCTCGGGAGTGGAGCGGGAGGTCAGGGATTTGGCCGGGACTCAATGGACAGGGTTGGAGCATCTCACGTAAACGACGAGGAAGAACGAATGCCCGAAGTCAAGGCGGCGCCCATTGCATGCATGAGGACGAACGAGAAGGCAGCAGCGCAGGGATTGAGCAGTGAGGTGGCTGCGGTCCTGCTGCAAAAAGACGGCCTGAATGCGATGCCGGATACATCAGAAAACCTGCTGAAGAATGCCCTGGCGAAGTTCTGGGCGCCGGTGCCGTGGCTGCTGGAGGCGGCGATCCTGCTGCAGGTGGTGCTGCACAGGTATTTTGAGGCTGCTGTGATTGCTGGACTGCTGGTGTTCAATGCGGCGCTGGCTTACTTTCAGGAGGGCCGGGCGCAGGCTACGTTGAGGGCGCTGCAGTCGAGCCTGGCGCTGAACGCCTCAGTGAAACGCGATGGGGCGTGGAAGACGGTTCCGGCTACGCAACTGGTGTGCGGCGATGTGGTAAAGCTGTCGCTGGGCGGGGTGGTTCCGGCGGATGTTCATTTGATCGACGGGTCCGTGTCGCTGGATCAATCGATGCTGACGGGAGAGTCGTTGCCGGTGGATGCCGGCGGCGGGGCAAACACATATGCAGGAGCGCTGGTGCGCCGCGGCGAGGCTACAGCCACGGTGACAGCAACGGGGGTGCGGACCAGGTTTGGACGAACGGCGGAGCTGGTGCGGACGGCGCACTCGGTGAGTTCGCAACAGACGGCGGTGCTGCGGATTGTGCGCAACCTGGCGATGTTCAATGCGGTGACGATTGCACTGATGGGCGTGTACGCCTATGCGCACCATATGGCGTGGAGTGAGATGATTCCGATGCTGCTGACGGCGGTGCTGGCGGCGATTCCGGTGGCGTTGCCTGCGACGTTCACGCTGGCGGCGGCGCTGGGAGCGGGCGCGCTGGCAAAGATTGGCGTGCTTCCTACGCGACTATCCGCGGTGGATGAGGCGGCGACGATCGATGTGCTGTGCTCGGACAAGACGGGGACGCTGACGGCGAATGCGCTGAGGGTGACGTGCGTGCGGCCGATGGAGGGATCGGACGAAGCGCACGTGCTGGGCATGGCGGCGCTCGCGAGTTCGGATGGAGGAGCGGACTCGGTGGATGCTGCGATTCGCGCGGAGTCGTTGCGCAAGCCGGCAACGGATCTTCCACGGCTGGCGCAGTTTGTGCCGTTCGATCCGGCCAGGAAGACATCGGAGGCGACGGCAACGGGTGCGAACGGAAGCGCGGTGCGGATCGTGAAGGGTGCGTTCACGGTGGTGGCGGGGCTGGCTGCGCCGTCGGCAGATGCGGCGGAGATTGCGCATGAGCTTGAGACGCAGGGCTTCAGAGTGCTGGCGGTGGCGGCGGGGCCTGCGGCGGCGCTGCAGATGATCGGGTTCATTGCACTGAGCGATCCTCCGCGAGCGGACTCGGCCGCGCTGATCTCGGAGTTGAAGACGCTGGGCGTGCGCACGGTGATGGTGACCGGCGATGCGGCGGCAACGGCAGGGATTGTGGCGCATGCGGTGGGGCTGGACGGAAAGGTGTGCCCGCCGGACGCGATTCCCGAGGACGTGAAGCCGCAGGACTTTGCGGTGTATGCAAGCATTCTGCCCGAAGGCAAGTACAACCTGGTGAAGGCGTTTCAGAAGAACGGGCGGACGGTGGGGATGTGCGGGGACGGAGCAAACGATGCGCCCGCGCTGCGGCAGGCACAGATGGGGATTGCGGTGTCGACGGCAACGGATGTGGCGAAGTCGGCTGCGGGAATTGTGCTGACGACGGCGGGGCTGGGCGGGATCGTCGCTGCAGTGAAAGAAGGGCGGACAACATTCCAGCGCATTCTGACGTACACGCTGAACTCGGTGATCAAGAAGATTGCACAGGTGATGCTGCTCGCGGTGGGGTTGGTGATGACGGGCCATGCGGTGCTGACGCCGCTGCTGATGGTGCTGGTGATGGTGACCGGCGACTTCTTGACGATGTCGCTGGCTACGGACAGGGTGCGCGGTTCGGAGACGCCGAACTCATGGCAGATTGGCAGGATCACAGGCGCAGCGGTGGTGCTGGGGGCGGGGCTGTTGTTGTTCTGCATTGGGATTCTGGTGGTGGGGCAGTTCGAGCTGCATCTTGACATGGATGCGCTGAGAACGCTGGCGGCGGTGGCGATCGTCTATGGGAGCCAGGCGACGGTGTATGCGATACGAGATCACCGCCACGTATGGGGATTGAGGCCGACGGTGTGGCTGATGCTGTCTTCGCTGATGGATGTGTCGATCATTTCTATGCTGGCGTGGCGCGGCGTGATGATGACACCGATTCCTGCGGCCGTTCTGGGTTGCGAAGCCGCAGCGGCCGCTGCGTTCTGTGTGCTGCTCTCTGTGGTAAAGATTCCGGTCTTCAAGCGGCTGCGTATTGCGTAGCGTCCATCGCTGCGTGGTCCTGGCTGATGTTTATTTTGGTTATTCGACCGTCACACTCTTAGCAAGGTTGCGGGGTTGGTCTACGTCGCAGCCGCGGCGGACGGCGATGTGGTAGGCGAGGAGTTGGAGGGGGACTACTTCAAGGATGGGGAGCAGGAGCTCGTGAGTTTGGGGGATGTGGATGACGTGCTCGACCAACTGAGCGATGTGGGCGTCGCCTTCGATGGCGATGGCGATGACGCGGCCGCTGCGAGCGGTTACTTCCTGAATATTTGAGAGTGTCTTTTCGTACTTCAGGACAGAGCTGGGGTCGTTGGGATCCTGCGTGGCGATGCAGACCACCGGGAGGGTTTCGTCGATGAGGGCGTTAGGGCCGTGCTTCATCTCGCCGGCGGGGTAGCCTTCGGCGTGGATATAGGAGATCTCCTTGAGCTTGAGGGCGCCTTCAAGAGCGATGGGGTAGTGGATGCCGCGGCCGAGGAAGAGGAAGTCGCGGGCGGTGGAGAAGCTCCTGGCGAGTTCGGCGCACTGGTCGTCGACGGAGCGCAGGACGTCTTCGAGCTTGGCGGGGATTTTAGAGAGCTCGCCGACCAGGTAGAGGGAGTGCTCAAAGGTGATGGTGCCGCGGACCTGGGCGAGGTAGAGGGCGAGGGTGAAGAGGGCGGTGAGCTGGGCGGTGAAGGCCTTGGTGCTGGCCACGCCGATCTCGGGGCCGGCGTTGGTGGTGATGACGCCAGCAGCGAGGCGGGTGACGGCGGAGCCGACGACGTTGCAGATGGCCAGGGTCTTGGAGCCTTTGGCGATGAGCTCATGCTGGGCGGCGATGGTGTCGGCGGTTTCACCGGACTGGGTGATGAGGAGGCCGAGGCCGGAAGCATCGGGGATAGGATCGCGGTAGCGGTACTCGCTGGCGTAGTCGACGTCAACGGGGAGGCGGGCGAGGCGCTCGATCATGAATTTGCCGGCGAGGCCGGCGTGCCAGGAGGTTCCGCAGGCAGCGATGGTGATGCCGGTGGCGGCTTTGAACTCGTCGGGGGTGATGCGCATGTCAGGCAGGAAGATGCGGCCCGAGTCGAGGGAGACGCGGCCGAGGGTGGTGTCGCGGACGGCGCGGGGCTGCTCGTTGATCTCCTTGAGCATGAAGTGCTTGTAGCCGGCCTTCTCGGCCTGGATGGGGTCCCAGGTGATGCGCTGGGGGTGGAGTTGTTTGGGGGCACCGTGGAAGTCGGTGAGGGCGATGCCGCGGGTGGTGAGCGTGGCGACCTCACCATCCTGGAGGAAGTGGATGTCGCGGGTGTGGTGGAGGATGCCGGGGACGTCGGAGGCGAGGAAGAACTCGCCCTCGCCGATGCCGAGGACGGCGGGAGGACCCATGCGGGCGGCGACGAGTTTGTCGGGCTCGTTGGCGGAGAGGACGCCGATGGCGAAGGCTCCGGTGAGACGGGCGACGGCGCGGCGGACAGCCTCCTCGAGTGGGAGCGATGACGGAGCGGAGAGGACGGTCTCGGCGGAGTTGGAGTCGGTGGGGGTTGTCGCCTCAGAGGCAGGGTGCGGGGCACTTGGATCTGCGGCGGCGAGTTCGAGCTCATCCTGGATGACGTGGGCAATGATCTCGGTGTCGGTTTCGCTGGAAAACCTGTGGCCCTTGGCGAGGAGCGCGTTCTTGAGCTGGAGATAGTTTTCGACGATGCCGTTGTGAACGACGACGAGCGTTCCGGTACCGTCGCGGTGGGGGTGGGCGTTCTCCTCGGTGGGGCGGCCGTGAGTGGCCCAGCGGGTGTGGCCGATGCCGTAGGTGCCGTGCACGGGGTCCCTGGCGAGGATCTCGGCAAGGTTGTGGAGCTTGCCCGGCGCGCGGCGGAGTTGGAGCGGGTGGCCGCCTCCGGCGACGGCGATGCCCGCGGAGTCATAACCGCGGTACTCGAGGCGGGCGAGACCCTCCATGATGACAGGGACGCAAGGCTTAGGGCCGATGTAACCGACGATTCCACACATAACTACAGAGTGTAGAGGATAGATGGCAGAAGATAGAGGGAAAAACACGAGCCATAGCCAGAGGGCTAACAGGGTGCGGTGATTTGTGGCAGCCCATGCTAGCCGGCGAAGACCTGTCGACTACCATGGGGCACCCGAAATGCTCGTGGGTCAGGGGCGGGCGTCGTAGAGCAGGACGGCGGTGGCGGGTGGGACGGTGGAGAGTTCGTGGTTGGCGGAGGGTTCGGCAAGGCTAACGTAGGTGGAGTCGAGCGCGGAGGCGGTGAGGGTGGGGCCCTGACGATAGCTGGGGAGATCGATGTTGAGGGACTGGTGTGCGTCCTTGTTGATGATGGCGACGAGACGTTGGCCGGTGGGGAGCGTGGCGGCGTAGGCGGTGGCGTTGACCGGGCCGGGGTTGAAGTCAAGGGGGAAGGTGGTGGCTCCGGCGAAGTGGCCGGCAAAGAGCATGCCGTAGGCGACGGGTTCGAGGAGGTATTGATCGCCGATGTGGGCGATGGGGGTGTAGTAGGGATGGGGGTGGGTGGAGGGGTCGCCGTGAGCGGCAGCGACGAGGTCGTCGCCGGGGAGATGGCCGCCGAGGGAGTTACCGACGTACTTGCCGTCGCCGCCGTGAAGGTTGATGCCGGCGTAGCCGCGGGAGGCGAGGTCGAGGAAGTAGTCGGCGGCCCAGAGGCTGGCGGCGAAGACATCGGAGACGCCGGGTTTGCCGCCACGATAGCAGGTGTTCCCCTCCGTCATGCGGTAGGGGACGGTGCGGTGTTCGCCGGCGGAGAGGCGGGCGGCGGCGGCGCGAATGTCTGTAGCTAACTGGCCGACTCTGGAGTTGGGAGAGAGGATGTAGTCGATGGTCATCTGCGGGTTGGAGGGCGGGCCGCCAATGTAGTAGTGGTGCGAGAGGGCGGCGACGTCGGGAGGATTGGCCAGCGCGAGCAGGCGGGTGACGACGGTGGCGTACCAGTCGGGATTGCCGGCGGTGTCCGGGAGGCCGAAGCGAGCGCGGGGGACGCGGGCGCGGATGGCGTTGGCCTGGGCGAGCCACTCGTTCATGTAGAGGTCGGCGGACCAGGTTTTGGGGTCGCGGAGATGGCTTTTGAAGAGATCGGGCTCGTTGCCGAGCTGGAAGTATTCGAGCCTGGGGCCTAGCGTTGCGGAGACAAAAGCTGCTTCCTCAGCGGCGCGGGCGGGGGTGTTGGTGCCGAGGTTGATGCCATAGATGCAGGTCCAGCCGGTGCGGTCGAGAAAGGTGCGGAGATTCTGGATGGCCTCCGGGGTGATGGGATAGGAGAGGTCGGAGGTGGGCTCGCCGCCGCCGGTGTCGCGGACGTGAATCTCGGGGCGTTTGGTGTCGGACGTGGGCTTCCAGTAGCCGATGTCGGAGGTGTTGCCGCCGATGCGCAGGACGCCGTTGGGCGAAAGGGTTCGAAACTGCTCGATGAGGCCGATGTTGCCGGAGGAGAAGAAGGACGGTTCGGTGAGGTGGTTGGTCTCGTAGGAGAGGCCGATGAAGTTGTCAGGGATGCGCGGACCGGGCTCGCCGGAGTGGAGCTTCAGGGTTGCGGTCGTGGTGGCGGCGGCGGCGTGCGCGAGCACGTGCAGGCTGGGAAGCGCGGCGGTGGCGGCAGAGACGAGGAGAAAGCGGCGACGGTCGATGAGATGCGCTGGGATCTTCATGCAGGAAAGCATACGCGAGAGGATGCGGCCGTCTCTATCTCTAATTAGGGAGGGGCGAATGAGGGAGAGGCGGTGCAATGCAGCGGCAGCGCGGCTACGGGAGAGATGACGCTGGCCTTGTCATGATTGGACAGGGACTCAGGGCTGGAAGCGGTGGATGGGCGGGTTGCGGAACGGAGACACGACCGAGCTTTGATTGACGGGCACCAAGGCTGGCCGGGGTGCTGGCCGGGGTGCAGACTGGACGGCGGGCTGCGCTGCTGGCGTCGGGACGGCTTGCACGGTGGGCGCGGTGGGAGGAACCACCTGCGCGGATTGGGGCGCCAGATGGGCTGCCGTTGTGGGTGGCGGCGCGGGCTGAAGCTGCGACTGCGCTGGTGGCGGCGCAGGCGGCGCGGAAGGTTGCGAGGCAGGCTGTGCTGTCGGCTGGGGTACGGGCTGAACTGCTGGCTGCGGAGCGGGCTGGGTGGCCGCCGAGGTGGGAGAGCTGCCGGTGGAGGCCGGGCTGATCTTCAACTCGATGGGGTGCATGGCTGAGACCCCGACGAAGACCATGGAGGCAAGCAGGATGATGCCGCCAGGGGCGAGGCGCTTCATGCTGTTGGAGTAGTCGGTGACCTTGCCGGTGGCGTCAATAGAACCCTGAATGCCGACCAGGAAGAGGGCAAGACCGAGGAAGGCAAAGAAGATGCCCGCAACCATGCCGCAGGATTGCAGGAACATGCGGTTCTGGGCCATGTGCAGGCCGAGAACCGTGGACAGATTGCTGGCGTTGCCCGAGGCAAGATAGGAGTCGAAGTGGCGCTCGAAGGAGAGCGTAGAGTCCAGCGAGTAGCTGAAGACGTAGAGGATGGTGAAGATCATGCACACGCCCGCGCAACCCAGAGCTGCAAAGACGCTGTAGCGGATCAGCGGATCGCGGGTCTGTGCCGGGGCGGTTTGTTTCGGTACATCGGGTGATGCGGAGTCGGTCTCCATGTCTCTTTTTGGGTCAGGCTAAAGGATAAGGAGCGATTGCCGATATGTAAAGGTCGATTGTGCGTGGGGAGCGCGAGGATCAACTACAAAGTCGTAACGAGCGAGGCGTTACCACCACGGCGAGACTAGGCGCGCACCGGGTGCAAGAGGATCTTTGCGGTGGAGGCTTCAGCGCACGCATCCGGCGCGACTGCACAGCCAGGCCAAGCACCCGCAAAGGCGATACGGATGCACGGGTACACCCCCGATCTCCCTCCGCGATGGCTCTGACGGCGTCCATCTGCGGGGCGTCAGCCTATGGAAACCTCACAGAGGGTCGTGGCGGAGGTGTTTGATGAGCTGGGTGGGGTGGAGGGGCTTGGCGAGGAGTTCAAAGTGATAGCCGCGATGGTTGGCGCGGGCGAGGATCTCGACTGTGGCAGCCTGGCCGCTGAAGAGGACGATACGAGCGTTGGGCAGGAACTTGCGAATGGCGATAGCTGCTTCGACGCCGTCGATTTGGGGCATGAGGACGTCGGAGAGGATGAGGTCGGGGTTGATGCGGCGAGCGGCTTCGATGGCTGCTCTGCCGCCGTAGACGGCCTCGGCGATGAAGCCGCTGCGGTTGAGGATCTGCACGATGGTGTCCGCGATGAGGGGCTCATCATCGACGACGAGGATCCGCAGGGGAACGGGCTCGGGCGTGTTGCTGCCGTCCGCGGCAGCAGTGGGGGGATGAGAAGCCATGCGCGAGTCGCTGGATGGACGATTGGGTTGCATGGGACCCCGCGCTCATGAGGATGGGAGTTACCCAATAGTACCGGAGGATACGGTTTGATACCAGACAGGATGCGGCGCGATGACGGCGATTTTCTGCCGCGAGGGGAGGGTGGGGGTGGTTTTGTCAGCCGGAGAAATAGGAGGAAGCCATCGGTGAGCCTTGTGAGGATGGAGGATGCACCGGAAGAAAGACGCGGAAGATGGTTCCGGAGGAGTCGCCTGTGCGGGTGCGGAAGCGGATGCTGCCGCCGTGCTTTTCGACGAAGCCACGGGTGACCCAGAGGCCGAGGCCGGTGCCAACGGAGAGTTTGGTGGTGAAGAAGGGCGAGAAGATGCGGTGGCGAATGGACGGCTGCATGCCGGATCCCTCGTCGGAGACGAGGATGGAGATGCCGTTGCGGGGGCCGCGGAGATGGCGGCCACGGACGCGGATGCTGCCGGGCCTGGCGGTGGCGGCGAAGGTGAAGGAGTCGATGGCGTTGACGACGAGGTTGGAGAAGATCTGGCGGATTTCACCCTGGAGCCCGTGAATGCGGAGTCCGGGTTCGAGGTCGAGGGTGCAGATGATCCTGCGGGAGACCATCTTGCGGGCGAAGAGATCGACGACGGAGTGCAGGAGGTCGTTGACGTCAATCTCGGAAGAGCGGGTGGTGTCGCGGTAGAAACCGAGGGTCTGCTGTGCGATCTGAGCGACGCGGGCGAGTTCGGCATCGGCGGTCTCCAGCAGGAGCTGGACAGGCGGAGGGACGTCGGGGTCGGTGCGGGAGAGGTAGATGAGGTTGGTGACGGCTTCGAGAGGGTTGTTGATCTCGTGGGCGATGGTGGCGGCAAGGCGTCCGGTGGCGGCAAGTTTTTCGCTCTGGCGGAGAGCGGACTCCTGGGTTTTGCGGGTAGTGATGTCCTGCACGGTGCCGACCATGCCGGTGATGGAGGAGGAGCCGGGAGCAAAGGTGGCGATGCCGCTGGCGGAGACCCAGGCCGGGGAGCCGTCTGGGCCGTCGATGCGGTACTCGACACTGTAGAGGCCGCCGGAGACCAGGGAGCGCTCGAGGCTGTCGAAGGTCTTGCCCTGGTCGTCGGTGAGGACGATACGTTTGCGCAGCGCGGTGCGGGTGACCGGGACGTGGGGCTGGGCGTGGAAGAGTTGGGCGGCTCGTTCGTCGAGGTCGACGAGGTCGGTGGCGCGATCCCAGATCCAGGTGCCGAGCTGGGCGGCTTCGAGGGCCTGGTGGAGACGGTCGGAGGTCTGGCGCTGGAGGGAACGCGCTGCGTCGACATGGGCGATCTCGTGGGTGAGGCTCTCGGAGAGGCGAACGTTATCGATGGCGACGGCGGCTTGTGAGGCGACGGTGGCCACGAGGTCTTCGCTGGCCTGAGTGAAGACACAGAGGCCGGGATGGCCGTAGATCATGCAGCCAAGCACGTGGCCCGCGCGGCTGCGCACCGGAACGGCGAGGTAGCTGCGCACGGGCGGATGGAGGGGGGGCAGGCCGGCGAAGGGAGGGTTCTGGCCATAGCGGGGATCGAGCGTGATGTCGTCGGAGCGGAGGATCTGCTGGGAGACAAAGCTGACGCCGAAGATCTCGGTGGGACGCGGCATGGGGAGGGCGGCGAAGAGGCTGGCGTCCGGGCCTGAGACCTTGTAGAGGGAATAGGGCGCGCCTTCGTTATCGCCGTTGTAGAAGAAGGCGCCAAAGCGGGCTCCGCAGAGATGCAGACCGGCGTCGAGGGCGGCCTGGACGATGGCATCGAGCGACCGCTCGGAGGCGAGCATGAGGCCGGTCTCAATGAGAAGTCGGAGATGCGTTTCGGTTTGGGAGGATGCAGACGGTGGCGTCTGCATGGTGTCTGTGTCCATCGTTGCTCTACTTGGATGCAGCGATGCTGATATCAGTCGTATGGTTTGCTGGAATGATTCTCGGCGCAGGGGCGCCTGCCGGGCGAAGCGGGGGAAGGCTCAGGCCAAGGGACTAACTGGTTCATGCTGTTCTGCTTGTGGAGCGAGTTAGTTGCCGAGGTGCCAGTTGACGCCGGCGCTTACCTGGATATTCTTCTGCTGATTGGTGCCGCCGTTAGGGAGGTCGGTGATGACATAGTGCGACATGAGCCGCAGCTCGAAGCGGTGGTAGATGTTGTAGTTGATGCCGCCACCGAGGGCGTAGGTGAAGCCTGAGGCGTTGCTGACCAGCTTCTGGCCGGAGGGATAGTAGCCGGCAGTGGCCATGGTGAGGCCGGCCAAACCTTCACCGAAGATGCTTCCCTTGCGGCTCCAGATGGTGGGGGAGATGTGGCCGAGGCTGTAGGTGTAGCGGCCGCCGCCCATGAAGCTGGCCTGGTGGATGTCAATCTGGGTGCGGAGATTGGTGGCGGCCAGGCCGTTGAGGGAGACCACAAGGCCGGCGCCGTGGAAGGGGGAGTAGGCGTAGTCCACGGTGGCTCCGCGGAGGTAGAAGAAGTCGGTGGAGGAGGCGCCGACGAACTTGGAGCGCTGCTGGGTGAAGGTCATGCCCAGGTCCATGGGGGTCTGCGCTCGGGCACCGGGGATGAAGACGCAGGCGGGGAGCAGGAGCAAGAACAGGGCCGCAGCCCGGCGCAAGGCATGAGAAGCCGGTCCGCGCCAGGACGCTGCTGCGCGCAGGAGCCATGCTGAGCGGTTGGTTGCGGGCCGGGTGGGTGAAGCGGTCTGACGCATGCCGAGAGTTACTCCTGATTACTGGACAGTGAGCGTGAGGTACGTGGACCGGGTGAGGTTGCCGGAGGTCGCGGTCACCGTTAGGTTATACGTCTGCGGGGTCTGACCATAGTACCCGGTGTTCGCAGCGGAGATACAGCCTGTGAGACCTGCGGTGAGAGCAAACAGGAGGCAGAGAGAGGCGAGAAGCGAGCCAAAGCGCTTGCGCCGGCGGAACCAGGCCAGCGGCAACAACATGAGCGCCAGAGCCACCGGAGCAGAACCAAGGGAAGAGCGATGCGCCGGGCGCGGTTGCTGATGCAAGGTGGCAACGATGGGTCCGGCGGCCACGCTGAGGGCTACGGGGGTGGTGCCGGAACCGGCCGCAATACTGGTCGGAGTGAGCGTTCCGGCGTCGTTGGCGGGCAGGCCGGTGACAGTGAGGGTGACAGGCCCGGGCAGGGTGGTGGTGATGATGGGTGTGAGGACCATAGAGTAGGTCGCGGTGCCGCCGGCGATGGTGGTGCCGATGCTGGAGCTGCCGGAGGCTACGGTAAGGGTGAAGTCGGCGACGGTCTGCGCGTAGCCGGGCGAGGTGGCGGGAGCATTGGCGGCGTCGCCGGAGTAGGCCGCCGAAAGGGTGTGCGTACCGGCGTAGACGAAGCTGGCGCTGATGCTGACCATGCCGTTGACGATGGCGCCGGTGCCAATGGGTGTGTTGCCGTCAAAGAAGCTGACCGTGCCGGTGGGCGAGGTGCCTGTGGAGACCAGCGTGGCGGTGAGAATCGTCGGGTTGTCGAGCAGGATGGGGTTGACGGAGCTGGTGAGGGTGACGGTGACCAGGCCGAGAACTGTCTGCTGGATGGGAGCTGAGGTGGCGGTCTGATTATTGGCGTCGCCGGAGTAGACCGCCGTAAGGGTGTAGACGCCGGGTGCCGGGAAGCTGACTCCCAGTGTGGCAACGCCGCCGGTGACCGTACCCGTGCCGATGGCGACACCGTTGCTCTTGAAGATGACGGTGCCGGTGGCCGCGGCCGTGCCGGTGGACTTCACGGTGGCGGTAAGGGTGGTGTTGGCGTTGACGTTGACGGGGTTGACCGAGGTGGCGAGCGAGACGGTCGTGGTATAGAGAACAACCTGAGTGAGCGGAGCCGAGGTGATGCTCTGGGTGAGCGTGTCGCCGGAGTAGACCGCCGTGAGGATGTGGTTGCCCGTAGCAGTGAAGCTGACCGAGACGCTGGCAGAGTTGGCGCTGAGGGTCGCGGTGCCGATGAGGGTTGCGCCGTCGTAGAACTTGACGGTGCCAGTGGGCGTGCCGAGCGCGGTGAGGGTGGCGGTCAGCGTTGTGGACTGCCCGGGCAGCGAGGGGTTGACGGAACTGGTGAGGCCAAGTGTCGCGACGTTAAGCACCTGCTGCGCGTAGGGGGCGGAGGTCGCGTTGGTTATGTTGACGTTCGTGCTGGTGAAGACCGCCTTGAGCGTATGCGTTCCGGCGGTGGTGAAGCTGACGGGAAGCGTGGCCGTGGGCCCGGTGACGTTGACCGTGCCGAGCGATGTTGCTCCGTCGAAAAACTGGACGCTGCCGGTGATGGCCCCGAATACAGGATTCGAGGTGATCGTCGCGGTGAGATTGGTGGACTGGCCAACGAGGGACGGGTTGATCGAACTGGTGAGCGCAAGGGCGGTGGCGTTGCCGACAACCTGCGTGAGGGTAGCAGTACCACCCTGGGTGTTGGAGGTACTGACGTAGACGGCCTGGATGGGATAGGTGCCGGAGGCGGCGAAGCTGTCAGCGATGCTGGCGGTGGCGGTGGTGGCGGTCCTGGTGACCAGTGACGCGCTGCCGATGACGGTGGTGCCGTTGTAGAAGGTGACAGTGCCACCAGGAGTGACGGTGCCGGTGGTGCCAACGGTTAGGGTGAAGGTCGTCGATTCGTTGACGAGCGATGGGTTGACGGTGCTGGTCAGGGTGAGGGTGGAGGGTTCGATGACGTTGATCGGGTTGCTCGTGGCGGTGCCGGTGGCACCCGGGGGCAACGAGGTGGGGTCGGCCGTGGCGGTGGCGGTCCAGACACCGTACTGGTTGAGCTGCAGGCCGGAGGTGGCAGGGATGACGAGGACGCCCTTGTCGGCTGCGGTCAGGGTATAGACGCTGGTGTGCGTCCCGGCTCCGGTGCCACCCTGATAAATGCCGGTGGAGTCTGTGGTGGTAAAGGTGATATTGCCGACGTAATCGGTGGCGACGGTGGTGCCGTCGGCCTGAAGGGCGGTGAGGATGAGCTCAACGGAGTTGCCGAGATAGATGGTCGCGGGGGTGGCGACCAGGCTAAAGGATTTGACGGTCGAGAGGCCGGTGCCGAAGAGCGTGGCTGTTCCACTGAAGGAGAGCGTGCCGCCTGCAGCGGAGGCCGCGAGAATGAGATTGGCGGTGTTGGGACCGACGACGGCGGGCTCAAAGTTGACGTTGTAGGTGCAGACCTGGCCGATGGAGAAGTTGTCCGAAGGATTGGGCGAAGCTCCGGTGCCGAGGGACGGGCAGGCGGTGGCGGCGGGGGAGACGGAGGCTCCGAGCAGGAAGGCGGTGGGATCGGTGCCGGTGAGGCTGGGGTCGGGACCGGCGGTGAGCGTGCTGACGATGTTGCCAGTCTCCTGCACGGTGAGGAAGGTGGTTGGGTCGTCTGTGGAGTCAAGGGTTCCGACCACGGTGGGGGTGGGGAAGGTGATGGTGGGCGTGGTAACGCTGGGGCCGGAGCGATGAACGAGGATCAGGCCGAGGGTGGTGTCGCAGATCGCCAGATCGCCGTTGCCCTGAATGAGAACCCCGGCGGGGGTGGTGAGGGTGAGCCCAAGGCCGGCGAGGGCGAACTGGGCGCCAGTGACGGTGGATTCAACGACCCTGCTGTGGCCGGTGTCGGCGATATACAGGGTGCCCGCGGCGTCGACGGCTACGCCGGTGGGATTGCTGAGGGTGAGGCTGCTGAGGGCAACGATGGTGGCCGTGTTGGAGCCAAGCGGATTCTCGATGATGCGATTGTTGCCGGAGTCGGCGATGTAGAGATTGCTGTTGGCGTCGACGGCCAGCCCCGTGGGACCCGAGAGAGTGACACCGGTGAGGGTCAGGGTGTTGGCCGACGTGGTGCCCAGCGGAAGCTGATAGATCTTGCTGTTGGTCGAGTCCGCAATGTAGAGATCCCCGATAAGGTCGACGGCAAGACCTGCGGGTGCGGCCAGTGTGACGTTGGAGATGGTGAGAGCCGTGGCGGTGACCGGAGTGGCAGTCGGCAAGATGGTGTAGACCGAAGTGCCCGAGGAGACGTAGAGATTTCCGACACCATCCATGGTGATACCCGAGGTGGCGGAGACAGGCAGAGAGAGCAGCTCGGAATAGACGCCGGTGGCGGAGCGCTCCAGGATGCGGTTGTTGGTGACGTCGGTGAAGTAGATATCGCCGAGGCCGTCCTGCACGGCGGCACCAGCGGTAAAGGTAGCCGGGCTGAGAGTGCTGGCGCTGTTGGTGGCAACGGCCGTGGCTGGGGAGAAGACCAACTGGGGTCCAACGCCGACGCCAGAGAGATAGATGGTGTTGACCACAACGCCGGCAGAATTCGTGATGAGGAGCGCGCCAAGGCGGAGGCCGATCTGTGTGGGCTTGAATGCGAGGTTGACCTTGCAGGTGTTGGGGTACGTGATGGTCCCGGTGCAGTCGGTAGAGACGACGGAGAAGTCCTCGGCGGGAGTGCCCTCAGTGACCGCGGTGACGCTCTGGATGGTGACGCCGCCGGAGGGACCGGTGAACTGCTGGCTAAAGGTGCCGGTGAGGCCGAGATTGACGTTGCCGAAGTTGATGGCCGTGCTTGGGGTGAGGCCCTGACCGAAGGCCGGAGTTCCGAAGACACAGAGCAGCAGGAGCAGAAGAGAGGAACGCGCCGCCGCGAGCAAAATACGGAGCTGGCTCGGTTGAGCTGCAGGCAGCGAGACAGTCATCATTCCTCCAACAAGGTCCTGCAGTACACCAAACAAACTTATTCCCAAGGTGGATGAAAGCACGTAAACCGACCAAGAACGGGTGTGCTCCGGTATCGATCGACGGACAATCTTCTGACCTTAGGCGATAGACAGTTCCCTACCCATACTAGATACAACGGCTCTGCAAATCATAAGTACAACAGCTCTGCACATCTTATGCAGACAACGCATACTGGCAAAACTTGAGGTAACGCGCCAAGAATACCATCTCCGAAGGAGTAAATAAGAAATAACCCCCAAGCTGATCCGGCAGGCGATCATCGACGGACGGCTGCCGAACCAGAATGGTGTATCTCCACCATGCCTGAGGAAGTGCCGGACAGGGAAGAACCAGAGTGAATACACTGCAAAGACGGCGGGAGGCGGGGCGAGGGCTGCGAGGAGAGGGGCGCGGCGGTTGAGGGGGATACTGCAAAATGGTTGCAGATGCTATTCTTCCCAAAACCGGCCACCGATAGGAGTCTCCCGCAGGGGCGGCCTGGGAGCCGCGGTCGCACAGGAGGACGGAGAGATGACGCCACAGGATTGGGAGTCACCGACACCGTTCATTGCGCCGGCGGGCGCGGACGCGCAGGGCAGCCCGGAGAGGACGGCCGCCTACGGTCTTCAACCACTCTCAACCGGTGAGGTGCTGGACCGGACGTTTTGGATCTACCGGGCAAACTTCTGGCTGTTTGCGGGACTGGCGTCGCTGTCAGGCTCGTTCAGCCTGATTCTGAATGCAGTGCAACTGCTGGCGCACCACATGGTGCTGCTGCAGCATGGCTTCCGGATTGCGGCTCTGGAGGCGCAGATCTCGACCCTTGTGATGACGGTAATGCTGCTGCCGGTGGAGGCGGTGGTGTACGCTGCATCCGTACTCGCGCTGTGCGAGGTGTACCTGGGCCGAGAGATTACGGCCAGGGTGGCGCTGCAATCGACGATGGGGCTGTGGGCGCGATACGTTGGGATTGCGCTGTGGCAGGGTTGGAGCGCGACGTGGCTGCTGGCGATTATGGTGCTGCCGGGAGCGGTGATGCTGGGCATGGCGGCCAGGTTGCCGGTGTACGCTGGAATCGGGGCGGTGCTGGTATTCGTGGGCGTGGCGGGAGGCGGCGTGTACGGCGTGATTGCGTACATTCGAAACTCGCTGGGAATTCCGGCGGCTCTAATGGAAAACACGGGAGTACGTGCTTCGATGCGGCGCAGCAAGACGCTGGCGGCGGGCACCAAAGGCCGTATCTTCGTGGTACTGCTGATAGCCGTAGCGTTGTATATGGTAGTCGGCGCGATTGAGGCGCCGATGGCGTTCTTCATTGCGCAATCCCCGCTGCAGGAGCATGTATTTGCGCATGCGGCCGTGCTGCTGATTGGGTTTGTCGCGCATATGCTGGTGTCGCCGGTGGCGCTGATTGGGTTGACGCTGGTGTACTTCGATCAGCGCGTGCGCCTGGAGGCGTTTGACCTGATGATGCTGCTGGGAGGGGCCTCTGCTGCGCCGGTCGCAGCGCCGGGTGGGGACGGCGTGAGCGGCGATGGCGATGCGAGAGGGTCGACGGGAAGCGATGGTCAAGGCTAGCGGCTGGTGCACGATCGCGGTGGGGACCATGATGGTTGTGCTGGGAGAGCCACCCGCGACGCGCGCAGTTTTATCTGCTGCGTGCGGCAGATCGAGGATGCGGAAGCGTAAGCTGCAACTGCACGGGGTGGGGCGCGAGTTCGAAAGCCTGACCTGCTCATGGAGACGCGGGCTGCGGTCACCTACCGGATGGTGACGCAGATGACCGCAAAGAGCCTGTACGAATGGACACCCACACATCTTTCACGCGCACAGAATGAGCCCCGCATCATCAGAAATGAAGATGCGGGGCTCAAGGATGTTGCCAGATTAAGGGCTACTTGGTGAGTGATTGGAGGATGCTGTCGAGGCGGTCGGGAACGCCGTCAGCGTGGTCGAGCTGCGGGTAGCGTTCACCGTCATGGTAGTCGATGGAGACCACCTTGAAGTAGCCGGTGTTTTCGACAATGAGACTGATGGCAGCGCCACCTCCTTTGGCTCCGTCGATGGCCGCGCGCAACAGCCCCGGAGTGAAGGCGCGACCATTGACGGCGATGATCTGGAAGCCAGGCGCAAGGCCAGCCTTGTAGGCTACGCCGCCAACGATGACATCGCCGACCGTGCCGGCTGAGTTCACCGTCAGACCGAGCGAGTAGGTAGCGTTGAGGCCGTCACCCTCCATGAGTTGTGACCAGTAGTTGGGCTTGTCGGAGAAGGTGAGCTTGTAGCCGGAGAGAACGTTGATGCCAGCGATCTCGGGGGCGTGAAAGTCGTTGGAGTCGAGGCGTGTGCGCAGGAATGTGGCCCAGTCGTTGGGGACGACGGCGTTGAGGCCGGCGACGATGTCCTCGAAGGTGTAGGGGACGACCTTCGGCGGTGTGTTGCCGTCGAGTCCTTCAAAGGCGGCGATGAAATCGTTGAGGCTCTTCTTACCGCCGGTCTTCGCGCGGATGGTCTCGTCGATCTCCAGCCAGAGCAGGTCGCCCTCGTTGTAGTAATCGACGTTGCGACGCCAGTTGTCATAGGGGCCACCGGCGTCGTAGAGCATCTGCGCAGCACTGGCGGTGTCTTGCAGATCACGCCAGGTACGGCCGGGACGCGCGTCGTTGAGGTCGGCGGCAATGGTGGCAAGGCGGTCGCGGAAGACCTCCGGGCTCCAGATGCCGGAGCGCGCTGCGAGCACGTCGCCAAGGTAGTTGGTGAGGCCCTCATAGACCCAGAGCAGGTTGCCCTTCATCGGCTCCTGGTAGTTGGGTGTGGCGAGGCCTGCAGGACGGCGATACTTGCCGTTCCAGGAGTGCGTGAACTCGTGCGGCAGCAGATCCCCTTCCTGAGTGAACGAGCCTTCGTCGATGAAGGTCTTCTCGGGAACGCGGTCGTCTGAGGACTGGTGGTGTTCAAGGCCGAAGTGAGCGACCTGGTCAGAGAGCGTAACGAGGAAGTGATACGAGCCGTAGTGGCGCGACTTGTAGAGCGCCCCGGTCTCACGAACAAGCTTGGAGAACTGGTCGATGTGCTGCTGCGAGAGGGCGATGTCCTCGGGGCCGTCGCCGGCGAGGTCAAGATAGTGCTTCGGCGTGACGTCTGGCGCGAGGTCGATCTCGCGGAACCAGCGGCCGGCGAGGACGGGCGAGTCGATGAGTTGTTCGAGTGAGACCGTCCGGAAGGTGGTGTGAGATGAAGCTTCAGTAGCTCCGGCGATGGGCTCCAACGCCGTGCCGAAGTGCCAGCCCTGAGGGATGGTCATGCTGGGCGAGACCATGATGTCCGCAACTTTGGTGTGGACGATGTCACCGTTCAGCGGATAGACGAGGAGGGTATTCCAGCTCAGCAGAGCGAGATTGGCGCTGGTAGAGCCGCCCTCGGTAAAGTTTGCGGCGCTGGTAGCGAGGAAGTCCATCTTGACGTTGAGTTCGGTAGCGCCGTCGGGGACAGTGATGTGGTAGCTGTACATGTCAACGAGGTCGCGCTCCCACTTGACGCGGGCTCCGGAGGGAGTGGTGATGATGAAGCCGGCCTGGTTGAGGATGGGGCCGGTGGGGCCGTGCTCGCCGGGGATCCACTCGGGATAGACGAGGGTGAGGGGGCCGGACTGAACGGGAATGGTCTCGGTGGCGTGGAGGATCTTGCGCGGCGCGTCGGTGAGATCCACAGAGAGCGTAATGGGCGCGGTCTGGGCGCTGGCGGCAAGCGTAGCGGCGCATAGCACAGCCAGAGGAATAAGACGGAACGGCGACATGCGGAAGACTCCTCGAAGCGATTTCATAGTGCGACTTAGTTTACCTGTGCAGGCCACAGATGAGCACGGCTCCGATAGAATTGGCGCACAGATGATCCTCTACGCTATCGTTCTCGGCCTCATCGTTGTAACGCTGCTCGGCGTCTCACTGGCCCGGCTGGGCAGTGTCAAGACCAAGGCCGACTACCTGGTGGCCGGCCGCTCGCTGCCAGCGTTTGTGCTGGTGTTTACGCTGCTTTCAAGCTGGATTGGATCGGGTTCACTGCTGGGCGGAGCGGAGAATGCCTACAAGCATGGCTTCGCCGCACTGTGGCAGGCGGGCGGCGGATGGGCCGGGCTGATGCTGATTTATTTCATCGCGCCGCGTGCGCGTAAATTCTTCGCAAAGTTCACCATTCCGGACCTGCTGGAGGCGCGCTACAACCAGACGGCGCGCGTGCTCGGAGTGATCGCCGTGCTATTCACGTATACCGCGATCACCAGCTACCAGTTCATCGGCGGCGGCGACATTCTGCACCTGATCTTTCCGGTATTGACGGCGCGCGACGGTCAGGTCATCCTGGCGGGATTCGTAATCGTGTTCACGGCAATCGCAGGCATGGCCTCGGTGGCGTATATGGATGTCGTGATCGGGCTGCTGGCTACGATCACGATGATCGTAGCGCTGCCGGTGCTGATTCGCCTCGCCGGCGGCTGGAGCGGGGTTCATGCTGCTTTGCCCGCGTCACACTTCACCTGGTTCGGCGAGATACGCCCGTTCACCAGCTACTACGTTGGACCCGTGCTGGCGGACGGCTCGCGCGAAAAAGTTCAGTCTGCGTTTGAGATCTTTCTGCCGACGTGCCTGCTGATGCTGGGCAACCAGTCGATGTACCAGAAGTTTTTTTCGGCCAAGAGCGAGAAGGCTGCGACACACGCTACTGTGGGCTGGATTATCGGCACGGTGATTCTGGAGTCGATCATCGTCGCAATCGCCGTGGTGGGTTCGGCGCTGTATCGCACCGGCGAGGTGCATGCGCGTCCGCGAGAGATTCTGGCGTATACGGCGATCCATAGTTTCGGCGGGTGGAGCGGATCAAAGCCGCTGGCAATTCTGGGAGCACTGCTGGTGGGAGCGATCTTCGCCAAGGTTGTCTCGACCGCCAATAACTATTTGTTCTCACCCGCGACCAACCTGGTCAATGACATCTTCGTGCGCTATCTGAAGCCTGATGCTCCCAACCGGCAGGTGCTGCTGGTAAGCCGGCTGATGGTGGTAGGACTGGGGGCATGGGCACTGTATCAATCGCTGGGAACGACCTCGGTGCTGCAAAAATCGCTCTATGCTTACACCATCTACTCGGCGGCGCTGACGCCGGTGATCCTGGCGGCGTTTTTCTGGCGGCGGGCCACGGCGAAGGGTGCGGTAGCGAGCATTGCGGCAGGCACCTTGATCACCGTGAGTTGGGACTGGGTGACGCCACACCTGCCAACGGTAGTTGCCGCGATAGACGCCATCCTGCCCGCGCTGATCGTCTCGCTTTTGTGCCTGGTGATCGTGAGTCTGACGACGACCCCTCCCAGCGAAAGCCATTTGCGGCCATTCGAAGAGTAAGCTCTCCACCAGAAGAAGCGCAGACAATCTTGGCCGTTGAAGTGGAGGAGAGTAGCACCAGCCCGAATGCACGTGGACAAACTTTTTGCATCTAACGAAGCAGGCAGTTGACCCGCAAAGCCTACCGGCTCACAAAGGAGATATCCCATGACTGCGATCACAACCCGCATTGCATTCGACAGCGCTGCTGAGTTTTGTGGCCTGATCGGCAATGACACTACTGCAACGTTTGAGAACAATCCCAGCTTCATCGACTCCGATCCTGCCTGGCGCAAGGCAATCGATTTGCGCGATACCGACGACACCGAGGACAGCGAAGAGGAAGAAGAAGAGTTCGACGAAGAAGACGATGAAGATGAGTTCGACGAAGACGATGACGAGGACGAGCCTGGAGCGGGCGTACTGCGGACAACCGGATCGACCAACGTGCGTGGGCCTGTCAAGAATAGGAAAAGGGATGTGGAAGCGGAGTTGGAAGAGATGGACGAGGTGGACCGCAACGGCGCCGAGAGCATTGAGGAAGACGTGGAGGCCGGCATGGACATCGATGAAGCTGGCAGAGATAATCCTCATGTTGATCGGGCGATTGATGCAGCGCTTCGCATGAGGGCACTGGCAGGGGCTGCTGCCGAATTTGCCGCGAGCGCCTACACTTTGGAGTAGCAAGAGCTGCGGGGGAAGAAGACAGCGTGAGCGAGACGAAGAGACAACGGTCATTGGTGAAGGGGCTGGCGGCGGGGTTGGTTGCTGGACTGGCAGCAACGGCGGCGAAGTCCGTGGCGGAGATGGTCTTTCCGCCGCGTGTGCACGGGGAGCCGGATCCTCCGGAGGCGCTGGCAGAGAGCATGGCCGGGCATGCCCTGGATGGCAACACAAAGAAGACGGCTGGGCAGACGATTCGCTGGGGGTTCGGTGCGGCGGCGGGAGCCGCCTACGGCGCGCTGGCGGAGTATTATCCGGCGGCGACGGACAAAGAGGGAGCAGCGTTCGGACTGGCATTGATGGCGCTAACGGAGGAGACTGCGCTGCCCGCGATGGGGGTTTCGGCGCCGGCCGAGGAGCAGACACCGCGCGAACGTACCAGCGAGGCAACCAGCCACCTGGTTTACGGCCTGGTCGTCGAACGCGTGCGCTGCGTGGTCCGGAACCTGCTCGGATAAGAGGTTTCAACGGCCACTTCAATGCAGTGAAACGTTCGAGGAACAATGCTTGATGCGATGCATGCGCGCCGGTTTTCGATAGAGGACAGCAGTGCTGGCCAACTAGACTCGAAGGTGCTCGCACGTGTTTTCTTCGCGGGAAAAAGAGAGACCCGTTTGATCATGCACCGTACTTCCAGCAGCAAGAAGCAGCCTAAGCGTGTCGTGATTGTGGGGGCGGGACCAGGTGGCCTGGCAACGGCCATGCTGCTGACTCGCTCTGGTGTGCACGTAACCGTCGTCGAAAAGCAGGCGCGTGTCGGTGGCCGGACAGCCACGCTCGAGCAGGACGGATTCAAGTTCGATATCGGGCCAACATTCTTCCTGTATCCGCGCGTGCTGCGCGAGATCTTCGCCGATGCGGGCTACGACCTCGATCGCGAGGTTCCGATGAAACGCCTCGATCCGCAGTACCGGCTGGTGTTTGGCGACGGCGGCCAGATCGACGCAACCGCCGACATCGAGCGCATGGAACGACAGATTGCAGCGATCTCGCCTCCGGACGCGGTGGAGTTCAAGAACTTTCTCACGCACAATCAAAAGAAGCTTGAGAGCTTCATGCCGGTGCTGGAGACGCCGTTCGAGAAGTGGAGCGACCTGTTGCGACCCGAGATGCTCAAGCTGCTGCCGCTGATGAAGCCGTGGCTCTCGCTGGACGGTGATCTGCGCACGCACTTCAAGGATGAGCGCATTCGACTGGGCTTTAGCTTTCAATCCAAGTATCTGGGAATGAGCCCGTTCCGCTGCCCATCCCTGTTTTCGATCCTCTCGTTCCTGGAGTATGAGCATGGCGTCTTTCACCCCATCGGCGGGTGCGGCGCGGTGACGGCTGCAATGGCACGCATCGCCAGAGAGATGGGCGTCGAATTTCTGACGGAGGAGCCTGTCGAGGAAGTTCTGATCGATGAGGGAGCGGGTCCGGGCCGACGCGGCAAGGCCGTCGGCGTGCGAACCTCGAAGCGCCGCCTTCAGGCTGATGCTGTGGTGGTGAATGCAGACTTCGCTGAGGCCATGCGCAAGCTTGTGGCTAACAAGCATCGCCGCAAGTGGAGCGACCGTGCAATCGCCGGTAAGAGGTACTCTTGCTCAACGTTCATGATGTATCTCGGAATCGATGGGCGCTACGACGATGTCGCACACCACACGATCTATCTGGCCGAGAACTACCGGCAGAATCTTCGCGATATCGAAGAGCTTCACCGGCTATCGGAGAACCCTTCGTTTTATGTTCAAAATGCGTCAGTCACCGATCCAACACTTGCACCCAAGGGCCAATCGACGCTCTATGTGCTGCTGCCCGTCACGCACCAAAGCGAGCATGTGGACTGGCCGCGCGAGACAGCCCGGTTCCGCGAGCTTGCGATCCAGCAGATGAAACGCATCGGCATCCATGACCTGGAACGAAGGATTCGCTCCGAGAAGATTCTGACGCCGCGCGGCTGGCAGGACGACTTTGGGCTCTTCAAGGGCGCAACGTTCTCAATGAAGCACTCACTGGATCAGATGTTGCATCTTCGCCCGCACAATCGCTTCGAAGATGTGGAGGGCATGTACCTGACGGGCGGCGGTACGCATCCGGGTTCGGGCCTGCCCGTTATCTTCCAGTCCGCGCGGATCAGTTCGAAACTACTGCTGGAGGATCTGAATGTTGCACCTCATTGGGGGGTGTCTTCGAAGCTTGCGATGAACGATACGATGATGCAGGTGGCGTCATGACAACGACTGCTGAGGAGCGCCAGAGATCGACCGCAGAGAGCAAGCCGTGTTCTTTGCTCCCAGGGGGTTGTGGTGCTGCTAAGAACGGGACAGCGGCGAGCGGTAGGGAATGTTGGACCGCGATGTCGCTACCCCAACGTCTGCGGCTGCTTCAAGCAGCACGACAGCGCATGGCCTCACGCGCAGAGGATTTTGCTACAGCAATCTCGCCTCGCCTGGCGCGAAGCAAGGCAGACACACTGGCTACTGAACTGCTTCCGCTGCTGGCTGGGTGCAGATTTCTGGAGCGTGAAGCGAAGCGGATACTGGCTCCGCGCAGACTGGGACGCCGCGGACGGCCGCTGTGGCTGGCCGGTGTCGCAGCAGAGATTCACCATGTGCCACTCGGCCATGTGCTCGTTATCGGGCCCTCCAATTACCCGCTTTTCATCCCTGGATCGCAGGTTCTTCAAGCGCTTGCCGCAGGGAATACTGTGACGTGGAAGCCCGGTGCTGGCGGTGCCGCTGTGGCTCAGTTGATGGCCTCGGTGCTGGCGGATGCAGGGCTGCCAGCCGGCGTGCTCACCGTCACCGACGAGAGCGTGGAGGCAGCACATCTGGCGCTTGCTGCGCTACCCGACAAGGTCATCTTTACGGGCTCTTCACGGACGAGCCAGAGCATTCTCACGGAGTTGGCGGAGACCTCCACGTCAGCCGTCGTCGAGCTTTCCGGTGCCGATGCCATCATCGTGATGCCCTCCGCGGACCTGCGGCAAGTGGCAAGAACCGTTGTGTTTGGCTTGCGATTGAACGGCGGCTCCGTCTGCATGTCGCCGCGGCGCCTGTTCGCGACACCCACTACGATGTCCGCGCTAAGACCCCTTCTGTATGCGGAGTTGGCGCAGGTGCCGGGCGTCGCGCTGGATGCCGGGACCTCCATACGGCTGCGCACAATGCTGGATGAAGCTGCGAACGCAGGGGCAAAGGTGCATGGAGCCTTCCAGCCAGAAGCGCAGCGGCCAGTGCTCGTCGATCACGCCATAGCGAGCATGGCGATTGCGCGAAGCGACATCTTCGCGCCCGTGCTCTCGTTGATTGAAGCCGAAACCATGTTGCACGTTCCCGAACTATATGCACAGTGTCCGTATGCGCTCACCGCAGCGATCTTCTGCGATCGAGCCGACGAGAAGAAGGCACGCATGCTGGCGCAGATATTGAAGGCGGGCAGCGTGCTGATCAACGACGTCATCGCTCCGACTGCCGATCCGCGCGTACCTTTCGGTGGCCGCGGAGCCAGCGGTTACGGGCTTACACGCGGCGCCGAGGGCCTGCTCGAGATGACCGCAGTCAAGACGCTGCTGATACGTCGCGGTGGCATCATGCTGCACCTCGATCCGACCAGCGATGAGGATGAACCGATGTTCGCGAACCTCATTCGAACGATGCATGGAAAGGGTTTCGCTACCCGCAGGACTGCGCTGAAGCAGTTGATCAAGTCTGCACGACGCTGAGAGTTCATTTAGAAAAGTTGACGGGTAGGAGCCGTGGAGCAGATGCGCGTAGGTGTGATTGGATCAGGATTGGCAGGGCTGGCGGCGGCTTGTACGCTGGCCGCAAGAGGGCACGTGGTCGAAGTCTTTGAGAAGAATGAGTGGCTCGGAGGCAAGGCTGCACAGTTGCGTGAAGATGGGTTTCGCTTCGACATGGGCCCCACAATTTTGATTCAGCCATCGGTACTGCGCAAGATCTTCGCCGAAGCTGGAAAGGACTTGGACGACAACGTTGACATGGTGCGGCTGGATCCGCAGTGGCGGTGTTTCTTCGAGGACGGCGCAACGATTGACCTCCTCGACGACACGGGAAAGATGTCTTCGAATCTCGATAAGCGTCTCTCTGGCATGGGCGCGAAGTACATGCAACTTATGGATCTATCGAAAGAGTTGCACACGATCAGTGACAAGTTTTTCTTCTGGAAGTCGGTAGGGTCCATCAAGGACACGTTTAAGGTAGGCGGAGCGTTTGACATCAAAGTGCTCCGCGACGTGCTGAAGATGCGCATGGGAAAGACCGTTGCCAGCACCATCCGCGAGTTTATTTCAGAGCCCAACACGGCCCAGATGCTAGACCATATGGTGCAGTATGTGGGCTCGTCTCCGGACGCTTCGCCGGCGATCCTGACCGCCATCGGCCACATGCAAATGCAGGAAGGAATCTGGTATCCGATGGGTGGAACGCGCGCGGTGCCGGAGGCGCTGGTGAAGCTTGCGACTGAACTCGGCGTGGTCTTCCACACTAACACTGACGTTGCGAAGATCCTCACCAGTGGCGACCAGCATGAAGCCGCCACGGGCCTGATCACAACGACCGGGCGGACCTATGCGTTCGACGCCATTGTCAGCAACGAGGACGCAGTGCGCACGCATCGTGAACTGCTGGCGCGAACAGCCGCTGCGAGGGAGTTCGAGCACAAGCGCACGTATGAGCCTGCCTGCTCCGGCGTCGTGCTCTATCTCGGGCTGAAGAAGCGTTACGGGCACCTTGCGCATCACAACTTCGTCTTCTCTCGCGATCCTCACGAAGAGTTTCACCACATCTACGATCTCGGAGAGCCTGCTCCCGATCCGACCTGCTACCTCGCATGCACGGCGGCGAGCGATCCAGCGAGCGCTCCCGAGGGCGGGGAGGCGATGTACGTGCTGGTGCACACACCGTATCTGCGCCCGCATCATGACTGGGCGAAGATGCTTCCGGCCTACCGGAAGGTGATTCTCAATAAGTTGAAGCGCACGGCCGGCTGTGAGGACATCGAAGAGCGGATCGTCTTTGAGCGTGCGCTCACCCCGCAGGATATCCACGATCGTTATCGTGTGCTGCAGGGGGCGATCTATGGGCTCTCTTCACATGGGCGATTCATGGGAGCCTTCAAGCCGGCCAATCGCAGCAGCGAGGTGGACGGGCTTTATCTTGCGGGCGGAGCTGCACATCCCGGTCCCGGCATGCCAATGGTGATGATGTCAGGATGGATTGCCGCCGATTCCCTGGACGCCGATGCGAAGAACGCACGCTCTCGCCTCTCCAGACGAAAGAGCGCAGGCAGCGCGGCTTAAAGATGTCGCTAGTGCCACAATGGGCTATGCTCTCAGTGAAACAAGCCCGCGAGACTCCGCCCATCTCGGCTGTCATGCTGCGCTTCTTTCAACGAATCGCGCGGGCCTACTTTCGCAGACACTTCCGCTCCGTGATGATGCAGCATGCGGATCGGCTCGCAGATGCGAAGGGGCCGCTGATTGTGTATGCCAATCACTCGTCCTGGTGGGATCCCATGGTGTCGATTCTGCTGGCCCAAGCCCTTTCGCCAAAACGAAGGCACTACGCGCCGATGGATGCCTCGGCCCTGAAGCGGTATCCAATTCTTCGCAAACTTGGGATATTCCCAGTGGAGATATCCTCGGCTCGCGGAGCCGCTCAGTTCCTGCGAACGTCACAGGCAATTCTAGCGAGCGGCGGGGTTCTATGGATCACTCCGCAAGGCCGCTTCGCCGATCCTCGCGAGCATCCACTTCTGTTCAAGTCCGGACTGGGCGCGCTGGCCACTCGCACGCCAGAGGTTACACTGCTGCCACTCGCGATTGAGTACACATTTTGGAATGAGCGCCTGCCGGAGACGTTGCTGCGCTTTGGTGCGCCGATCCGGCTCGCTCCGGGCATCGGTACGGAAGCTGCAACGCAACAACTCGAGTCAGCCCTGGCAGATGTTATGCACGAGTTGGAGAAGGATTCGATCTCACGTGATGCAGATGCGTTTCGCGTGCTGCTCAGCGGAGGGCGCGGACCCGGTGGCTGGTATGGTCTGGGCCGCCGCGTTCGCACGATCATCACGGGGGAGCCACTTACCATCGACCATACAAAACACAGAGAGCAACCGGCCATGCTGGATAAATCATGCGACTCCATGCTGCGCAAGAAGGATCCGCAATGATCCTCATCGCAATTGCTGGAATGCTTCTACTCTTTGCCGCTGTGCCGGCCGTGGTGTTCGTTGTGAATCTGCTACAGTATCGTGCGCCAGGCCCTCATGCTTCTGCTGCCGTGCACGTCGCGGTACTGATTCCTGCGAGAAACGAAGAGCAGAACATCCGTGCTTGCGTGGAGAGTGTTTTATCCAGCCGTAACGCAGAGTTTGAGGTTCTGGTGCTGGATGATGCATCTACCGACCACACCGCGGAGATTGTGCATGAGATAGCTCTGCGTGATGCACGCGTTCGGCTGGTTGCGACGCACCGCTTGCCACACGGATGGAATGGGAAGCAGCATGCCTGCTGGCTGCTTGCGCAGGAAGCGACCGCACCCCTACTGTTGTTTCTCGATGCTGACGTGAGGATCAGGCCCGACACGCTCACGCGCTGCGTTGCCGAGACGCAAACACGGAAGGTCGCCCTGCTCTCCGGATTTCCGCGACAGATCACGGCCGGATGGATGGAGCAGTTGTTGCTGCCGCTGATCCACTTCATCCTCCTGGGATTTCTGCCCCTGGGACGCATGCGCGCGACGACCAAGCCAGCGTATGCAGCAGGGTGCGGACAGTTTTTTCTAGTCGATCGAGAGGCCTACTTTGCGAGTGGCGGGCACGCCGCGATACGCGGCACGCGGCACGACGGATTGCGCCTGCCACAAATATTTCGCTGTCACGGCTTTGACACCGACCTTGTAGACCTGACGCAACTGGCTGAGGTGAGGATGTATGAGTCGGCAAGTGCAGTGTGGATGGGGCTGGCGAAGAATGCCACCGAAGGTCTCGGAGCCCCTGCCCGCATTGTGCCGTTGACGATGCTCTTGCTACTGGGGCAAGTATTTCCGGTGATGGTGGCTGCCCTGTGGTTGGCATTCTGTGTGAGTAACGTCGTGATTGGCGCGACCTTCGACGACCCGCGTATGGCTTTGGTTGTCAGTGTGATGCTTACCCTTGCCGTGATCGCGAGCTATCTGCCGAGGATGCTGGGGATACGACGATTCAAGCAGCCACTCTGGTCCGCGTTGTTGCATCCGGTGGGAATCGCGTTGCTGCTGACGGTGCAGTGGCACGCGCTGGCCATGCAGATTTTGGGCAGACCTGTGGCCTGGCGCGCACGCTCGTACTCCAATAGAACCGGCCACGAGGTGGACGAAGCACGCCATGACTCCGCCATTTAGACGCCTTTCCTGCGTGGCTCCCAGATGTACTTGTGGATCTGCAGACTGAGTCGTGCGGGCAGACCATCGGCGAGCATCCACTCCACCACAAGACGCGGGTCCAGAGCGCAGTTGTCGGTGGAGCGCTGATCGCTCGGAGCCTTCAGAAAGGCGGGGGAGAGCAGAATGTCGCCGCAGCGAACCGCAAGCCCGTGCTCTCCGATGAAGTCGCGAGCGAATTCGTAGTCAGCACGATCGGTGATAACAAACTTCACCTCGTCATGAGGCGTGAGCTCATCAAGGTTCTCCATGCGGAAGCTGTTTGCCGCCGCGCCAGCACCGGGACACTTTACGTCGACGATCTTATGAACGGCTCTGGGAATATCGGCGAGCGGTTGTTCGCCACTGGTTTCAATCATCAGCGTGTAGTTCTTCGCCAGCAGTTGATCCATAAGCGGCAGTAGTTCGCGCGCTTGCAACATGGGTTCGCCGCCAGTGAACTCGACCAGGCGGCAAGGCTGAAGCGCTTCGATCTGAGCGATGATCTCGTCGGCCGTAAACGGCTTGCCGCCGGCGAAGGTGTACTCGGAGTCGCACCACGCGCAGCGCAGATTGCAACCGGCCAGCCGCACAAATATGCATGGAACGCCCGCAAAGGAACTCTCTCCCTGCACCGATTTGTACAGCTCAATGAGATGCATGCTACTTCCCTGCTTCCATCTCGTAGTATCGCGCAAAGCTGGTGTCGGTCTCGTACAACGTGCAGTCTTTCACGCGCACACGGCCAGCGGTCATCTCGCTCAATTGCATAGCCGTCTTCTCGTAGAAGTAGCGCGCCAGATTCTCAGCCGATGGATTCAGCGTCGTAAAGGGTTCGAGGTCGTTGATCATCTGGTGATCGAGGAACTCAACCGTAGGTCGAAGTACCTGCTTGAGCAGCTTAAAGTCCAGCAGCAGGCCAGCCTCATCGAGATCTTCGCCGATGAGCGTGACCAGCACGCGATAGTTGTGGCCGTGCGGGTTCTCGCACTTGCCGCGGTAGTTGCGAAGGTAGTGGCCTGAAGAGAATCCGGCCTGTACCGTAACTTCGAACATGATGGGTGGGGCTCCAATCGGCGCCGCATTCGCGCCATCTCCCATTCTACCGGGGAAGCTGGCTGCTCCGCCGGGCGAAGCTAGTCCGAGCGACTGCGACGCTTCTGTTGGCGGTCACTTTCGTTGCGTCGCTCTGCCTGATCGAAGAGCGAACTAAGCACTCCCAGCAACGTCACAATCAGGGCGACACACAGCAGCGCGATGCTGGTCATGCGCCACAGCGAAGCGTCACCGGGCGAGCCCGGCTGCTGCGCCACATTGGTGAACGAGAGCACGATCGACACCAGCGAAAGCACGGCAAGTGTGGCGGCGAGAATGTAGAGGTTGCGTCCCATGCGGCCGTATCTAGGATACTAGCGCCTCGCCACAGGAGTCGCCGGCAAATCGAAGAAGCGCTCGACTTCGGTGATGTCATCGGTGCGGTGATAGGGAGGCAGTGAGCCGAGAAACGTCGCTCCGTAGCGCGTCGTGCCGATGCGTGGATCGAGCAGCATCAGCACACCGCGATCGCTCAGCGAGCGGATCAGCCGCCCAAATCCCTGCTTGAGCGCAATCACCGCCTGCGGAACATGGAGGTCGTTGAAGGCGTTGCCGCCAGTTGCCGCGACGGCGTCCGTCCGCGCCTTCACAACCGGATCGCTCGGCACAGCGAAGGGCAACTTGTCGATGATGACGCAGCTCAACTGTTCGCCCTGCACGTCGATGCCCTGCCAGAAGGAACTGGTGCCGAAGAGCACTGCGTTAGGCGTCTCGCGAAACTGCTGCAGCAGAACATGGCGCGGGGCCGAGCCCTGCATCAGCAGCGGGTACGGTAGTTGCGCAAGAAGACGATCATGCAGTTCGCGCATCTGCGCGTGGCTGGTGAAGAGACAGAAGGCACGGCCGCGCGTAATCTCCAGCACACGACGAATTCGCTCCGCAGCCTGGGGGAGAAAGTTGGCGTCGCGCGGCGGCGGCATCCCCGGCGGCAGGTAGAGCAGCGCCTGCGCTGCGTAATCGAAGTGGCTGGGAACAACGAGTTCCTTCGGAAATGGAACGCCGAGGCGACGCTTCAGATGATCGAAGCTGGGGGCTCCATCCTGCGCCGCAACGGTGAGCGTTGCCGAGGTAAGAACGACGCTAGGGTAGCGCTCAAAGAGCGTTTCGGCCATCAGCATCGAGACGTCGATCGGGGTCGCCAGCAGGTGCGTGCTGAAGGACTGGGCCGATGGCACAGCGGTGTCGCGCGCATTGCGAGCAGCGTTGCGAACCCCGCTCGTGGCACGGCGTTCGATCCAGAAGACCGTGTTCGGGTCCGTCGATTCAAGCAAGAACTTGAGATGGCTGCGAATGTCCGCAGCGCGCTTTCGCAGACCCGCAGCCTCATCGACCTCACGCAGCCTCTCCAGCTCGCCCTCCAACCGTTGCAGCGCGTTAGTCGCTCCGATATAAGCGTCGCCACGCGCCTCCAGAAAATCCGTGCGGTCGATGAACTCCAACCGGCCCAGGTCCGAAGGCCCCACAGGCAGCGAGGCAAAGAAGAGCTTCGAACGCTCGCGCAGCGTCTGTGCCGCGCTCTCAATCGCGCTGGAACTCGCACCCTTGGCGCGCAGAAGCAACTCAGTATCCCGCGCCAACTCATCGAAGCGCGCATTCGAGAGCGCAATGCCGAAATACTGGCTGGCGATGTCCTCCAGCTCGTGCGCCTCATCGAAGATCACCGCCGCAGCCTCCGGCAGAATGCCTGCATCGGGCGCTCCGGCAGCCTGCTGCTTGATCGAAAGATCGGCGAAGAAGAGGTGGTGATTCACGATCACAATGTCCGATTCCAACGCCTTGCGCCGCATCGACGTAATGAAACATTGCTCCCAGTTCGGGCACGACTGGCCGAGACAGACCTCGCTGCGCGCATCGAGCTTGTGCCACAGCGGCGAGATCTCTGGAAGCTCATCAACCTCCGCGCGGTCACCCGTCTCGGTCGTCCGCTCCCACTGAAGTATCGCCTGGAACTGCGAAATTTCATCGAGGCCCGAGAGCAGCGGATTGTCGCGCAGCGCATAGAGCTTCTGCTTGCAGGCATAGTTTGCGCGGCCCTTCATGTAGCAGACTTTCAGCGGCCCCAGCAGCGACTCGAGGAACGGAACGTCCTTGAAGTAGAGCTGCTCCTGCAGGTTTTTGGTACCCGTCGAGATGATGATGCGCTGCTTCTGGTCTCGCGCGCGGCGCAGCGCCGGCAGCAGGTAGGCAAGCGTCTTGCCCGTTCCGGTGCCTGCTTCGACAATCAAATGGCGATGGTCGTCGAAGCACTGTTCGATCGCTTTGGCCATCGCATACTGCCCGGGACGGTGCTCATACTCCAGTTGAGACTTCGCCAGAATACCGCCCGGATGGAAGAAGTCATGAAGCGTGGGCAGCTTCTGGTCGTGCAGTGCGTCCTTGAGTACGTTCAGTGGGGTCGGGGATAACATCAGACTACGTAGATCATATCCGCCGTTTGTTCGCCGTGCGCCGCCCGATGCGTGCGACCATAAAAGATACAGAGGTTTTAGAACGATGGCACCGAAACGCACCGAGAAGAAGCGGCTAGGCAAAAAGCACCGGCAGGCAAGCACCCGGCCGAAGCTGGGCAGAACCGCGCCACGCGGCACGGCGACCACCGGAGCGGTCTCACCGAAGAAGCGCAAGGAACTCGCAGCGAAGAAAGCAGCGGCGGCAAAGGCTGCCAGGACGCCGACCAAAAGCCCGGAGCGCGAGCACAAGGTGGTGCTGCGGAATCGTGAGGAGGCCGGCAGCCGCGGAGACACCAGCGAGACTCCGAAGCGCTCGCCGCACGTGGAGGCTGACACCGAGAGCGCAGCCGAGCAGCGCGCCTGGAAAGAGGCGGAGGCGCTTGCATCGCGGCTGACGCTGGCCACCGAGGTCGGCCACCGCGAGCCTTCACGTTTGCCGCTGGTCGCCATCTGCGGCCGTCCGAACGTGGGCAAATCGACGCTGTTCAACCGCCTCACGCAAACCCGCCGCTCCATTGTCGGCGACGAGCCCGGCATCACGCGAGACCGCATCTACGGCGATGTCGAGTGGGCTGGGCGCGATGTACGCCTGGTCGATACCGGCGGCGTTGTGCCCGACGACGAGGCGCTGATCCCTTCCGCAATCTTCCGCCAGGCCAAGGTCGGGCTGGAAGAGGCTGACGCAATCATCATGGTCGTCGATGGCCGCACCGAACTCGCCGCTCCTGACGTTGAACTTGCTCGTCTGCTGTTGCGCGGGGGCAAGCCAATCTTTCTCGCGGTAAACAAAATGGACACCTCGGAGATGTACGCCACGGCGGAGAACTTCCGCCGTCTGGGCTTCAGAAATGTTTGCCCTATCTCCGCCGAACATGGCTCGGGCATTGGCGATCTGCTCGATGAGGTGTGGGCCGCACTGCCGCCGGAGTTCGTCGCCGAAGAGCCGGAAGAGCATTACGAGGGCATCGAAGAAGAGCTCGAAGAGGATATGGATGGCGGTGGCGATCCCCTGCCCGGTGCACAGATTCCGCCCGAAGAAATCACCACAGGCCGCCGTCTGCGCTCACATGGCGAACACATCGCGCGCGAGACCAGAATCGCCATCATCGGTCGGCCAAACGTGGGCAAGAGTACGCTGCTCAATGCGCTCACCGGAAGTGACCGCGCTATCGTCTCGCCTATCGCCGGGACTACGCGCGACGCCGTCGACGAGGTCGTCGAGCGCGATGGCCACAGCTTCCGCTTTATCGATACCGCGGGCATTCGCCGCAAGGGCAAGACGAAGTTGCTGGCGGAGAAACTCTCGGTCATCATGAGCCGCAAACACCTTGAAGCCGCCGACGTAGCGCTGCTGGTCATCGATGCAACCGAAGGCGTGGCCGCAGCCGATGCCAATATCGGCGGCTATGCACACGAGAGCGGCCGCAGCGTCATCATCGTCATCAACAAGTGGGATCTGATGACCAGGGTTGGACCGGATGGTATGCGGCTGTTCGATGGCAAACCACCTGCGGACAAGAAGATTTATGAGCAGCAGGTGCGCGACTCACTGAAGTATCTCGACTACGCTCCACTCCTGTTCGCCTCGGCGTCAGAATCGAAGGGCATTGAAGAGATCTTCAAGAAAGTCGAACTGGTCTCCCGCGAACGCCGCAAGCGCGTCTCCACGGGCGCGATGAACCGCTTCCTCGATAAGATCGATTTCCAGCGCGCCAGCGTGCCGATGAATCGGCGGGTGAAGATCTACTACATGACGCAGGCCGCGGTTGCGCCGCCAACCTTCGTGCTCTTCACCGATCGCGACGTGAAGCTCCACTTCAGCTACGAGCGGTTCTTGGCTAACGAGATTCGCCAGACATTCAAATTCATTGGCAGCCCCATCTGGTTCAAGGTAAAAGCCCGCAACAAGAAAAAAGCCGAGTAGCCTACCGTCTCGTCGCGGCAAGCCACGCATCCCATGCCTTCAGTGCACGTTCACACTGAATTTTGTGGCGCTCTTTCTTGTCGCGAATCTTCTTGCGCAAATCCTCTTCGAGAGGCGGCAACAGATCAAAGGTAATGTTGGCGGGCTGGAACTTCTTGTGCTCCGCATGCGTGATGTAGTGGGTGAGTGAGCCGTTGGCCGAGATGCGTGGCGCAGGCGTTGGCTGCAATCCGCAAGCCAGCGCCGCTGCATATCGGCCCGCCAGCAATCCGCTCGCAATCGACTCTGTATAGCCCTCGACCCCGGAAAGCTGTCCCGCGATCAGGATGCCTGGATGAGCGCGCAGTTGCAGTGTCTCTGTGAGGAGCGACGGCGCATGAATGTACGTGTTGCGATGGATCTGGCCGTAGCGTAGAAACGTCGCATGCTCCAATCCGGGAATCATGCGCAGCACGCGTGCCTGCTCTCCGAATTTCAAATGATTCTGAAACCCCACAAGGTTGTAGCTGTCCGCGCGCAGGTTCTCCTGGCGCAACTGCACGACCGCATACGGCCATCGGCCCGTCTTCGGATTGGTCAGCCCGGCAGGCTTCATGGGCCCAAACCGCAGCGTGTCGCGGCCTCTTCGCGCCGTCTCTTCGATGGGCAGGCAACCCTCGAAGTAGTTCATCGTCACAGGAGCAGATGTCGCCGCGCCGTTCGCAGGCAGAGCCTCCCAACTCTTCGCCTCGACGGTCTCAGCCGCCGTCAGCGCATCGAGAAACGCCTCATACTCCTCCTTCGTAAATGGGCAGTTGATGTAGTCGGCCGTTCCCTTGTCCCAGCGCGCGGCAAAGTACACACGCTCCATGTCGATGGTGCTCGCATCGACAATCGGCGAGATGCTGTCGTAGAACGCAAGTTGCTCCTCGCCCGTCAGTTGCTGCAACTCAGCCGCCAGCGGCGAACTGGTCAACGGCCCACTCGCCAGCACGGTGATCGTCTCTCCGTCACTGTGATCGAGCCGCATCACCTCTTCGCGCCGCACCTCGATCTTCGGATGTGCCGCGATCAACTCCGCCACCCTCCGCGAAAACTCCACGCGGTCCACCGCCAGCGCATGGCCGGCAGGCACCGCGCTCGCATCCGCGGCCCGCAACAGGAACGATCCCGCGCGGCGCATCTCCTGTTTCAGCAGCCACGGTGCGGTATTTTCGCTCTCGCTCTTCAGCGAGTTCGAGCACACCAACTCCGCAAAATCCGCCGTCTGGTGCGCCTCGGTCGAGCGCAGCGGCCGCATCTCCGAGAGCACCACCTCGCAGCCGAAACTCGCAGCCTGCAGCGCCGCCTCGGGGCCCGCAAGCCCGCCGCCAATCACATGAATCTTCTTCATCTCTGCCTAGGATACGTTCTTATTGGAATCACTATGCGTCCCTATAGCGATTCACTGCTTCCAGCATCGAGCGCGGCCAGTTCTGCCAGCGG
Source organism: Granulicella sp. (assembly GCA_027450185.1). Lineage (GTDB taxonomy): Bacteria > Acidobacteriota > Terriglobia > Terriglobales > Acidobacteriaceae > Granulicella. The sequence continues at coordinate 22,543 of DAIDKF010000006.1, read as the reverse complement.
TTTGTCCGCGATTCTCATGATGCTCCACTCCGTCATCGTCATCGCGCCGACGCGCCGGTAGACTGCGATCGCCGGCTCATTCCAGTTCAGCACGGACCACTCCAGGCGCGGGCAACCTTGCTCCTCCGCGATACGCGCGACCCGCGCCAGCAACGCCTTCCCAATGCCATGGCTACGCAGTGCCGGCGTTACGTAGATATCCTCCAGCCAAATTCCATGATGGCCCCGCCACGTCGAGTAGGTTGTGAAGTAGAGCGCAAATCCCGCTGCCACACTGTCGTATTCAGCGATGAGCGCGGCAAAGCGCGGCGCCTCGCCCCAGCCGTCGCGCAGCAGGTCGGCCTCAGTGGCGACCACTGCTTCAGGTTCGCGTTCATACTCCGCAAGCTCGCGGATGAAGCCGAGCATCGTCGGCACGTCTTCGGCAGTAGCTGGTCGTATGCGCAGTCTGTTTTCGCTCATGGACGGTGATCTTCGCTCCCTTCAATTATCCTCTTCTGGATGCAACAAAAACAAAACAGGGCGGTCTGGATGCCATGACGATGCTGGCTTACAGCGCGTTGCTGACCGTGGCGCTCGCGCTCAGTTCGCCCTGGTGGCTGCTGCGCATGGCCACGACGCAACGCTATCGCGAGGGCTTTGCACAACGCCTCGGCAACGTTCCGGCGCGGTTGCTGGCGGCCATTCAGGGCAAGCGCGTGGTCTGGGTCCATGCGGTCAGTGTGGGCGAAGTGCTGGCGGCCTCAAGACTTGTGGGCGACCTCGAAGCTGCGCTCGGCGAGGACTTCCGCGTGGTGATCTCCACCACCACACGCACCGGACAGGGGCTCGCTCGCGATCGATTCGGAGCCGAGCGTGTGTTTTATATGCCACTCGATTTTGCCTTCGCGGTGCGCTCCTATATGAATGCCCTCAAGCCCGCCGCACTCATCCTTATGGAGAACGAACTATGGCCGCGAATGCTGCATGAGTGCGGACGGCGAGGTGTTCCCGTCGCAGTAGTGAATGCACGCATGAGCGATCGGTCGTTCGCGCGCGCGATGCGGATACAGCCGGTGTGGGGACGCGTCATACGCAAGCCTGCGCTATGGCTCGCGCAGAGCGACGAGGATGCACTGCGGCTGGTGATCGTCGGCGCTCGCGCAGAGTCGGTGCAGGTTGCCGGCAATATGAAGTACGACATTCGAGCACCGCAGCAGAGCCGCATCGCAGAGTTGATTCGCGAAGCCGCCGCAGGGCGACCGACCATCGTGGCCGGCAGCACCGTCGGAGGCGATGCGAGCGAAGAAGCTCCGCTGATTCAAGCGTGGGCGCACGGATTGCATAAGGGCATGAATACGCTGCTCGTGCTGGCGCCGCGCCATCCTGAGCGCTTCCCTGTGGTCGAGACGTTACTCCAGCCATATCGGTACGCGAAAGCAAGCGGATGGAGCACGCAAACAGACGGCGCCGTCCGTGCTTCTCCAACTCTCGACGTTGTGCTGCTGGATACTATCGGCGATCTGGCGGCGGTCTATGCAATCGCGGACGTAGCATTCGTTGGTGGAAGCCTGGTGAAGCGAGGCGGCCATAACCCGCTCGAACCTGCGCAGTTTGGAGTTCCCGTCGTGATCGGACCATCGTTTGAAAACTTCCGCGATATCGTTGTGACGATGCAGGAGGCCGGTGGCATTCGCATGGTGAAGGACGAGATGGCGTTGGAGATTGCCCTCGAAGATTTGATCAGGAATAAGGAACGGGCCAAGGCGATGGGAGAGCGTGGACGACAGGTCTTCGAGCAGCAGCAGGGGGCCACGGCGCGCACCGTCAAGGCGCTGGTTGTGGTCCTACAGGGAGAGAAGCCATGAACACGCGCAGGCCGTGGGCGAGACCGTTGGTACCGGTGTATGCTGCTGCGCTCAACATCAAGGACGCTCTGCGGCGCGCAGGCGTGCTGCCTACACGCACGCTGCAATGGCCGGTCATCAGCATTGGCAGCCTCTCCGCTGGCGGCGCCGGCAAAACGCCCGTGGTGATTGCCCTGGCGAAGCTGTTGCACGAGAGTGGCTGGACCGTCGACGTGCTCACGCGAGGCTACGGCCGAACAGGTCGTGGCATCGAGCAGGTGCGGCCCGGCTTCGATCGCTCCGCTGAGCGGTTTGGCGATGAGCCGGTGCTGCTTGCAGAGCAGACCGGCGTCCCCGTGTGGGTTGGAGCGAATCGGTTTCGAGCTGGCGAACACGCCGAGGCTGCGGCGAGCGTCAATCCGCGCAGCGCCCATCTGCTCGACGATGGATTTCAACATCGGCAACTGGCGCGGACCATCGACATCGTGCTGGCCACTGCGGAAGATCTCGACGACGCGCTGCTGCCTGCCGGCAACCTGCGTGAGATGCCCTCTGCGCTGCTGCGCGCCGACGTGGTGATCGTGCGCGAGAACGAAGTGCGCAGCGAGAGTGCAACGAATGGCGATGCTCCGGCTGTCGGCAAGCGGGTGTGGGATCTGCTGCGCGAGCACGGCCAGATGTGGACCGTTCGCCGCACACTACGCTTCCCCGCTCCGCTGCGGGTCTTCGGCGCGGGGCTGCGCCCGGTTGCATTCTGCGCCATCGCCCGGCCGGAAGACTTCGCGGCCATGCTGCAGGAGGCTGGCTGCGGCGTGATCGAGACGGTTGCGTTTCCGGACCATCATCGCTATCGGCGGACCGACATCGACCGCGTGATCGAGGTGGCGAGGAGCCTGAACGGCTCGGGATTTGTCACCACGGCGAAGGACGCCGTGAAATTGACCTCGGCGATGCGCGAGCAACTGGAGCAGATCGGTCCGCTGATGGTCGTTGCGTTGGAGGCTGAGTTCGCCGACCCGCACGCAGTCCTGCGCGCGCTCGAAACGAAGTTGCTGGCGGCAGAGGTTCAGGCGCTATGAAGGTCCTCATCGTTCGCGTGGGCGCGATGGGCGACGTGCTACACACGCTGCCCGCAGTCGCCGCGCTGCGCCTCGCTCACCCGGATTGGCAGATCGATTGGGTCGTCGATCCGCGCTGGGCTCCGCTGCTGGTGGACCGTGAGGGCAACGGCCCCATCGTCCACCGGGTGCACCTGGCCGAAACCAGGTTGTGGTCAAAGTCTCCGGCGTCACTGGCCACGCTGCGATCGATCCTTGGCCTGCGCAGAGCCTTGCGGAGTGAGCGCTACGACCTCACCGTCGACATGCAGGGGACTCTGCGCTCGGCAGTGATCGGCTGGATGTCGGGCGCTCCGCAGCTTGCCGGTTACAACGATCCACGCGAGTCTCTGGCTGCAAGGTTCTACTCGCGGAGGCTGACACGCCGCGGCACCCATGTGGTCGAGCAGGGAGCGGCGCTGCTGGGAGAAGCTTGCGGGCTGACGCTCGAGCCTGTCGACATTACCCTGCCCAGCGATACCCGTGCAGAGGCCTGGGCCGAGCAGGAGGTTCGGTCGAGGCCGCTGCTGATGCTCGCTCCCGGCGGGGGGTGGGGGGCCAAGCACTGGCCGGCGGAGCGGTTCGGAGAGGTAGCACGCGAAACGCTGTTGAGAGTGTCCGATTGCGTCGTAAATGCGGGTTCAGGCAACACTAGTTTGGCCGCCCAGGTGGCAGCCGCAAGCAACGGAGCAGCACGCGTCGTCGCTTGCGACATCGCCCAACTTGCGGCCCTCATGCGACGCTGCGACCTGTTCCTCGGCGGCGACTCTGGACCGACGCATCTTGCTGCAGCACAGGCGGTTCCACTGGTCGCACTGTTCGGCCCCACCGACCCTGCGCGCAATGGCCCGTGGGGCCCCGGCGCGAAGATCGTGCTACGCGATCCGGCGTCCGTGACCAGCTACAGGCACGTGGACACAATAGATCCGGGCCTGGCAAATATCCCAGTAAATGCGGTGGTGGACGCCCTCAAGCGCCTGATTTGAGAGAATGGTTGGATGGGTTCAGCAACCGGGACGAAATCGCAGACCAGGACCGTGTGGCAGAAGATTGCGCGCAGGGTGCGCGTGCCGCTGGGGTTCGTGGTTGCGGCGGTCTTCCTGGTGTTTGCGCACCCCAGTTGGCACACGCTGGCTTGGAGCCTGTTGCTGGTGCTGCCCGGGCTGTGGCTGCGCGGCTACGCTGCTGGCTACGTGAAGAAGAATGCGGAACTGACCCGTACCGGGCCATATGCGTATACCCGTAACCCGCTGTATCTAGGGTCCATGGGGATTGCTGCCGGATTTGCGGTCGCGGCCGGGCAGTTGTGGCTGGGCCTGCTGCTGGTCGTACTGTTTCTTGCGATCTATGTCCCGACCATTCTCTCGGAGGAGAGCTTTCTGCGCGGGGAGTTTCCGTCCTTTGACGAGTATGCACGGCGTGTTCCGAGGCTGCTACCGAGACTGACCGCAGCACGTTTCACCGATGCTGACGTCCGTGGCGGCAGGTTTGCTGCAGAGCGTTACCGTCATCATCGCGAGTACAATGCTCTAATGGGTGCAGCCGCGATCTATGCGGCGTTGACGCTGCGAATGATTCTGAAACACTGACGCTTTGTGGATGCGCCTAAACGCACGAGGGATGCTGATTTGAAGTCCGTTTGGATGGCCCCTCTGCGGGTCTGGATCGACTCACCGATGGTGGCCGTGGTGATGACAGCCTTTATGTGGGCGGGTTTTTTGAGTTTTGCGCAGCCCGCTCGAACGAGGGCGCAACTGCTTTCGAAATCGGCTTTGCCTGCCGTCCAGCGTCCTATTCCTGTGCTCCAGCCCCCGCTTCCAGCCTTCGTGTATCCACAGCATGAGACGCTGACCTATACGGTGGATTGGCGCGTATTTACGACGGGAACGGCGGTGTTCCATCTGGACCAGGTGGGCGACCTGCTCAAGATCTCGGCGACCGCAGACACAATCGGCGCTGTGAACATGCTGTTTCCGGTGATCGACCGCTTTCAGTCGGGCTTTGATCTGAAGACCGGCTGTTCGTCGGGGTTCGCAAAGCAGACGCAGGAGGGTCGGCGCAAGATTGCGAGCGAGTTGACCTTCGACTACGCCCACGGCAAGCAGACATGGAATGAGCGGAACCTGGTGAAGGGTACGGCAACCCACGCCGTGAGCAATACTCCGGCCTGTGTGACCGACCTGCTGTCCGGGCTTTTTTATACACAATCGCAGACGCTGACGACGGGGCAGACCGTGTATTTCCCCCTGGCAGACGCTGTGCGGACAGTGACCGTGGGGATGAAGGTGGAAGATCATGAAGAGATCAAGACACCCGCTGGGACGTTTCAGACCATCAAAGTGCAAGCGACCGCAGATGAGGGCGTGGTGAAGAACCGCGGCAGCATCTGGGTCTGGTATACCGACGATGCGCGGCATTTGCCCGTGCAGATGCAGGCCCGGCTGTTCTGGGGCACGATTACGTTCCATCTGCAATCGGTTGATTTGAAGTAACCGATCCGCAGAGAATGAAAACAGAGAACCGCGAGAGCGGAGACAACGAGACCAAGACCATGAGCAATGAGACCGGCGTCGACAAGCAAGATGAGCTAGTGACGATCGCAACCTTTCCTGAGCCGATGGAGGCTAACATGGCGCGGTCGGCGCTGGAGGCTGCAGGCATCCCCGTATTCATGGTAGGAGAGACAGCGAACAGCTTGATTCCAGTGGCGTTTACTTCGCAACTACAGGTACACGTAAAGGACGAGGCTGCGGCGCGCGGTCTGCTGGAGGCAATGGATAATTCGCCGGAGTCTCTGGAGTCGGTAACGGCTGCGGAGATTGCGGCAGAGGACAAGGGAAAGTGAGTCGACCAAAGGCTGTCGTCTGCTTGTCGGGCGGAATGGACTCCACTGTCTGCGCAACGCTGGCAACGCGAGACTATGACAGCTTTGGATTGCACTTCAGTTACGGGCAGCGCACGCAGGCACGGGAACTAAAGGCCGCACGCGAAGTTGCCAAAGCTGTGGGCCTGCGGGAGCTGATGGAGTTGCAGACGGACCTCTTCCGGCGCATCGGCGGGTCGGCGCTGACCGACGCGAATATTGCGGTTCCTGACGCTGCAACCGGGGAGCCGGCGGATCATTCTGATCGCCAGGGTGGAGAGGTTCCGGTGACCTACGTGCCCTTTCGGAACGCGCATTTTCTGAGCGCTGCGGTGAGTTGGGCCGAGGTGTTAGGGGCAAAGGCCGTGTTCATGGGAGCGGTGGAGCAGGACAGTTCCGGCTACCCGGACTGCCGGCCCGCATACTATAAGGCATTCAACGAGCTGATTCACGTGGGCACCAAAGAAGGTGAAATTACGGTAGTTACGCCACTGATCGCGCTGCGGAAGCATGAGATTGTAAGATTGGGAGTTGAATTGGGCGCTCCGTTGCATGTAAGTTGGTCGTGCTACTCAGGTGAAGTGGAGGCCTGTGGTGTGTGCGAAAGCTGCGATTTGCGGTTGCGAGCATTTGCAGCAGCCGGTGTAGCGGATCCAATTCCCTACGCGCCGAAACGACCGGCACAAGATGATACGAACACCCGCTAACCAAATATAAGACTTCGAGCAGATTTGAAAGAAGGATGACGAAAATGACAGAAGTGTACAAGAGTTCTTTATTTGCCAAGGCTGCAGGTCTGGCGGCTATGGTGATGTTGACGATCGCACCGACGCTTGCACAGACTCCTGGAGCCACCGTGCATGGTCACGTCAGCAACCCAGCGGGACAGAACTTCTTTCCCGGCAACGTGAAGTTCACCAAGGACCAGACGGTTGCTTATAAGGATGAGAAGTTCTCCCCCGTTGTGGCCATCGACTCCGACGGTAATTACAAGGCTACGGGCGTCACACCCGGCGATTACTTCGTGTATGTCGTGCAGGGCGACAAGATTGCTGACCGGCTTGAACTGAAGGTGAAGGCGGAGGATACCGACCTGACGCTGAACGACGATATGTCGCGTCCGGAGTACATCAAGAGCATGACTCCTGAACAGCAGAAGGCACTGGAGGAGTACAAGAAGAAGAACGCCGAGGTGGTGTCGGCCAACCAGGTCATTGCCAAGTTGAACGTGACGTTGAAGGCTGTGCGCGCAGATCTGGCGGCGGCGGCACCCAGCATGGGCGACGTGAGCAAGGATGTTGCAAGTATGAAGGACGCGGTCGCTGTTAAGCCGGACGTAGGCCTGCTCTGGATTACCTACGGCGACACGCTGCTGGCGCAGGGCAAGCACCTGAGCGCGGAAGACAAAAAGGCGGGCAAGTCTCCGCTGGCCGACGACGAGGTGACGAAGAACTACAACGACGCCGTGGATGCGTATAAGAAGGCCATAGCACTAGACTCGGCCGGGGCCAAGCCTAACGTGACGGGGCTGGCAGCGGATTACAACCAGCTCGGAAATACGTATACACAGCTCGGCAAGCCGGATGATGCGACGGCAGCGTTCGACAGCGCAGCAAAGGCTGATCCTGCGAAGGCTGGCATCTACTACAAGAACGAAGCAGCGGTGCTCTACAACGCAGGTCAGATGGACGCCGCCAACGCCGCCGCACAGAAGGCAATTACCGCCGATCCGACAGCGGCCGACGCTTACTTCATCGAGGGACAGGCGTTGGTAACAAAGTCTGCTGTAGACCCGAAGACGCAGAAGCTGACCGCACCTCCGGGATGCATTGAAGCCTATCAGAAGTTCCTGCAACTGGCTCCGAACGACCCGAAGGTTCCGCAGGTTCAGGCTGTGCTGGCGAGCCTGGGAGAGAAGATCGACACGACGTACAAGGCACACAAGAAGTAAGCGGCGGCAGGTGCAAACGCCCCGGCCGGGAGATCTGGCCGGGGCGTTTGCGTCTTTGGCGGCGGGAGAGTCGGGCGATGAGCGAGAGGATTCTAACGTTCGAGCAGGCACTGGAGGAGGTGCTGGCGCACGCACGGTCGATTGCGGACGTGCGCAGGGTGGAGACGGTTACGCTGCTGGAGGGGGCAGGACGCGTGCTCGGGGCTGCGATCATTGCAGACCGGGATCAGCCGCCGTTCGACCGGGCGACGCGGGATGGGTTTGCGATACGGGCGGGCGATGTGGGAGAGCCGCTGCGGGTTGTGGGTTCTCTGCGAGCCGGTGAGCGTTGGTTAGGCCGGGCGCTGGCGAAGGGTGAGGCGATCGAGATCATGACCGGGGCTCCGCTGCCTGCGGGAGCGGATGCGGTGGTGATGGTCGAGCATACGACGGTGGCCGATGAGCTGCTGCGGGTTGAGGCGGGCCGCTCGCTGCGGGTCGGAGAGAATGTGGTGCCGCGCGGGGCAGAGACGCGGGCGGGCGACGTGGTGCTGCCTGTGGGACGCGTGTTGAGCGCAGCCGAGATCGGTGTGGCGGCTAGTTGCGGGATGGCTGCGGTGCAGGTGTTTGCGCGGCCGACGGTGGCAATAGTGGCTACCGGCGATGAGCTGGTGGAGTTGGACGAGCCGATGTCTGAGGTGCAGATACGGAACTCCAACAGCTATGCACTCGCGGCACTGGTGAAAGCCGCGGGCGGCGTTGGCGAACGGCTGGCGATTGCGCGGGATACGCTGGGCGAGCTGCGAGCGCAGGTTGCGGAGGGTCGAGCAGCGGACCTGCTGCTGGTGACGGGCGGAGTTTCGATGGGCAAGTACGATCTGGTGGAGCAGGTGCTGCGCGAGTTCCGGGCGGAGTTCTTTTTTACGGGCGCGCTGATTCAGCCGGGAAAGCCGGTTGTATTTGGGCGGTTGCCGAAGGAGAACGGATGGACATATTTCTTTGGGCTTCCGGGAAATCCGGTTTCAGCGCAGGTTTGCTTTCATCTTTTTGTGGCTCCGATGCTGCGCACGCTGGCGGGTAGAACGGAGATTGAGCCGATGTTTGCGGAAGCCCGGTTGAGCGAGGACGTGAAGGGTGGAGCAAAGGTTACGCGGTTTCTACCGGCTGAAGTGGCTGGCGGTTGGGATGGGGTGAAGGTGTCGGTGGTGGGTTGGCAGGGCTCGGGAGATGTGGTGGCGAATGCTCGCGGGAATGGGTATGTGGTGCTTCCGGCGGGCGTCGAGCACTTCCCTGCCGGGCTGACGGTGCGCGTGCTGCTGCGATAGGATTGCCGCTATGAGTGAAAAGCTGTCGCACTTTGATGAGGCTGGGCAGGCGCGAATGGTGGACGTGGGGGCCAAGACCGAGACGCGGCGCGAGGCCGTGGCGGCGGCGTTTGTCGAGTTGAATGAGACAGTGCTGGCGGCGTTGCCGCGGAATCCCAAGGGCAATCCGCTGGAGGTGGCCCGGTTTGCCGGAATCCAGGCGGCGAAGCGGACCAGTGAGCTGATTCCGATGTGTCATCCGCTTTCATTGAGCTTTGTGGATGTGCAGGCTACGGTGGTGGCGGGGGGGGTGGAGATTCGGGCTACGGCGGCCACTGTGGCCGGAACCGGGGTGGAGATGGAGGCCATGACGGCGGCGGCGGTGGCGGCGCTGACCGTCTATGACATGACCAAGGCGCTGGATAAGGGGATTCGGATTCGGGAGATTGTGCTGCTTTCGAAGACCGGCGGGAAGAGTGGAGGGTACGCCCGACCTGTACCCGGAGATTCGGTGCTCCCCCCTCCCCCCCCCTTTTAGGGTGAACTAATAGAATGTGACACTTGGCGGATGCAGTGTCTGTAAATGATTCTATTCAGGCTGGTTACGCCAAATGATTCAAAACATGCGGGTTAGTGAAATTGCGCCTGTAACCTGCTGATACGAAAATGGTTACAGGCAAATCATTGCATCTGTTGGGGTTAGAGCGGGGGGACGCGAACAGCACTGACCCCACGGAGTATATGTCGGGCTTACCAGCCCCTGGGGTTCGTTCAGGTGGTGGACCTGGCCACTAGCCCTTTGGGGTGGGGCTAATTCAATTGTACGTATTCGGCGGGGGGAACTATGCCAACTTGCGAAAAGAGAAATCGGCAGTCGGAGTGCGGGTTTTGTGCGGTTGTGGGTACGCAGGGGGGTTGACAAGCTGTTTTTGGGCTGTTTTTGAGGGTGGTTGGAGAGATTTATTTTTGGCTTGGACGGGGTAGGCCAAGGGCAACAGAGATGGCAGCAGCAGCGAGTTCCCTGGTCTGCGGCGAAGATCGCAAGGACCGGGGGGGTGGATGAGAGAGGTTGGGCTGGCCCATTGATGCTTAGAGGGTGTGGGCCAGGGTGAGGGCGAAGCTGCGGGTGGGGTCGTGGAAGGTGTGGGTGGGGGTGAAGCCGGAACGGGCGAGTTGGACTTCGAGAGCCTCGTCAGTGAACTTGTAGCTGTTCTCGGTGTGAATAGTGTTGCCCTGATCGAAGTGGATGCGGTGGCCGGCTACGCGGACGGTCTGGGTGAGAAGGCTCTCAAGGTGCATCTCGATGCGGCTTTCGGCAGCGTTCCAGCGGACGCGATGGGCGAAGGCGGGGAGGCGGAAGTCCGCGTCCAGCTCGCGGTTGAGGCGGGTGAGGACGTTGAGGTTGAAGGCGGCGGTGACGCCGGCGGCGTCGTTGTAGGCGGCCAGAATGGTGGAGAGCGGCTTCTGGCGGCTGGGCGCAAGGTCGGTACCGAGCAGGAGGGCGTCGCCGGGCTGGAGATGGGTGCGCAGGCGGCGCAGGATGGTGGTGGCTTCGTCGGGCGTGAAGTTGCCGATGCTGGAACCGATGTACAGGGCGAGGATGCGGCTGCGAGTGAGGCTGGCGGGGTGGAACGGGCTGCCGTGCGGGGAGATGGAGGGGTGGTCGAGGGTGTAGGGGTCAGCGACGTAGTTGGCGACCTGAGGGCGGATGACGAGGCCGGGGAAGGTGGCAGTGAGGGCCTGGTCGGCGGCATGGAGGGCGGGGGCACTAACGTCGATGGGTTGGTAGAGGAGCGCGGGCTGGAGGAGCAGAGCGGCGTGGAGGAGAAGGCCGGTCTTGGAGGCGGTACCGGCGCCGAGTTCGGCGATGGTGAAGAGGTCTGGCACGAGGAGGGGAGAGCCGCTGGGTGCGCCGGGGGTGAGGAACTGGCGCAGGATGTCGTCGGCGTGGGCGGAGAAGAGAGTGCGCTCGATGCGGGTGAGGTAGTACTCGGGGAGGTGGGTGATCTGCTCGAAGAGAGCGGAGCCGCGCTCGTCGTAGAAGAGCCAGGGGGGAAGGGTCTTCTGCGGGAAGGACGTAAGACCGGCGAGAGCTTCGGTAAGGACGGCCTCGTTGGGAGAGACAGGGGTCGCGGTGGTCAAAGGGAGCCTCGTGAGGATGTGCAGGTGAAGGGTTAGGGCGGCGGTGCGCCGGGGCTGAAGTTCTTCTGGCTTGAGTTATTCAGGAGGCCCAAAGCCCCCTGCTCATCCGGAAGACAGGCAAGGGCAACGAAAACTGCAACAACAGGAATTCCTTGCTTCCCGCAGGATGACGACGAAAGACAACTACTGCAAGAGCCAAGGGAAACAGAAAACGCTGCAAGGAACTAGGCACCGTCGCGGGCAAGGCGAAGGCCGCTGAACTGCCAGCGGGTGGAGGGGGAGAAGAAGTTGCGATAGGTGGGTCGGATGTGGGACTCCGGGGTGACGCAGGAGCCGCCGCGGAGGACGATCTGGGAGCTCATGAACTTGCCGTTGTACTCGCCGAGAGCGCCGGGGAGGGGCTTGTAGCCGGGGTAGCCGGTGTAGGGAGATTGGGTCCACTCCCAGACGTCACCGAAGAGTTGCTGGGGGAGGAGCGGATCGGCGGTGGTGGAGGCGGGTTGAGGGTGTAGCTTCTGGGACTCGAACATGTTGGCGCGCGGCGGTGCGGGCACGGCTGGGGGGCTGTCGGCTGCGCTGCGCTCCGGCCGAGAGGATAGAGCAGAGAGCAAGCCGGGGGGCTGGGCGGCGACATACTCCCACTCGAATTCGGTGGGAAGGCGGTGGCCGGACCAACGGGCGAAGGCGTCTGCCTCAAAGAAGCTGAGGTGGCAGACGGGGGATTCGGAGAGCTCTCCAAGGGAGCGGAAGCCGTGCAGGGTGAAGATGCGCCAACCGGAGGAGATGGTGGAGTCGCGAACCCAGTAGAGCGGAGCTTGCCAGCCTGCGGAGCGCATGACATCCCAGCCCTCGGAGAGCCAGAGCTCGGGACGGGAGTAGCCATCATCTTCGATGAAGGCGAGGTACTCGGCACAGGTGACGGCGCGGGAGGCTAGATGAAAGGGGCGAAGATAAAGGGTGTGACGGGGGCTTTCGTTGTCGAAGGCAAAGGCATGGAGATCGTTGGGGTTGGAGGTGTGGCCGACCTCGACCAGGCCGGCAGTCTGGTCCGAACCGGGAGTGAAACTAAGCCAGCGGAGTGGCGGCGCGATGGTCTCGGATGGGCTGGGCGCAGCGGCGGATCTGGGCTCGGATGGAGCAAGGCTCCTGTAGGCGGGGTGTAGAGGGTTGGTGAAGAAAGCGTGCTTGATATCGGTGGCGGCAAGTTCGAGATGCTGCTGCTCGTGCTCGAGGCCGAGGACGATGCGGCGTTGGGATTCGTCCTGGGGGACGCAGCAGAGGAGACGGGCGATGGCCGCGTCGACGTGGCGGCGGTAGGCGAGGATCTGGTCAAGCGGCGGGCGGGAGAAGGAGGAGCGGAGTTTCTTCTCTGGCATGTCGCCAACGGCGCGGTAGTAAGAGTTGAAGAGCCAGCGGAAGTTTGGGTCGAAGGGCTGATAGCCCGCGACGAACTCGGAGAGGACAAAGGTCTCGAAGAACCAGGAGGTGTGGGCGAGATGCCACTTGGTGGGGGAGGCCTCGGGGCAGGATTGCACCATCATGTCTTCCGGGGTGAGCGGCGTGCAGAAACGCATGGTGGCAGCGCGCACGATGCGAAAGCGGTCGAGCAGCGCAGCGGCACTGGAGTGCGAGGGAGTGAGGGGGGTGGACTGAGTCAGCATGATGCGCTCCAAAATACTATTCGATGCATCTGGCGCTTAGATGCTTCACCAGGAGAAGCCTGTTGCTCTGAATGCTGGGGGGGGCGAAGCTCGTTTCGCCGTGGTTTGACGGTAAACCGATGAGCAGAGAAAGACAATACCGGCGACGGGAAGAGGAACTGGGCGGAGCCGCCGCGGCAACCCGGCAAAGGGAAATGGCGGATTATTTTGCGGGCCAGCGCGTCTTCTGAGCAGCTTTGGCGTCTTTGTGTGTAGTGATGGTAAGGAGCGTGTGATGCGTCGTAAGGCGATGAGGATTGCGGTGATGATGGTGATGGTGGGTGCGGCGGCAGGTGTTTGTGCGCAGGATGTAAGCGCAATGCACGCGGGGCAGCAGCAGGGACAGCAGCAGGGACGCGGTGCGTTTGCAGGGATGCAGCGAGTGGCCGGCGAGGTGACGGCGGTCGCGGGGTCGACGCTGACGGTGAAGACCGAGGATGGAGCGACGATGCAGATTGTGACCACCGACAACACGCGCGTGATGAAGGGCCGCGGCGTGACGGTGAAGGTTACAGACCTGAAGGTGGGCGATGGGGTGATGGCAGCGGGGATGCTGGATGCACCGAAAAATACGCTGCATGCGGCGATGGTGTTTGCGACCGATGCGGCACAGGTGAAGGCGATGAAGGAGAACATGGGGAAGACCTACATCGTGGGGCGGGTGACGACGATTGACATGGACAACGCGACGATGACCGTGGAGCGACCGGATCATGTGGCGCAGACGATTGGCTTCGATGAGACGACGTCGTTCCGGAGAGGCGGACGCGTGGGCGCAGGTGGATTTGGCGCGGGCGGTGCGACGGGAGTGGGAGGAGCAAGTGCGGCGCAGAGTGCGGCCCCCGAGGCTGACGGTGAGAGTATTACGCTGGCCGATATTAAGGTGGGCGAGAATGTGCGCGGAACGGGGTCGGTGAAGGGTGGAAGGTTTGTGCCCACGGAGTTGGTGGTGATGGAGAGGGGTGGACGGCGGAATGGCGACGCGGCGTCGGGTGGAAATGCGCGGCCAAGCAACAATCCGGCTCCACAATAGTGCGCGCGTGCGATGGAGAGTGCGCTGAGACCAAGCGGCCCGAGAAGATTCAGCTCGAGTGATGGGAGAGGTGTAGGTGAACGGTTTGGAGATGATGCGGATGAGGCTGGTGCTCAGAAGAGCGGTAGGAGTTGCAGCAGGTGCGGCGGTGCTGATGGCGTGCGGTGCGCCTGCAGCGCAGAGTCCGGCGATACAGGCTTCGGGAACAGTTCAGGCTCCCGCGACGCAAATGACGGCGGTGACGGGACAGGGTGGGACGATTGCAGGGCGAGTGGTGGCAGGGACGGCAGGTAAAGCGGGAGGGGTTCCGCTGCCGGGAGTTGCGGTGACGGCGACCAACACGTTGACGGGAAAGAAGTATGCGACATCAACCGACATCGATGGAGCCTACGCGATGGCAATACCGCGCAATGGCAGGTACGTGGTGCGCGCGGAGTTGACGGGATTTGCGGAAGCGACCGCAGAGGTGGTGCTGACGGGCGTGGAGGCACAGGCGGCGGCGCAGGGCATTCGGGTTGTGCCGAAGGCGACGGACTTCGGGTTGGAGTTGGCCAGCAGGGCGGCCGTGGCGGAGGTTCGGCAGAGTGCTGTGAGTGGTGGCACGAGTGCTGGACAGGGGTTGCAGGGGCTAAGCCTGAGCGCAGGCGAGAGTGCAATGGATGCAACGACCGGCGCGGGAAATGCGGGCGCAGCACTGCCGACGATGGCGGGAATAGGAGACGCTGCAACGGATTCGGTGGCGGTGACCGGGCAGACCGGACAGACGAATGGCCTGGCGAACTTCAGCGAGGATGAGATGCGGCAACGCGTGCAGGACGCCGTGGATCGCGCGCGGGCGAGTGGGATGCTGCCACCGGGAGGAGACCCAACGAATGCGATCGTGGGCGTGCTGGGCGGCATGATGGGCGGTGGTGGGCCGGGTGGGCCGGGTGGGGGTGGACGCGGAGGATTTGGGAGCGGAGGGTTTCGGAACTTCAATCCTGCGCAGCCGCATGGGAGCGTTTTCTATCAGACGAGTAACGGGGCGCTGGATTCGGCACAGTGGTCGCCGACGCTGCAGCCGCAGACGAAGCCTTCGTCGTACAGCAACCGGTTTGGCGTGACGCTGGCGGGATCGCCCTACATTCCGGGACTGGTGAAACCGAATACGAGCCAGTTTGTATTTTTCAATCTGACCGGGCAGAAGAATCTGAATGCGTTTCTGGGTGGGCCTTCGCGGGTGCCAACGGCGTTGGAGCGGACGGGAGATTTTTCACAGTCGACCCAGGTGGTGAACGGAGTGGTGACGCCGGTTGAGATTTACGATCCGGCGACGGGGTTGGCGGTGCTGAACAACAACCTGGCGAATGCGGCGACGCCGATCTCAGCGCAGGCGCTGGCGCTGCTGGCGTATTATCCCGCGCCGAATATTCCGACGAATGCGCAGGGGTTCAACTACGAGACGATTGCGAATGCGGGCAATAACGCTGTCGCCATCAACACACGGTATGTGCGGACGCTGGGGCAGAAGTCGGGCTCGCCGTTTCCGATGTTTGGAGGCGGAAGAAACTCGAATCTGCCGGCGTCGCTGCGGCAGAACATCAACATTGGATATAACTACTCGCACTCTGCCAGTGATGTGCGGAACATTTTTCTGCCACTGGGTGGAACGACGGAGAGCGACGGCAATTCGCTGAATGCGGGATACACGCTCTCCTATGGAAGGCTTTCGAACCACGCGATGGCGACGTGGAATCGATTGAACGCGCAGACACGGAATTATTTTACGGATACGGCGAGCAATCCGACGCAGACTGCAGGAATCACAGTTCCCAATGAGTCGGGAGGGTTTGCCGATCCGAGGTTTTATAACGGGCTGCCTGCGCTGAACATCAGCAACTTTGCGGGGCTGTCCAATTCGACGCCAAGCGAGTTGATTAACCAGACGATCGGCTTCTCGGACTTCGTTGCGTACCGGCACAAGAGGCATAATCTGCGGCTGGGGCTGGATGTGCGGAGGGTGCAGGCGAACTCGATTGGCGGCAATGATCCGCTGGGACAGTTTACGTTTTCAGGATATGCGACAGAGAGCCCTGCGGATAAAACTGCAGGGAGCACGGCGACGAGTGGGTCGGGCTTTGCGGATTTTCTGCTGGGGCTGCCGCAGAGTACGGCGTTGCAGGCGGGGTTGTACAAGATCTATCTGCGTGAGAACCAGTACGACTGGTTTGCGACCGACGACTTCCGCGTGGCGTCGAACCTGACGCTGAATTATGGCGTGCGCTATGAATACTTCGCGCCTTATACGGAGAAGAATAATCGGCTGGTGAACCTGGATCACAATGCGGACTTCACGCAGGTTGATCCGGTGCAGCCGGGGCAGGCGGGCAAGTATGAAGGAACGTTTCCGGGCGGGCTGATTGAGCCGGACCGGACGATGTTTGCGCCGCGGTTCGGGATGGCGTGGACGCCGCGGCTGACGTCGAAGTTTGGATCTCGGCTGACAAAGGCTACGGTGATTCGAGCAGGGTACGGGATCAACTACAACACGGGGCAGTTCGCTACGATGGCGAAGTCGCTGTCGTTTCAACCGCCGTTTGCGGCTACTGAGACGAATGCGGTTGCTGTCGCGAGCACGACGAATCCAACACCGACGGCGACGGGGTGCGTGACGACGACGACAACGACGACGGCGAATATGACGCTGGCCAATGGGTTCGGATGCTCGACGGCGGAGACGATTCAGAACAGCTATTCGGTGGATAAGAATTACCGGCTGGGAATGGTGCAGGCTTACAACATTAATATTCAACGGACGCTGCCGCTGGAGATCGTGTTCAACATTGGATATAGCGGAGCGAAGGGCAGCGGACTGGATGTATTGGGGTCGCCGAACAGTACGCCCGCGGGCGTAACGACGCCGGGCGTGGCACCGTTTTCATATGAGACATCGGTGGCGGGATCGCATGCGAATTCGCTGGTGGTGAGCGCACAGAAGCGACAGCAGAAGGGGATTGCGCTGGGGATTACGTACACGTATGGGCACTCGATCGACAATGCGTCGTCGGTGGGCGGAGTCAGCGCGACGAGCGTGCAGAACTTCCGGCGGCTGGATTTGGAAGAGGCGAATTCGTCGTTCGATCGAAGGCAGAGCGCGACGGGAAACTGGCTGCTGGAGCTGCCGTTTGGGCCGAACCGAGCGTACTTCAACCAGGGCGGATTCTGGTCGCATGCACTGGATGATTTTTCGCTGAGTGGAACGTTTACGTTCTCGACGGGAGCTTACTTTACGCCGTCGTATGCGGGGAGCCAGGCGGAGGCGTCGTCGGGCAATTTGTTTACGCTGCGGCCAGACCGCGTGTTCACGCAACCATTGAAGGGTCCGGGAACGGTTGGAAACTACTTCAACAAGGCGGCGTTTGCCGCACCGGCGGGAGAGTATGGCACCGCATCGCGGGACTCGATTGAGGGGCCGGGAACGGTGGGGGTGAATGCGTCGCTGTCGCGGACGATGGAGTTTGGCGGGACGCGGTCGCTGGAGGCGAGAGTAACGGCAAGCAATGTGTTCAACACGGTGCAGTACAGCGGTATTAATACGACGGAGAACTCGGCGAACTTCGGCGAGGTGACCAGCGCGGCCGCGATGCGCACCGTGCTGGTGCAGGCGCGGTACAGATTTTAAGAGCAGAGTGTAGAGCGTAGAGGATAGAGGGTAGAGATGCGGAGATTGGTTGCGGCGGTGATGGTTGGAGTGCTGAGCATGGGCGGGCCGATGGGGGCGGCTGCGCAGACGACCGCCGCGCAGAGTCAGGCTGCACCGGTGGTGCAGCAGGCTGGCGAGGGGACGTTCAAACTGAGTTTGAATGCGAACATCGTGCTGACCAATGTGATTGTGCGCGACAAGAAGACAGGCGCGGTGGTGAAGGGGTTGAAGGCCAGTGACTTTACGATCTTCGAGGACAAGAAGCCGCAGAAGATTATCAGCTTCGACTATCAGAATGTGGATGAGGCAGCGGTGCTGGCGGAGAAGTCCACGGCTGGAGGGAAGGCTTCGGTGGCGGATTTGCTGCAGGGAGATTTTGCGGCGAGTCCGAAACAGTTGAAGGACCATCGGCTGATTGTGATCTTCTTCGACCTGAGCTCGATGCAGGATGAGGACATCGATCGGGCAGTGGATGCGGCGGACGATTATGTGAACAAGCAGATGCAGCCGGCAGATCTGGTGGCTCTGGTGAGCATGTCGACGGGGCTGACGATGGACCAGGATTTCACGTCCAACAAGGCTGCGCTGCTGCGGGGACTGGCGCGATACAACGGCATGGATGAGACGGGGTTTGTGAATGGAACGACCGGCTCGACGGACGGGACACCCGACGATACGACGGCGTTTGCGGCAGACGATACGGAGTACAACAGCTTGAATACGGACCGTGAACTGCTGGCGATTCGAGCAATTTCAAAGAGCCTGGAAAGAGTGGATGAGCGCAAGTCAATGCTGTATTTTTCCGGCGGACTGACGCGCAACGGGATTGAGAATGAGGCCAGCCTGCGGGCCGCGACCAATGAAGCGGCAAAGGCGAACCTGGCGATTTATTCGGTGGATGCGCGTGGATTGCAGGCGCTGACTCCGGTGGGCGATGCAAGCCAGGGAAGTTTGCGCGGGAACTCAGCGTACAGCGGAGGAGCGGCAACGGCGCAACTGAGTGCGAACTTCGGCTCGCAGGAGACGCTGAGCACGCTGAGCACCGAGACAGGAGGAAAGGCGTTTTTCGACGCGAATGATTTTGCGCCGGCGTTTCAGCAGGTGGAGCATGACACGGAGGCATACTACCTGCTGGGCTTCCACTCGACGAATCAGCGGCGGGATGGGTCGTATCGCCACCTGACCGTGAAGGTCGATCGGAACGATGTGACGCTACAGTACAGGCCGGGGTATTACGCTGCGTCGGACTTCCAGCACCAGAAGACCGAGGACCGCGAAGAGGCGCTCACGGAGCAGATGCGTAGCGATCTGCCGGCGACGGATGTGGCGGTGTACCTGCAGGCGATGTACTTCAGAGAAAACAAGGATTCGTACTTCGTACCAGTGAGCTTGATCGTTCCGGGCTCTCAGATTCCGTTTGTGCAGGGCGGGGATCGGGACAAGGCGGCACTGGACATTATGGGGCAGGTGAAGGACGCGCAGGGATTGGTGGTGGGCAATGTGCGCCAGACGGTGAAGCTGGCTGTGGACGCATCGCAGCAGGTGAAGCGCAAGAATATTCAGTACTCGACTGGCTTTGTGCTGGCGCCGGGAAGGTATCACCTGAAGTTTGTGGTGCGCGAGAACCAGACGGGAAATATGGGAAGCTTTGAGACCGATATCCAGGTGCCGGATTTGAAGAAGTCGCCGCTGAAGATGAGTTCGGTGGTGGTGGCGAGCCAACGCACGCCGGATGCAGAGAGACATGCGACAAGCCCGCTGGTGCGCGATGGACTGGAGTGGGTGCCGAATGTAGCCCATGTATTTCGGCAGGACCAGCATCTCTATTTTCTGTATGAAGTGTATGACCCGGCGAGGGAGAAGAGTGCGAAGGACGATGCCGTCAAGGTGCTTACCAGCATCGAGTTCATGAACAATGGGACGAAGGTGTATGAGACGGAGCCAGTGACCGCGCGCGCGATCAATGACGTGGAACATGATGCGGTGGCGTTTGAGTTCGATGTACCGCTGGCGGCGCTGAAGCCGGGAACGTATATCTGCCAGGTAAACGTGATTGACGATGCGGGCGGGAGCTTCATGTTCCCGCGGCTGGCGTTGAAGGTGACACCGACGGCGGCTCCAAATGCGGCGGTGACCGCTGCGGTGACGAAGTGATGTGCATTAGTTGTAGGGGCAGTGCCGGCAACCGGAGTTGCAGCAGTAGCCGCGACGAAGATGGTAGGCGGCGGTGAAGACGACGTAGGGGCCTTCGGTGTAGAAATCTTCGGGGCGCAGGGGAGGCTTTCCCTCCGGGGCAGAAGCCCGCTGAGTTTGTTCGGGTTCAGGGGAAGGGCTGAAGCCCGTCCCGTTCAAAGCATCATCGCGCAGAGTAGGGTTGCGTTCGCTCATGAGAAGAGGCCGGGTGAAGGAGCAGGTTGTGGGATGCGGGTCGCGAGGGCATTGGCGCAGAGCAGTTCGGGGATGAGGGTGGGATCACCGCGAAGGATGGCGGGCCAGCCGGCGATCTGAGGTTCGGTGGCGGAGCCGAACTTCGAGAGAAACCACTCCTGCACGATGGGATGCGTCCATGCGAGGGGTTCCAGTGCGGGATCGGATGGGAGGGGCTCGATCGCCATGAGATATTGTAGCCGTTCGCAGTTTCTTCGCTTGCGAAGCGCGAGCAAAAGTCTGCAACAGCAGCGGCGAGAACAGGCTGCGCCAGCGGCCAGGATACAGGGATCTCTGTACTGCGCCGCGCGATATGCCACGCTGCATCGGGATATGCCACGCTGCATCGGTGGAGAAGATGGGTAGTGGTGAGTTGGACCCGTAACGCAATTGGACTTGTATCTGCGAGGGATTGCGGACGCAGGTCTTTGAAAGACGCTTAGCTGGGACCCTTAGCTGGGACCCTTAGCTGGGGCCCTTAGCTGGGGCCCTTAGCTGGGGCCCTTGGAGTATTGCTCGTCGGTGACGTGCTCGAGCCATTGGACTGCGCTGCCGTTAAGGCGTTCCTGGACGGCGATGTGGGTCATGGCGGTGGTGGGGGTGGCGCCGTGCCAGTGCTTTTCGTTGGGGGCAAACCAGACGACGTCGCCGGGGTGGAGGGGTTCGATGGGCCCGTCCCAGCGCTGCGCCCAGCCGCTGCCAGCGGTGATGATGAGAGTCTGACCGAGCGGGTGGATGTGCCAGGCGGTGCGTGCGCCGGGTTCGAAGGTGACGCTGGCACCAGCGACGCGGGCGGGATCGGGGGCACGGAAGAGCGGGTCAAGACGGACGGTGCCCGTGAACCAGTCCGCAGGGCCGATGTCGGAGGGTTGCGTGCCGACGCGTTTGATCTCCATGTGGTTTCTCCTGAGGGTGAGATGCAGAGATTGAGATGCAGAGGGCGAGGTGCGAGCTACATGTTGCCGGAGCCGATGTCGGCGGATTTGGCTTCGGCGCTGGTGGGGTCGAGGTAGCGCTCGATGGTCTGGTCGAGGATGCCGCGGGCGCTGAGGATGAAGTCGATGGCATCGCGGCCGGCGCCGTGGCCGCCGGGGTTGGGGGTGATGTAGTGCGCGGCGGCCTTGGCCTGCGGGCGGGCGTTGGAGGTGGCGATGGCGAAGCCGACGACGCGCATCACGGGGAGGTCGATGATGTCGTCACCAACGTAGGCGATCTCGTCGAGCGTGCAGCCCTCCGCAGCCATGATCGAGTTGAGGGCTTCGGCCTTGTTGGACTGGCCCTGGTAGACGTGGTCGATCCTGAGGTCGCGGGCGCGGATGGCTACGACCTGCGACTGGCGCTTGGTGATGAAGCCGATTCTGAGGCCGGCGAGACGGGCGATGCCGATGCCCATGCCGTCGTGGGCGGAGAAGGACTTGACCTCCGTGGCGCGGCCATCAGGGTTGCCGTCCAGCGGCGGGATGATGGTGATGTCGCCGTTGGTGAGGACGCCGTCAACGTCGTAGAGGAGGACTTTGACGCGGCGGGCACGAGCTTCGGGGGTGAGCGTGGACATGAGTCGATGATAGTCCAGCGCGGAAGACGAAGGCTTGAGGACTGGAGCTGCGAATATCCGCGTCCCCACCCACTCTGCGAAACACGCGTGCGGGTGGGGACGGGATGGTTCGGATAAGGGAATCTAGGCCCGGGCTAATGACGCCAGTGGCCTTCTGCCCAGACGTAGCCGCCGGGGCCGCGGCGCCAGTGGCCGGGGATCCAGGCAGCGCCCCTGAAGGGAGGGCGTACGTAGCGGCCGGGAACCCAGACGTAACGGGCGCCGTCCCAGCGGTGAAAGCCGGGCTGCCAGACCCAGCCGGGATGAGGAGCTACGGGGACGACCTCGACCGGCGCAGGGGGCGGAGGACCAATGCGGACGACGACCTGAGCGCCCGCAACCAGAGACGCGGAGAGAAACAGAGCTCCGACGAGCGGGAATAACCTGTTCTTTTGCATGAGTTTTCAGCTCCTGGATGGATTGACGTTGCTGCTTGTGGGGTCAGACCAGAGAGGAGACGAAAAGTTGCGGTCGGGAGATGGAACGGGGACGGCGGCAGGGGAAGCGGCTGCCTCCGCGACGAGAGGGGGCTGCTCGGCCGTTTGTGCCTTTTCTTCGTCATACTGCTTGAGGATGCGGGTGAGGGTGCCCATCGGTTTGTAGTCCTGGCTCTCCTCCGGGTCCTCGGGGTCTTCGTCGGGGGCGATGAGGGCTCCGCTGGCTTCGTCGAGGATGGCCTGACGGACCTTGCCGACGGGGAGGTGTTGGGGCGGGGGAGGGTTGAGGTTGCGGGCGTTGGAGCTGGCGATCTGCAGGCCGTAGAAGAGGGACGCGGCCCGCCTGGGGTCGATGCGGTCCTGAGCAAGGGCGGTGATGAGCATGGAGAGAGCGAGCTGGATGGAGTGACGGTCTTCGAGCGCCGGGAAGTCGAGCTGGAGGGACGAGGCGGCAGCAGGCCCGGTGAGGACGGGATCGCGCTGAGAGCCGTCCTGGAGGGTGGTGGGG
>DAIDKF010000005.1:303-135556 GCA_027450185.1 Granulicella sp. | reverse complement strand
CGGGTCGCCCTGCCACAGCGGCATCGCCGTACCCCACGGCAATCCGTCATTCGACGGCAGCGAGGAGTTATACAGCTCCACCCCGAAGTTGTCCCGCGTCAGCACAAACGCATGCAGCACGCGCTCATTGCGCGCCACCCACGGAGCCAGCACCGCCGCAAACGCCACCGTCGTCAACACCGCTCCCACCGCCGTCTTCGCACCCAGCCTCCACCGTCGCAGCTCCGGCCAGGCCACCCAAATCATCATCGCCGGCAAGCACAGCAGCAGCGACGCATTCGACAGCGCAATCAACCCCCACAGCACCCCCAGCACCACCCATAGCCCAAGCTTCCGCGCCTCCACCCCTGCGTCCTGATTCCTGCTTCGGACTTCCTGCCCTTCATCCCCAACCCCTCGCAGCCTCAACGCCACCACAATCGCCCACGCAAACAAGCAAGTCGTCAGCGACATCTCCCATATCCAATGCACGGCATACTGCATCGCCGCCGGATACACGGCCCACAACCACGCCGACCAAAGCGCCACCGGCGCAGCCACCTTCGCCCCTCTCCGCGCAATCCCCCGCGCATCGAAGCACCGCGCCGCAATCTCATACACCGCCGGCGCGATCGCCGCCGAGAGCGCACTATCCACCACCAGCACCGCCAGCGCAGCCGCCCGCGTATACACCCCAAACACCTTGAACGCCGCCGCAATCAGCAGCGGATACAGCGGCGTCAGCCACGCCGTCGGTCCCGACACTCCATTGAATGGATTCGCATATCCCTGCCCCATCACCAGCGACCGCGCAATCCTTCCCGCCTCGAACCCGAAATTAAAATTCGCCTGATCCGTCCGCACCCGGTACGTATGCCCCACCAGGATCACCGCCACGCGCAGCGCGAATCCCACCGCAAAGATCACCCACGGCGCGCGGAACCTCCGCATCCCATCCTTCTTCACGCCCACAACGCGCTCTCCCACTATGGCTGCTCCCTGATATACAGTCGATACGAGTTCGGTTCCGCCGGATGTCTCCACCACCCCACGCGATGCGGAGGCGTCCGCTGCGCCACCATCCTGTACTTCGTCTGCAACAGCTCCGCAAACTGCGGCCAGTTCAGCGGCATATCCCAACTCTGGTGTAGCGAGAAGCATCCCTGGTTGGTCACCACCATCACCTCCGGCGGGTTCTCCTCAATGGCCTTCCAGAACCCCTCACGATACGCCTCGCTCACCGCCGTCTGCCGCGGCTGAAACATATAGCAGTCATACAAATATCCCGTCGACTCCATCAGGTCCATCTTGTACAGCGTGTCCACGCACCCCGACGTCATATCCACGCACTGAATCCGTCCATTCAACTCCGCGCCGCCCAACCTCGTCAGGTCAGCCTCCAGCATCCGGTTGAACTCCTGGTTCCGCCAATCATAGTGGCACGCAATCCACGCCGACGACGGCCCCAGCCACAGCCCGCCCGCCGCCAGTCCTGCCACCGCCGCCCACCGCATCCATCCCGTCTCCCGCAGCCCCATCACCAGCAGCCACGCACACAGCAGCAGTAAAAACGCCTCCGTTGGATACCGGTGATACGGGAACCCCTTTCCCTGAACCACATATGAAGCCGCACCCACCACCGCGCCCGCCAAAAACACTCGTCCCCACCACGTTCTCCACGGCCGTTTCACCACAAACAACGGCACCACTGGCACCGTCACCAGCAGCAACAGCGTCGGAAAGCTCCCCACCACCAGCGCCGCCAATGGCCTCCGCCCCAACGATGCGTGGTACGCCACCAACCCTCGATTCGCCGCCACAAACGCACCCAGCGCACCATGCGCCGCCAGGAACCCCGCCACCACGGCCACCGGCACCGCAAACCCCGCCGTGGCATACACCAGGTACCGCGCCCACGGCCGCTTCATCTCCCAGAGCCGCTGCACCAGCAATGCGGCAAACACCACCGCAAACAGCAGTCCCGAAGGCTTGATCAGCGTGGCCGCTCCCATAAACAGCCCAAATCCCACCGCCGCCCATGCCCGCTCGCGCCGTATCGCATAGAACAGAAACGCGCACCCCAACAGCAGCATCGTCGTCATCATCAGGTCGCGCTGCCCGCTGTTCGCCGGCCCATCCCGCAGATGAATCAGCGCAAACAGTGTCCCCGCAAACAACCCCATCAGCCCATCCACCGGCCACATGATTGCCAGCATCGCGCCCAGGCACACCGCCATCAGCCCGAAGTCGAAGATCCGCCACCCCACCGCTCCCGGCCCCAGCCCATGGATCGCCACCCACTCCAGCGCATAGGTTCCCGGCATATTGATGTCTACAATCTCCCGGTACGGCACCTTGCCGTGATCCATCATCAGCACCACATAGTGCATCAGCGGCGCATCCCCCACCAGTGGCCAATGCCTCGTCCCCACCGCTGCCGCCACCACCGACGCCACCAGCGCAACCGCCACCGCCCACCGCAACCCGCGCTCAAAACCGGCCATCGGCTCCAGGCCGGCAACATCACTGCGCTCGGGCGAAGATCTCATCATCGTGTCCGACACCTTGCTCCTCTACTTCCTGCCGCGTCCCATTCTAACGATTCCCCGGCCAGCCATTGACCCCAGCCCTCCTTTCCCGGTAAACTCATATAGTTTGGCGATGCGGTGGGATTTCTCCCTCTGCATGGGCAGGCGGAGAGCAACCAGATGCACCCAGTCTGCCGTTTCGCTCCCCAGCCGGGTACTCCCCGACAAGACATTTTGCAGAGTCCCTTTGCAGAGAAAATAGATAGGCAGCGCGCGGCATTCCACGCCCTGCCGAGAGGTTTCAAGCCATGTACGCAGTCATCAAAACCGGTGGTAAGCAGTACCGCGTCGCTCCCGGCGACACCGTCCGCATCGAAAAAGCCGACCACAACGAAGGAGCCATCGAGTTCTCCGACGTCGTGGCCGTCTCCCTCAACGAGGGCAAGTTCGAGTCCGACCTCTCCGGCGCCAAGGTCGTCGCTGAAGTCGTCACTGAAGGTCGCGGCGACAAGATCCTCGTCTTCCACTACAAGCGCAAGAAGCAGTACAAGAAGCTCCAGGGCCATCGCCAGAGCTTCGTCGAAGTCAAGATCAAGGAAATCTTCGTCGGCAACTTCAGCTACAACGCCGACTCCAAGTAACCTGCAGGCGACCTGCTCGCCGCAAGGAACAACCTGTTGAATAGGCTCGGGCTTCAACCCGGGCATTCAGGCAAAGAGATCGATGGGGCATTTAGCCCCCGGGACTAAAAGCTCCGCCGGTTCGTCCGGCATGAAAGAGACAGAACAATGGCACATAAAAAAGGTTTAGGCTCCTCCAAAAACGGTCGCGACTCAAACGCCCAGCGGCTCGGCATCAAGCGCGGCGACGGCGAGACCGTCACCGGTGGCAGCATCCTCGTCCGTCAGCGCGGCACACCCCACAAGCCCGGCCTCAACGTCGGCCGCGGCTCCGACGACACCCTCTACGCCAAGGTCTCCGGCGTCGTAAAGTACCAGAACAAGGGCCAGCAGGGCCGCTTCGTCAACATCATCGCCACCGAAGCCGTCTCCGCCTAACCCTTACATCTTTGCTTCACCACAAGCCCCGCGCAAGCGGGGCTTTCGTGCGTTGCCACCATCCATTAGACTCATCGCAGGGAGAGACCGCCATGCAGGACTTCATCCTGGCCAAGCGCGAAGCGATCGCCGAACTCTGCCGCCAGCACCACGTCCGCCGCCTGGCCGTCTTCGGCTCCGCCACCCGTGACGACTTCGACCCCACCCGCAGCGACATCGACGTTCTGGTCACCTTCGATCCCGCTGCGGACTCATCCTACGCGAAGAACTACTACAGCCTGCGTGAGCAATTGGAAGCCCTCCTTCACAAAGAAGTGGATCTGGTGCGCGAGGGCGTCATTCGCAATCCCTACCGCCTTCAATCCATTGAGGAGAACAAGGTTGAGGTCTATGCAGCGTAACTTGTGCGCTTACCTGCAGGACGTGCTAAACGCCGCTGCCGCCATTTCCGATTTCACAAATGGACTTACCAACTCTGCATTTGAAGCCGACGATCTGGTTCGCTCGGCCGTCGAGCGGAAATTCGAGATTATTGGCGAGGCGTTACGACAGGCATCTCTCTACTTCCCCGGCTCAGTCGATTCCGTACCCGATCTCAAAGATGCTGTCGGTCAGAGAAACCGCATCGCACACGGCTACTTCGATGTCGATGCAAAGGTTCTCTGGGATACGATCCACAGTGATTTGGCCATCCTTGTCATGGAAGTAGAACGGCTGAAGTTAGTTCACTGCCCCTAATCCTTCCCCGCCAGCGGCCAACTCAGCCGGTCAATCGAGAACGTATCCCGCGTCGTGCAGTACCCGCCCGCGCCATGCATCCGCCCGATCAGCCGCATCTGCGCCGGGTCCACATACAGCTTCGCGAGGTTTTTGAACGCCGTCTCGCGCACGTGTACATACACAATCCGCCCCATCACAATCGTGCCCGTCCCGCCCGGCTCAATCACCTGAAACAGCTTGCACTCCAACGCCACCGGCGATCCCACAATCCGCGGCACGTCCACCACCTCACACCTGGCCAGCTCCAGCCCCGCCAGCCGCGTCTCATCCATCCCCCGCGGAGCATTCGCCGCCGTCACATTCATTGCCTCGGCCAACTCCTCCGGAACCATATTCACCACGAACTCACCCCAGGCCCGGATATTCGCCAGCGTATCTTTCCCCTCCCGATCCGGCGCCCCCGAAAATCCAATCGCAACCAGCGGCGGATCAGCCGACAGAATATTAAAGAACGAGAACGGCGCAGCATTCAGCCCGCCCTCCACGTCCCTGCTCACCACCCACGCAATCGGTCGCGGCAAAATCACCGACGCCAGCAGCTTATAACTATCGCTCTTGGCCATCGCCGCCACATCAAAGTGCGCAAACCCGTCCTTACCCGCCTCAAGCATCCACTTCTCCTAAACGTGTCTTCTTTATCCTCTACGCTCTAGCTTCTGCCTTTACCACCGGCTTGCCCTTATCATTCCACTCCACATATGCCGATGGCACCTGATGGTCATGCGTAAACAGCACCAGCCACTCCTCCGGAATCGCTCGCCCCCAGAACCGTTTCCGTTCCTCAATGCACGTCAGCGGATCAAGGTCATACCCCATCACCCAGGTCGCATCCAGGTGGTTATGCGTCGGCACCAGGTCGCTCACATAGCACGCGTGTTTCGTCGCACCCCCATGCGACCGCGTCTCGATGTGTACGCCCAGCAGGCTCTTCGTATGTCCCGGCAGATTTTCCACCCACACCCCGGGAACAATCTCCGCCGCGGTCTGGATGGTCACCGGCGGCAGCACCTTTCCATCCGCAGGCCGCAGCCGCGCATCGTCCGGCGTAAACCCTCCTTTACCCGCCGGATCAATCAGCGTCATCTGCCCGCTCTCGATCACCGGATCATAGTTCGGCCAAAGGTAGCTCACGCGGTCACGATCCAACTGCAGCCGCCCATGCTCCAGCTCCCCCGCCGGAACAAAGTACCGCGCATTCCTGAACGTCGGCCGCACCACCCCATCGGCCCCCAACGTTGTGTTCCATCCGCTATGGTCGAAGTGCAGGTGCGTATTCACCACATGCGTCACCTCGTCCATGCTCACGCCCGCCGCCGCCAGCGACGCCGGCAGCCGCTCCTGGTTCTGGTGAATCTCGCGCATCTTCGCCGGCTGCTTGTTCCCGATCCCGGTCTCGATCAGCACCACCGCGCCACCCGTACGCACCACCACCGTGTTCAACCCCAGCAGAATCCGATTCTCCTCATCGGCCAGCGTTCGCTTCTCCCACATAGGCTTGGGCACCACACCGAACATCGCACCGCCATCCAGCAGGTACGTCCCATCGCTGCACACAATCAATTCAAGGTCGCCGAGCGCAACTCTCGCCCGCACCAGTTCGTCATCTGTTTTCAAAGAGGCCGGATGCATCCAGCGAGTATACTGCGCAGGCTCCACCCCTCGCCCCATCCCCCAGGCCTATAATCGCGCACCCGCACACCACCTCGCGAGCCCAGGTCTTGCATCTGCGCCACGGACTCGCAGCCGGTCTACGAACCCTTCGCTGCGCGTCTACGAACCCTTGGTCGCGCCGACCATCATCCCCTTGCCTGCACCATCGCCATCCCCCGCCAGCATCCCCGGCGTCGCCGCGATCATCTCCATCGTCGCCGCCGCAGACCCCGCCGGAGCACTCATCGCGCCCGCCGCCGCCACCATCCCCGGCGGAATCCGTTTCATCTGGAAGCATGATCGACACAGCACCGGCCTGCCCTGCGTTGGCTTGAACGGCACCGTCGTCTCAATCCCGCAATCCGAGCAAAGCGTTCGCGTCTCGGTCCGTGAAAGCGGCATCCCCGTCGCAGACCCCGCGGTCGCAGCTTTGCCCAGGCTCGCCCTTTTCGCCTTGCACATCTTGCAACGCTTCGGGTCGTTCTTGAACTGTTTATCGAAGAAGAAAATCTGCTCCCCGGCCGTAAACACAAACTCATTGCCACAGTCGGAGCACTTCAGCAACCGATCGACAAATTGCATGGCGCCTTCTCCCGTCTTGCGGGGATAAGGATGAATCGCAGCCGGTCTGCTCTGCTCATTTGTCCGGTATGTGCGTTCAAACCTGGTCGTACATTTTTCAGGGCCCGGCACATCCTTATGCCTGTTCTCTCGCTGCGATCTGAGGAACCTAAGGCAATCGACGGGGCGAGAACGCTGTCCCTAGCCCTCTCGCCCCGTCGATGGTTTTCAACAACCGCTCCGAGCCATCTCGCTCCGCGCGGCTTCAATCCTTACAATCCGAACTAGTCCTGCTCTTTACGGATCTTCTTCCGGTTACGCTTGCGTGCGAGTGCTTCCTTCACGCGTTTCTTTTCGCCTGGTTTCAGGTAAAAGGAGTGGCGCTTGACCTCTTTGATAATGTCTTCGGTCTGCACCTTCCGCTTGAAACGGCGAAGAGCATTCTCCAAAGGCTCGCCTTCTTGAACACGAACTTCTGCCAAGATTGAATACACCTCCAAACCCGCCCAATCGGCTATCTTCTCAGCATATCCTCTCCCTGCGCCTTCCGCACACATAAATTCGCTCAAATCGTACAAATCCCGTAAAGTTCCCGTCCCCCATTCACCATTCCCTGGACCAAAAGCCCCAATCCCAACCCGCCCACGCCCTCAGTCCGCGCAGCAGCGCAGGACCTATACTGTCTTCCATGATTCGCCCCTATCGCGGCCTCACCCCCGTCATCGCCGCCGGCACCTACATCGACTCCTCCGCCCAACTCATCGGCGACGTCCATCTCGGCCCCCAATCCTCCATCTGGATGAACGCCGTCGTCCGCGGCGACACCAACAGCATCCGCATCGGCTCCTGCACCAACATTCAGGACTGCGCCGTCCTCCACGGCATGCGCGGCCTCCATCCCGTCGTCGTCGGCTCCCGCGTCAGCATCGGCCACAACGCCACCGTCCACGGCTGCACCATCGAAGACGACGTCCTCATCGGCATCGGCGCCATCGTCCTCAACGGAGCGCACATCGGCTCGGGCAGCATCATCGCCGCCGGCGCCCTCGTCCCGGAGCGCGCCATCATCCCACCCAACTCCCTGGTCACCGGCATCCCCGGCAAGATTCTCCGCACCACCACCCCCGCCGACCTGGCACTCATCCAAACCGCCGCCACCAACTACCTCGACTACATCCTCCACTACCAGGCCGAGCCACCCACCCCCTGACCCTCACCCATCCGACCGCCGCGTCCCCAGCCACGCCGTCACCCCAGCCAGCTCCGCCAGCATCATCATCTCCACATCGAAGGCCACGCTGCCAAAGCTGGGCCGCACATACGGAGCCAGCCAGTACAGCGCCACCACCAGCCCCGCCGCAGTAGCCGCCGCCACAATCCTCCCCACACTTCGCCGCGCTCGCACCCTCGCCCGCGCTGGCAGTCTCGTCCTCACCCGCTCCGCAAAATCCACCGGCACCAACACCCTCGGCGGCTCTTCCAGCGCTCGCGTAATCGCCGCCTCCAGCAGTGCGTCGTCTCTCACTGCGCCATCCCTTTTCCACGCATCCTTCATCGCATCTTCTCGCATCGCGTCCTCTCGATCCCTCACAACCCGCCCACCACAATCCTCCGCGTCCCCACACCCTCCCTCAACCGGCTCCTCTCCATCCGCTCACCATCCGCACCTGCTTCATCCAACTCCCGCCGTGCGCGCAAGCCCCGTCCGCGCAGGACTCCCGCCAGCCGCTTCCGTCCCCGGTGCAGATGCGTTCTCACCGTATTGATCGGCATCCCCAGCGCCGCAGCGATCCCCTCATAGCTGCACTCCTCCTGGTGATACAGCACCAGCACAACGCGCTCCATCTCCGGCAGTTCCGCCATCGCCGCATCCACTGCGGCCCGAACCTCCGCATCCTCCATACGCTGCTCCGGGTTACGTGTATGCTCGCTCAACTCATCGCCGCCAAAGCTCTCAATCCACCCTGCATCCCCCTCGTCTTCCACCGCCGGAGCCGCCGCGATCACCACCCGCTCCCTGCGCCGCCGCTTCCACTCATCCTGCGCAACGTTGATCACAATCCGGTACAGATACGTCGACAGTGCCGCATCCCCGCGAAACTCCGGCAGCGCCCTGTACAGCCGCAGAAACACCTCCTGCGCCAGGTCCTCCACCTGCGCCCCCGCTCCCGTCAGCCGCGTGAGCGTGCGAAACACCATCGCTTGATGCTCACGCACCAGCGCCTCAAATATCTCCGGCGATGAAAGATCACCGCGCATTCGCCCTCTGTCTTTCCAATCCCTGGTCCTTAATCCTTATCCAAGCTCCTCAGACTTCATCCTCTTCTAAAAGTTTCATTCCCGCACCTGAAACTTTCTCC
Source organism: Granulicella sp. (assembly GCA_027450185.1). Lineage (GTDB taxonomy): Bacteria > Acidobacteriota > Terriglobia > Terriglobales > Acidobacteriaceae > Granulicella. The sequence goes on along the minus strand of DAIDKF010000005.1, from coordinate 126,640 downwards.
ACCCTCCTCAGTCGAAGCCCCACAGAAATAATCATCGCTGCCCGCGCCCGGCGCGAGCAGCCAGGAAACCCAAGGAGCTTCCCTATGATTCTCGAAACCTTCTCCGGCCTCGGCGACGCCGCCAACAGCCCCTTCATCGTTCCCGTCGCCGGCTGTCTCATGGTGCTCGGCATCGTCGGCTTCAAGTCCTGGTCCCGTACCCGCCGCCGCGAGATGGAGAGCCAGGAACGTCTCGCCGCCATCGCCCGCGGCATCACCCCTCCGCCCACCACCGAAGAGGTTGCCATCAGTTCCGTCTTCCAGGGCCACGCTGCTCCCAACGCCCTCCGCCGCCGCGCCAACTCGCGCCAGGGAGGCGTCGTTCTCTGCGGCACCGCCGTCGGCCTCATCCTCTTCTTCATCGCTCTGGCCACCGTCCTCCAGGAGCGCGACGTCCTCTCCGGAGCCGCCGTTGGCCTCATCCCCCTCGGCATCGGCGTCGGCCTCCTCATCGACGCCCGCATCCAGTCCCGTGAGATCGACGAAGCCAGCTCCACCGCCGACTCCGCCAGCTCAATCACCTATCCTCCACGTTCCATCAGCTAGAAGATCTCTGCATCAGCCTTCGCTTTGAAGGGGCGGGACTTTAGTCCCGCCGTAAGCTCCCCCATCTCCACACGGCTTCAGCCTCTGAAGAAATGCCGAAGACTTGCGCCGAGCTTCCTCGTCCTTCGTTCGATAGACTGTACCTCTATGACTGAAAGCACCAGCCCTGCGCCAAAATCCAACAAGACCCCAGCCCGCCCAACCCTCAAGGCGGTCCGTGGCACCCGCGACCTCCTCCCCGACCAGACTCCGCTCTGGAACCACGTCGAATCCACCGCCCGCGCTCTATTCGCCCGCTACGGCTTTGGCGAGATCCGCACTCCCATCTTCGAGTCCACCGAGCTCTTCGCCCGCGGCGTCGGCGAGGAGACCGACATCGTCAGCAAAGAGATGTTCACCTGGGAGGACCGCGCCCGCGCAGCGTCGGAGAAGGCCCAGTCCCTCACCCTCCGCCCCGAATCCACTGCCGGCGTCGTCCGTGCGTACATCGAGCACCAGCTCGGCAACACCGGCAACCTGCAAAAGCTCTACTACATCGGCCCGCAGTTCCGCCGCGAACGTCCCCAGCGCGGCCGCTACCGCCAGTTCTGGCAGATCGGCGCCGAGGTCATCGGCCCGCAATCCTCAGGCTCGGAATCCCCCCTCCGCGACGCCGAGATCCTCGAGATGCTCGCCAGCCTCCTCACCGAGCTGGGCATCCGCGACTGGCGCCTTGAGCTAAACTCCGTCGGCTCCGCCGAAGACCGCGTCCGCTACAATGCCGCCCTCCGCGAAGCCCTGGCGCCCATCAAGCACCAGATGTGCGAAGACAACCAGCGCCGCGCCGAGACCAATCCGCTCCGCGTCCTCGACTCCAAGGACGAAGCCGACCAGGCGCTCATCAACACGCTGCCCAAGATCGCCGACTACCTCTCCCCCGAATCCAAGGCCCACTTCGACCAGGTCCTGGCCGCCCTCGACGCCTGCGGTGTCCCCTACCACCTGAACCCGCGCCTGGTCCGCGGCCTCGACTACTACACCCGCACCACCTTCGAGTTCACCGTAACCACCGGCCTGGGCACGCAAAACGCCCTGCTCGGCGGCGGCCGCTACGACGGCCTGAGCGAGATGCTGGGCGGTCCGCGTGCTCCCGGCATCGGCTTCGCCATCGGCGAAGACCGCCTCATCCTCACCCTCCAGGCCCAAGCCGAAGCGGATAACATCTCCACTGCAGCCCCCAAGCTCGACGCCTACATTGCGCCGCTAACCCCGGCCCAAAACCCCGCCGCGCTATCCCTGGCCCGCGAACTCCGCGCCGCCGGCTTAACCGTAGAAGTAGGCGACGGCACCTTCAAGCTCCGCAAGTCCTTCGACATCGCCGACACCCTCGCCCGCCACATCATCCTGCTCGGCGAAGACGAAGCCGCCACCAACATCCTCACCGTAAAGACCTTCGCCTCCGGCGAACAAACCAAAGTTCCGCGAGCAAAACTCGCGGGGGCTCTCAGGTAGATTCGGAGTCAGCGCACAAACTTCGTACAATAGAAAGATTGTGACTCTCGACTTCCTAGGCACGCTCCAACGCACGCACACCTGCGGTGAACTCCGCAGCACCAACTCCGGCGAAACCATCACCCTCATGGGCTGGGTCAACCGCCGCCGCGACCACGGCAATCTCATCTTCCTCGACCTCCGCGACCGCACCGGCATCACGCAGATTGTGCTCGACAAGGAAGTCTCCCCCGAGGCCCACGCCAAGGCCGAAGCCGCTCGTCCCGAGTACGTGGTCGCCGTCACCGGCATCCTCCGCAACCGCGGCGAAGGCCTCGCCAATCCCAACATGCCCACCGGCGAAGTCGAGCTTGTCGCCCACTCGCTTCTGCTGCTCAACGACGCGAAAACACCACCTTTCTCGCCCGCCGAAGACGCCATCGCCAACGAGGAAGTGCGTCTCCAGTATCGCTACATCGACCTCCGCCGCGCCGAGATGCAGCACAACTTCGCCCTGCGCTCGCGCGTCGCCATGGCCATCCGCAACTACCTCGTCAGCCAGGGCTTCCTCGAGATCGAAACCCCCTTCATGACGCGCAGCACTCCCGAAGGAGCGCGCGACTACCTCGTCCCCAGCCGCGTCCACCCCGGCCACTTCTACGCCCTCCCGCAGTCGCCGCAGATCTTCAAGCAGATCCTCATGATCTCCGGCTTCGACCGCTACTTCCAGATCGCCCGCTGCTTCCGCGATGAAGACCTCCGCGCCGACCGCCAGCCCGAGTTCACCCAGATCGACCTGGAGATCAGCTTCCCGCAGATGTCCACCATCTTCGCCGTGGCCGAAGGCTTCCTCCGCGCTGCTTTTTCCGCGGCAGGAATCACGTTGCCCGATGCTCCCTTCATCCAGATGACCTACGACCAGGCCATCACGCGCTACGGCATCGACAAGCCCGACATGCGCCTCCCAGCTATCGTCGACCTCTCCGCCACGCTCACCGCCGAACTCCGCAACACCCTCAAGATCGACCCCGCTCTTCCCGTCCTCGGCTTCACCATCCCGCGCGTCGGAGAGCTCAGCGGCACCGCCCGCAAGGCTCTCCTCAGCGAGATTCGCGCCTTCTTCGGAGACTCCGGCCTCGACCTGCTCGACCTCGCGCGCCTCCGCACCAACGAGGCCTTCGCCCCGCTCGCCGAGTCCATCGCCACAAAGCTCTCCGAAGAGCTTCAACGCTTCCACAACTCTGCGCTCACGCCTGAAGACCTCGCCGTCGTCATCACCCCCAAACCCGGCACGCCCGCCATGTGGAACTACGATCCCCAGTGGATCTACAAGCGCGTCGGCGCACTCCGCCTCGAACTCGCCAGGAAATATGCGGACAAGCACAAGCTCTTCGAGCAGACCCACACCGCCGCCGACTTCAAGTTCCTCTGGGTCACCGACTTCCCCATGTACGAGTGGAATGAGGAGACCAAGAACTGGGACGCCGCGCATCATCCCTTCACCTCGCCGCACGAGGAGGACATCAAATCCGGCGCTCTGGTTAACGACAAAGGCTCCGTCCGCGCCCTCGCCTACGACATCGTCCTCAACGGCACCGAGCTCGGCTCTGGCAGCATCCGTATCCACCGCAAGGACGTGCAGTCCGAGATCTTCCGCTCTCTCGGCATGTCCGACGAGGAAGCCAAGGCCCGCTTCGGCTTCTTCCTCGACGCGCTCGAGTACGGCACGCCCCCGCACGGCGGCATCGCGCTCGGCCTTGACCGCATCGTCATGATCCTCGCCGGAGCAGCTTCTCTCCGCGAGGTCATCGCCTTCCCCAAGACCGCCAAGGCCATCGACCTCATGGTCGACGCGCCTACCACCGTCAGCGACCAGCAACTCCGTGAGCTCAGCCTTCGCGTCGCCACCCGGAGCTGACGCCCACATGCCCAACCCCAACCGCTGGTCCATCCCCAACCGCATCCTGGCAGCCGCGCTGATCCTCTACAGCGCGCTGCTCTGCGGCATCAGCCTGCACGTCTTCTACACCGCCGTCCACCAGGGCTCGCCGCTCACCGCCGACGCCCTCTGCGTCCAGGCCCTTGCCATGGCCTTCCCGCTGCTGCTCCTCGTCGGCCTCTTTCAGCCGCGCGTCACCAGCGTGCTACTCTTCGCCGCCGGCGTCCTCAACCTGGTCCTCACGCTTACCGCGGGCCGCAACACCGCCGACGCCGTCACCGGCCTCATCGGCGCAAGCCTCCTCTTCCTCGGCGTTCCCATGCTCGGCGCGGCCATCTTCTTTCACCGCATCTCTCGCCCCACCAGGCCCGCCGCCCGGCTTCGCTCCTAGTTCATTTTCCCTGAAGGTGTAAACCAGGGATACGATTCCTATGGGCGTTTTCCCCAATGAAAACGCCACTGTAGACCCGTTTCCGGATACCCATCCTCAGGGAAAATGGTCTAGTTCATCCACGGCTTGTCATTGGGATCGCGCCCGTTGGCACTGCGTCCCTGCTTGCCGCCCAGCGTACCCTCCGTATCCACGTAGTGCCCATCCTCATCGATCGGCGCATCTTTCCCCTGCTTGCGCATGTACACGGTAAACTTCTTTGCCGCACGCCGCCGCTTCACGCGGTAGTACCAGTTGCGCACCGCAAACCACCTCTCCGCCACGCCCACCCGGAACCCGCGCCGCGGCGCCAGCACCAGAAACCCATACCCCGCCCCGGCATTGCACAACGCCGTCAGCGCACCGAAGCGGTCGCCTCCCACCAGCGCCAGCCCCACATAGAACAGCACATAAATCGCCGCCAGATACTTCGCCTTGAGCGTAAACAGGAAGTTGAACTTCACCGGGTTCTCGGCATGGATCCGCCCATACGCCACCAGCACAGCGAGCACCGCCGGCCACAGCCCCGCCGTCCAGATCTGCGGCACAAGTTCCGGCGCCTGCCGTATCGCAACCTGGACCAGCGCCGACGCGATCGCACCTCCGCCAAGCGTCGCCGCCAGAAAGAACTCGCCCAGCCACCGTGACCCGCGTTCCTCCTCCAGCGCCGACCCGAAGAACCACAGCGACAGCAGCGCAAACGCAACGCTCAGTAACCCATCCCCCATGAACGGGTACGTCACCAGCTCCCAGATCAGCGGGTGCAGCGCCTGGTCCGCGCGCAGCTCAAACAGCGACATCAGCACCCCGGCCAGCACCGGCGAAAACAGCCCAATCGCCGCCATCCCCAGGTACACGCACAGCGCAATCAGAATGATTCGCCGCGTCACTCCGCGAAACGGCGGAAACACCAGCGAAATCGGATTGTTGGATCGAAACGCCATCGAACGCCTTCCCCTCAGCTTCAGCTCTACTCTCGTGCCGGCTGCGGCGGCACCGGCAGCGACCGGTCTCCCGCGGCACTCACCGCGCGCACACCAAACAGCACGTTGTCCTTACTCACATTCAGCTTCAGATGTGTCGCAGCACCTGCGCTCTGGTTGTGCATCCAACGATTCTCCGCCGTATCCCGCCACACCACCTCATAGGTCGTCCCAGGCGGCGCAAACGCCGATGGCTCCCACGCCAGCTCACTGTTATTATCCAGCGCCCTGGTCAGGATCCGCACCTTCTGCGGCTCGCTTGGTGCCGCCGCCAGCGACGCCATCGTCAGCGCATTCAACTGCGCCACCCTCACCACATACTTGAAGTCAACAAACTTCAGCAGGTCGCCATACTCCACTCCGTTCTCGGTGCGCAGCGTCTGGTGCTGATGGTCAAAGTTCTCCCGCCACTCCGTAAACCGCACCGCCGCAAAACCCTCCGCGTTGAAGCTGATGTGATCGCCGCCGCGCAGATACCGGTCCCGCCGCAACTCCATCACGGGATGAAACGCCCCGCTCATCGGCATCATCGGGCACATCATCGTGTCCATCTTCATCCCACTCTTCTTCATCGGCGTCCCGTCCGCAGCGAAGTACGCCGGTGCCAACTCCACAATCTGCCGCGCCAGCTCCCGTGACGGCGAATCATTCTCCGCGCCCAGGCCCAATATCCTCCGCTGCTCTTCCGGCGTCGCGTTCGAAGGCACACTCTCGCTGAACACCCGCACCACATCCTTCCGCTGCATCGTCTCGCCCGCACCCGGAGCGACCGGTGTCGTATCGCCCCCGACGATGTCATCATTCAGCACCGCCTCCAGCGGCCATCCCTCCGCCTTCGCCAGCTTGGCCAGGTGCGCGGATCCATACAGCCCCTGCTCCTCTCCGGCCACCGCCACAAACACCATCGTCCCCGTCAGCCTCACGCCCGTCTTCCGCAGCCGAGCCATCGCCCTTGCCGACTCCAGCGACACCGCCACCCCGCTCCCATCGTCATTCGCCCCCGGCGACGTCAGCTTGTCGTCCATCACATCCGTCGCCCGCGAATCATAGTGCCCCGTCACCAGCACCCACGGTGCCCGCTCGCCGCCCGTCCCCCGCAATATCGCATACACATTCACCAGCTTCGTCGGCCTCGGAATGCGCCCATACCCCACCGTCGTCGTAGGCTGCACAAACTCATCCCGCTTCACCTCCAGACACCCGCCGCACTCCTTCGATATCGCCTCGAACTCGCTCGTAATCCAATCCGCCGCGGCATTGATCCCCTGTCCCGGCGGCAACTCCGCATCCATGCTTGAGAGCGTGCTCCGCGTCCCAAAGCTCACCAGCCTGGCCAGATCCGCCTGCACTCTCTCGGCTGAAACTCCCTTCAGCGCCTGCTTTACCGCAGGGTCCACCGGCAGCGGCGCCATCGCACCCGCTCCCATCGGCATCTGTCCACCCGCCATTGCCGCCACACCCAGCAACAATCCGCACATGCCCAACGTCCGTTTCATCTCCGCCTCCAAACCGCGATTTGCACCGTGTCGGCATCGCCCCGCATCTCAAGGTTGACGCGCCGCGCCTGTCCCGCTAGAACTAGAAAAGGTGATCGCGGTGCCAGCACCATCGTACTAGCTCTGCCACACCGCGGTTTGATTTCGGCTTCGTGCCTGCAACAGAGGAGAACGTTTATGTCAGTCGTTTGCCCAGAGTGTGACAATCCCTTGGACATCGATGTCGACGATGTCGAAGAGGGCGAGATCATTCAGTGTGATGAATGTGGAACCGAACTTGAAGTCGTCTCCAGCGACCCGTTGGAACTAGCTCCTGTCGATGAAGAAGGCTACGATGATGAAGATGAAACTCTGCATGTTACTGAAGATGAGGATGAGTAGCCGCACCGCACTCTCGCTCCTGGCCGTATCGCTGGCATGCGCCACCCTGCCCGCAACCGCCCCCGCGCAGATCCTCAACATCCAGAAGCCCCCAACGCACCACATCATCGAGCGCGTCGTCGAGGGCAGGGTCGTCGACAAAGCCGGTGCTCCCATCGGCGGGGCCATCGTCTACCTCAAAAACTCCCACTCCAACGCCGTCAAAACCTACATCGCCGACGACGCCGGCAACTACCGCTTCGGAGACCTCGCCCAGGACACCGACTACGAGCTCTGGGCCGAGTCCAACGGCGTCCGCTCCCACTCCCGCGAGATCAGCTCCTTCGACAACGAAACCAAGTTCTACTTCGTCTTCAAGATCATCGGAGCGAAACCAGTCTCCCTCGACAGCCCCACCCCACCCCAACTCTGACCGCATCTCCACCGCAGCCGCGCCGCCTTTTGCGCTGCGCAGTAGAGAGCCTTCTCTAATCCCTGAACCTTCGCCCTTGCCTGTTCCACGCCTTCCGTCTCAAACTTTCCCTCAGGCGAACACCCGGCGAATATAATTCGCACATGAGCCCTCCCGCTCAACCCGACCTCTTCGCCTTCCTCCACGTCGATCTCAACAGCTTCTTCGCGTCCGTCGAGCAGGAGCTCCACCCCGAGTACCGCGGCAAGCCCACCGGCGTCGTCCCCACCCAGGCCGACACCACCTCGCTTATCGCGGCCAGCTACGAAGCCAAGGCCCTCGGCATCAAGACCGGCACCCGCGTCAGCGACGCCAAACGCATCTGCCCCGGCATCATCCTCGTCAACGGCAACCACTCCACCTACGCCGAGTACTCCCACAAGATCGTCGCCGCCGTCGAGCGCGTCTGCCCCGTCGCCCACACCCCCTCCATCGACGAGATGGTCTGCCAGCTCCTCGGCCGCGAGCGTCTCCCGTCCAACGCCCGCCAGATCTCCCTTGCCATCAAGCAGGCCATCAAGGACGACGTCGGCAGCACCCTCCGCTGCTCCATCGGCATGGCCTCCAATCGCTACCTCGCCAAGATCGCCAGCGACATGCAGAAGCCCGACGGCCTCGTCGGCCTGCTCCCCTCCGGCCTTCCCAACTCCATCGCCCACCTCGAACTCCGCGACCTTCCCGGCATCGGCGCCAAGACCGAGGCCCGCATCAACGCCAAGGGCATCCGCACCATGCCTGACCTACTCGCCCTCGACCGCTCCGCCATGCACACGCTCTTCGACTCCGTCTGGGGCGACCGCATGTTCCACTGGCTGCGCGGCAACGACACCGGCGACGACGGCGCGCCCGTCCCCAGCGAGTTGCAAAAGTCCCTCGGCCACTCCCACGTCCTCGCGCCCGAGCACCGCTCCCCCGAAGGCGCATGGGCCGTCGCCCACAAGCTGCTCCACAAAGCCGCCATGCGCCTGCGCATGGAGAAGTTCCACGCCGGCTCGCTCGCCCTCACCATCAAGTACTCGCTCACCCCGTCCCAGGCCGCGCAGCTCGCCCGCGCCGCGAAGGTGAAGAAGCACCTCAGCGGCATCACCCAGACCGGCTGGGGCATGGAGGCGCGCTTCCGCCCCTGCCAGGACACCCTCTCGCTGCTCGAAGCCCTGCAGGGCTGCTGGAAGCAATCCCCCACCGGCCCCAATCACAGCAAGCCCTTCTTCGTGGGCATCACCCTGCGCAACCTCATCCCCGAAGCCGACCTCCAGGCCACGCTCTTCGAAGAGCCCGGCAACCGCAATCAACTCTCCGCCACCATGGACAGGCTCAACCTGAAGTACGGCCACACCACGCTGCACTTCGCCGGCATGCTCCCCGCCCGCGAATCCGCCCCCACCCGCATCGCCTTCACCCAGATCCCCGTCCAGTACGGCCACGAGTATATGTAGCCCAGCCCACTCTTCCGCAGAGGCTTCACCCCTGGCTCACCCTCGGCTCAACATAAGCATCATCCGGCGAGCCATGATTGAGCTTGCCGCGAGCGTAGTCGAACCGATGCTTCAGGTTCAGGAACGGCTTCTCATACAAGTGATAGCTGGCATACGCCGCAACAATCGAAACCGCCAGCGACGTCAATCCTGCCCCCACCACCGCCACCAGTTTGCTGTGCGTCACACCCAGCAGCACCGCACGCAGCGGCAGGTTCATGACCGACAGCACCAGCACATGCAGCACATACAGGCCATAGCTGTACTTCCCCAGAAACCGCATCCATTTCAACTGAAAGAGCCACGAGCACACCGAGCCAGCCCGTAGCGACCACGCAAGCAGACACGCAAAGCCCACCGCCAGCACCGTATATTGAACCCCACTGCCCCAAAGTGGACCATAGGAGCCGTGCGCAGCCAGCAACGGCTGGAGCACAAGAATGTAGGCCAGCATCACCGCCGTCGCTCCCCAAAATCCCCATGGGGCGAGACGCTGCACCCGTGGCCATTGACTGGATCGGTACAGCATGGCCAACGTGCCTCCCAGCATAAGAGAGTCCGCCCGGCAGACCATCGTCACATGCATCGCGAACGGCGAAGCGCCTTCCATAAGCAGCACCAGGCGCAGCAATAATGCCATGGAGGACGCCGCCAGCGTCGTCACCATCAGCTTTCGCTTATCGCGAATCAGGAAGACTATCGCAGGCCACACAAGATAAAACTGCTCCTCCACCGCCAGCGACCAGAAGTGATACAGCCCAATCCCCGCACCCGGCGAAAAACTCATAATCTTCATCGGGTGCAGATTCTGCAAATAAAAAACCAGCAGCCACCCCATATCGCCCCAGTGCAGGTGCAGCGGATAGGTCAACAGCAGACAGGCCGCAAGCACCCCATAGTAGAGCGGAAAGATTCGCAGCGCACGCCGCGCATAAAACTTCCGGAAGTAGCCCTCATCTTTGAGCGAATCGAAGAGAATTCCCGTAATCAGAAAACCTGAAAGCACAAAGAACAGATCGACCCCAAACAGCCCATAGTATAGAAAATGTCCAATGGCGCTTACCAGGACTCCGCGTGCTTCATAGTTCGACTCAAACGCGTGCGAACCAATCACCATCAGGATGGCAAGCCCTCGCACCCCATCCAGAGCCAACAGGTGCCCGCGCGCGACATGTCGACCTGGTCCCGCAGTTGAGTCCGATATGATCATTAGGCATTAGTCTAGCAACCGCCTGCCACCGCCTGCCCACACTCAACCGCAACTTCATATCCCTCCATGAAATCCTGGGATCACACTTCCACCACCATGTCCACGCCTTACACCGGCCGTCTCGCTCCGTCGCCCACGGGCCTGTTGCATCTCGGCCACGCGCGCACCTTCTTCATCGCCCACCAGCGAGCCCGCGACGCTCGCGGCACCCTCTATCTCCGCGACGAAGACCTCGACCCCCAGCGCTCGCGCCCCGAATTCTCCGCCGCCATGCGCGAGGACCTTCACTGGCTCGGCCTCACATGGGACGCCGAAATCCGCCAATCCGACCGCATTCCCCTCTACCGCGCCGCTCTCGACCAACTCCTCGCCGCCGGCCTCGCCTACCCCTGCGCCTGTTCCCGCCGCGACCTCGCACAATCCACGCAAGCGCCTCACGACGACGAAGACGACGAACCCCTCTACAACAACCGCTGCCGCCCCACTGACCCAGCCGCGGATCTCTTAGACTCTCGCCATCCGCGCAGGACCACCAACTACCGCTTCCGCACCCCCGGCGACCTCCGCCCCATCCTCTTCACCGACCTCCACTCCGGCCCGCAATCCTTCACTCCCGCCGTCGACTTCGGCGACTTCCTCATCTGGCGCAGGCCTCTCACCTCCAACCCCGACGACATCGGCCTCCCCAGCTATCAACTCGCCTGCGTCGTCGACGACGCCCTCACCCACATCACCGAGGTCGTGCGCGGCCGCGACCTCCTCAAATCCACCGCCCGCCAAATCCTCCTCCAGCGCGCCCTTCGCCTTCCCACTCCCGCTTACTTCCACTGTGACCTCATGCGCGACGCCGCTGGCATCCGCCTCGCCAAACGCCACGACGCCCTCGCCCTCCGCACCCTCCGCGCCCAGGGCCTCACCCCCGCCGACATCCTCGCCATGTTCTAACGTCACCGCAAACAGAGACGCCCGCCAATCCCCCGGCGAGCGCCTCTCGTCCTTCGCTATGCTCTACACTCTGCCTCACTGCGCCGCGTAGTACGCCTTCACAATCTCCTCATACGACTTCGGCACAAAGTCCATCGCCGGCACGCCTCCCGCAAGATACTTCACAAAATAATCCCACTTCCGCTTCATCACATAGGGCGAAGCGGCAGCGTATCCATGGTGCACATTCGGAACCATCAGCATGTCGAAGTCCTTGTTCGCCTTGATCAGCGCGTCCACCACCAACAGCGTGTTGTTCGGCGGAACGTTATCGTCCATCGTTCCATGCGTCAGCATCAGATGCCCCTTCAGGTTCTTCGCATAGCCTGCGTTGGCTTGCTCCGCATAGTTGTCCGCGCCATCCGGCCCCATCACCTCCAACCCGGCCCAGCGCTCGTCCCAATCGTCCTCATACTCCCTCTGGTCGTGGTTGCCGCTCTCCGCCCAACCCACCTTGAAGAAGTCCGGGAAGTGGAACATCGCCGACACCGTAGCATTCCCGCCGCCCGAGTGTCCCGTAATCCCCACCCGCTCCGCATCCATCCACGCATACCGCGTCGCCAGTTCCTTGATCCCGGCCACCTGGTCGGGAATCGTATCGTCGTTCATCTCCGCCGGGTTCGACGCATGTGCATCATGGAAGCTCTTCGACCGGTGCGGGTTCCCCATCCCGTCAATGCACACCACCGCGAACCCCAGGTCCGCCATCGCCTGCAAGTCTCCGCGCGACGCCTCAAATCCCGGCGGCCCAAACACCGAGCACGACCCATCCTGCGGCCCCGGATACACATAATCCACCACCGGATACTTCTTCGTAGCATCGAGCTTCGTCGGCTTGAACAATATCCCGTACACCGCCGTCTTCCCATCCCGCGCCTTCATCTCCACCCGCTCCGGAGCCTTCCATCCCGCCGCCACCAACTGCGAGATATCCTGCTTCGCCAGCGTCACCAGCACCTTGCCCGTGTTGTCCCGCACCACCACCGTCTGCGGAGTATCCACAGTCGAGTACGCATCGACGAACGTCGTCCCATCCTTCGCCGCCGTCACCTCGTGCGTCGCCACCTCCGGCGTCAGCAGCCGCTGATGCTTCCCATCCAGGTCCACGCGGAAGTAGTGCACGTCGTAAGGGTCTTCACCCTTCACCTTGCTGGTCGCTGTGAAATACAGCACGCGGTTCTTCCCGTCCACATACTTCATCTCCCACACCGGCCCATCGCCGCGCGTCACCTGGTTCTTCATCTCACCCGTCGTCAGATCATACAGATAAGCCTGCGCCCAGTTGCTCCGCTCACTCACCCACAGAAACTCATTCGAATCCCACAGCACCTTCCAGTCCGTCTTCGCCTGCCAGCCGTAGTACGTGTCCACGTGTTCGTGATACACATCGCGCACGTCTCCCGTCGACGCATCCGCCACCTTCACCCACTCATCCTTGTGGTCCCGCGACGTCGCCACAAACGCCAGCCGCGCATCATCCGGCGAGAACTCGACATCATTCCAACGCCCATCCCCATCGCAGCTCACGTCATCGCACTCCATGCTGCGATGCTCCAACGGCTCCGTCTTCAACCGCACCACCTTCGCCGTCGCCACATCGATCACCACCGGCTCAATCATCGTGACGTCCTTATCTCCCACCAGCGGATACCGCCATGCCTCCAGCTTCGGGTGCCGGTTCGTCACCGGCACCAGATACATCAGCCCCGTCTTCCGCTGGTCCTGCTGGAACGTCGCAATCTTCTTCCCATCCGCCGACCACGTCAGGATTGCGCCCTCGGAGTGTTGCCACCCCGCATTGTCCGTCGCATATCCAAAGTCTTCCGCACCATCGGTCGTCAACTGCCGCTCCTCACCCGTAGCCACCGTCCGAACCCACAGATTGTTATCGCGAATAAACGCGCCCAGCTTCTTGTCCGGCGAAAGATTCGCCTCCCCCGCATGCCGCCGTGCGATCGCGGCTTTTTTCGTCCCCGCCTTGGTTCCGGCCTTCTCCGCCGTCTCCTCCGGCGCTGGTGGCTTCGGCTCTTCCGTGCAAGCCGTCACTCCCGCATCGCAATCGAACACACCCTCCGCCGTCGTCACCGCAAACCCGCCGTTGGCCTCTTCCCTGTACTCCGTCACCCCCAGCTTCGCCGCCTCCACCTTCGCTGGCGCCTTGGCCTCGGGCTCTGGCTTTGTGTTTTTGTCCGCCATGTTCGCTGTTGCGATCGCGGCATTGATCGCCGCCGCCAGCTTCGCGTTATCGAACGCCGGAGCCACGCTCCACGCCTTCGCATCCGCCGTCTGCCCGGCGATCATGTACATCGTCCCGCCCACTCCCGGATCGCGATAGAACACACGCCCGCTCGGCAGATACTCCACCCCGCGCACAGTATGGTGCACCAGCGGATTCACGTTGTACGACATCCATCGCTCCGCCTGCGCATAATCCTGCGTCGTATAAACCTGCTGCGCTACAGCAGGCAGCACGGCAGCGGAGGCGAGCACCAACACACTCGCAAAGACGTTCGAAGACTGGCGATTCAGCATAAGCAGGGTGATCCCATCCTAAGAAGTTTTAGCAGCGACAGCGTTCCAACAGCCTAGCCCAAAACCCCTCTCCCACGCGAACCACGGCCACCCCACCACTCGCCACCCTGGCAGCGTGTACAACTCGGCCTGTCACTGACGCACGACGCCGGGTACGACATTCGTCAGGCCCCTCTCGCCTGGCAAATTCTCCAGTACGGCATCGCCAAGCAAGCCGAAAGCCTCCTTCGGCCAAGAGCGCATATCTACTCAACGTCATTGGATGGAGTACGCGCACGATGGGAAGGCATCGTCAGACGCACCCAAGGCCGCCGCGAAATAATCGGCCGCGTTTCACGGACATGGCCGCGGCTTCAAGAGCATCTAAGGTATGAACTAAGGTGCATGAACCCTCCGAACCCACGCAACATCTCAGAGATGCTTGGCGCGCAGTATTTTAGAGATACTTTGCAAACAGTATTTTAGAGACGCTTAAGGATGGCTTAATCTCGGCTTTGTAGTGTAATGACCGAATGAGTTGCTCTCCATCCATACTCCAGAGATCCATGGTGAAAGTCCTCTGCGTTTCGCTGCTCTTCGGCGGAGCCGTTGTCTTCGCACAGTCCGTTGCATCCTCTTCCGCACACGTTCCCGCAGCCGCCAATTCAATCTCGCTCGATCAAGCCGTCCATCTCGCCGAGGCCAATGAGCCCGCCTTCGCCGCGGCACTCGCCCAGGGTCGCCTCGCCCGGCTGGATCGGTCCGTTGCCATCGCCAGCCTGCTTCCGTCCGTCACCTATCACAATCAATATCTCTTCACCCAGGGCAACGGCTCCACGGACCGCATCGGCCAGACCACCACCTCGTCCGCACCGCGCTTCATCGCCAACAACGCCGTGCATGAATACGCTAGCGAAGGCGTCGTCAACGAGACCCTCGGTCTCCAACAAGTCAGCGCCGTGGCTGCGGCCAACGCCCGCGCCGCCCAGGCCGCAGCAGAGGCCGAGATCGCGCGCCGCGGTCTCTTCTCCGCCGTCGTCGCGCTCTACTATGGAGTCGCAGCCGCAGAGACCAAGCTGGTCGTCGTACAACGCAGCAAGGATGACGCGGACCACTTCCTCGCCATCACGCACCAACGCGAGCAGGCCCGCGAGGCCGCTCACGCCGACGTCGTCAAGGCCGAACTCCAGCAGCAGCAGCGCGTCCGCGATGTGCAGGACGCAACCCTCGCTGCCTCCACCGCTCGCCTCGAACTGGCCGTACTTATGTTCCCCGATCCGCGCACCCCCTTCCAGACCGAGTCCGCCGCTCCTCCCGTCCTTCCCGACCGCAGCGTGATCGACGCCGACGCCAGCAAGAATAATCCGGAGATGATGCGCGCACTGGCTGCGCTGCACGCCAGTGAAGCCGACGTCACCACCGCGCGCGCGGCCTATCTTCCCGACCTCGGACTGAACGTCACCTACGGCATCGACGCACCGCAATTTGCCATCAACGGCCCCAACGCCACGCGCAACCTCGGCTACTCCGCCAGCGTCTCGCTCGACATTCCCATCTGGGACTGGCTATCCACCGAGCACAAGGTCAAGCAGAGCGAGATTCGCCGTGACGTCGCTCGCGTCGCTCTCTCCACAACCCAGCGCCAATTGATCGCGGACCTCTCCGAACTCTACGATAGTGCTGTCACCGCACGCGACCAGTTGTCTTCCCTCGACGCCAGCGTCACCACTGCGCAGCAGAGTCTTCACCTCACCGAACTGCGCTACACCGGCGGCGATGGCTCCGTGCTCGAAGTCGTCGACGCGCAGAATTCTTTACTCGCCGCAGAGATCGCTCGCGCCGATGGCGTCGTCCGGTATCAACTCGCGCTGGCCAATCTTCAGACACTTACGGGAAGGTTTTGATCGATGATGCTTCCACCCATCAGCAGTGATCTTGTGAACCAACGCATGTCATCGCGCGGCGCATGGAAGTACGCCGCTGCGGCGCTCCTCTGCTGCCTTGCGCTCGCCGGCTGCAAACAGGACGAGACCACACCCCAGGTCCTCGTCGCCGTTCAGGCAGCGAAGCCCGAGGTCGCCCCCATCTCCGAGCAGATTCAGGGCGACGCCGTCCTCTCTCCGCTCGCCGAAGCAGCGCTCTCTCCCAAGATCAGCGCTCCAATCAAGAAGTTCTACGTGCAGCGAGGAACGCACGTCCACGCCGGCGAGCTGCTCGTCACCCTCGAAGACCGCGACCTGCAGGGCAACGCGCTGGACAATCAGGGCAGCTACACCGCGGCGCAGGCGGCCTACCAGCAGGCGACCAGCATCCAGTTGCCGGAGGCCACGCAAACGGCGCAACTCGATCTCGCGCAGGCCAAAGCAAACCTCGGCCTGAACCAGAGCATCGTCAAAGGCCGAACGCAACTCTTTCAGGAGGGCGCAATCCCCGGCCGCGATCTCGATACAGCCAAGGCCGCGCTGGTGCAGGCGCAGGCTGCGTATGACACGGCCGCCAAGCATCTCCAGTCTCTCGAAAGTATCGGCCGCGAAGCCAGCGGCAGGGCCGCGCAGGGCCAGTTGACCTCAGCCAGGGGCAAACTCCTCAACGCTGAAGCGCTCGCCAGCTACGCCTCCCTGCGCAGCCCCATCGACGGTGTCGTCACTGACCGGCCACTCTTTGTCGGAGAGATGGCACCGGCCGGAACTCCGCTCGTCACCGTCATGGACACCTCTTCGCTCATCGCCAAGCTGCATCTCTCCCAGGCCATGGTCCAGCGCATGAAGGTCGGCGACAAGGCGCAGGTTACCGTACACGGCTTGGACACCCCCATCCAAGGCGCCGTCTCCCTCATCAGCCCCGCCCTCGACCCCGGCTCGACCACCGTCGAGATCTGGGTCAAGCTCACCAACCCTGACGCCAAGCTCAAAGCAGGAGCGCCCGCACACGTCGCCATCGTAGGCCGCACCGTGCCAAACGCCTTGCAGGTGCCCACCTCCGCCCTGCTCCCCGCCGACGATGGAAGCCTCAGCGTGATGGTCGTGGACAGCCAAAGCACCGCCCGCCTGAAGCCGGTCACCATCGGCATCCGGCTGCCCGACACCGTGCAGATCCTCAGCGGCATCGCCCCCGGCGACCTCGTCATCGACACCGGAGGCTACGGCTTGCAGGACGGCACCAAGGTCAGGCTCGGCGTTGCCGGAGACGACAAGAGCACTGACAACGCTGCCGGAACCACCAGGGAGGACAAGGACTGATGCCTGCTTCCCACTCCGCCAACTCCCGCACAGCCCGTCCTTTCTGGCTCGCGCGCTCCACCAAGACCATATTTTTCTTCCTCGCCGTCCTCACCATCGCCGGTGCCTACGCAGCCTTTCAGGTACCCATCTCCGTCTTTCCCGATACCAACTTTCCCCGCATCGTCATCGGCATCGACAACGGCGTCATGCCCGTCGAACAGATGCAGGTCACCATTACCAAGCCCATCGAAGACGCAGTCAACAGCGTACCCGGCCTGCTCAGCGTTCGCAGCAACACCAGCCGCGGCTCGGCAGAAGTCAGTCTCTTCTTCGACTGGAATGTCGACATGTACCGCACCCTGCAACTCACCGACGCGGCCCTCGCAAAGGTCGCGCAGGAGCTGCCCCCCACCGCCAAGCTCACCTCTAACCGCCTCACCTTCGCCACCTTCCCCATCCTCGGCTACGCCCTCACGGCAGACAATCGTGGAGCGCAAACGATCTCCCAGTCGCGCCTCTGGGAGATCGCCACCTACGACCTCAAACCGCCTCTCAATCATGTCTTCGGCGTCAGCACCGTCACCGTCCAGGGTGGCCAGGTCCCTGAGTACCACATCGTCCCCAACCTCGCACGGTTGCAGACCACCGGCATCACCATCCTCGACATCGTCAACGGCGTCCAGGCCTCCAACATCATCGACTCCCCGGGCCTCTACGAAGCCAATCACGAACTCATTCTCGGCCTCATCGGAGCCCAGGCGCACAGCATCGCCGAGCTCTCGAACCTCGTCATCAAGACCACTCCCGCCGGCGCACCCGTCCGCGTCGGTGACGTCGCAGAGGTCCGTACCGGGCCCATGCCCGTCTACACCATGGTCACCGCCAACGGCCGCCCCTCCGTCCTCATCAACATCGCCCGTCAGCCATCCTCCAACACCGTTCAGGTAGCCGACGCCATCGCCATCAAGATCGCAGAGCTCCAGAAAACCCTCCCTCCCGGCGTCCACCTCACTCCCTTCTATGACCAGTCCGAACTCGTCCGCGAGTCCATCGCCAGCGTTCGCGACGCCATCCTCATCGGCCTCGTCCTCGCCTGCATCATCCTCTTCCTCTTTCTCCGCGACTGGTCCAGCTCCCTTGTCGCCGGCCTCGTCATCCCTGTAACCGTCGCCGTCACCATCCTCTTCCTCTGGATCATCGGCCAGTCCTTCAACCTCATGACCCTCGGCGGTCTCGCCGCAGCCATCGGCCTGGTCATCGATGACGCCATCGTTGTCGTCGAAAACATCGTTGTCCACCGCGACTCCGGCCAGTCCCGCACCGACGCCGTCCGCAGCGCACTCAGCGAGATCACCACTCCTCTCGTCTTCTCCACCCTCACCCCCGTCGTCGTCTTCCTCCCCCTCATCTCCGTCACCGGCGTCACCGGCAGCTTCTTCCGCGCACTGGCCGTCACCATGACTGCCGCGCTGCTCACCTCGCTCGCCCTCGCCCTCACCTTCACGCCCTCGCTCAGCCTCTCCCTTCTCCGCAGCAGGAAGCACGTCGCTGCCACTGACACCGGCGCAGCCGAGCCACAGCCGGAGCTCCACGGCGAGGAAGTTGGCGGCCACAAAGACGGTCCCGTCATGCGCCGCATCCTCCACGCCCACGCGCGCGCGCTCAGCCTCGCCCTTAACCGGCCCCTCGTCCTCGGCATCGGCTGCCTCATCCTCGTCATCGGCGGCTACTTCGCCTACTCCGGCCTTGGCTCCGACCTCCTTCCCGCCATGGACGAAGGAGCGTTCATCCTCGACTACCTCACTCCCGCCGGCACCTCGCTGGCCGAGACCAACCGCATCCTTGAGCACGTCGAGCGCATCCTTCAGAAGACTCCCGAAGTCGAGATCACCTCACGCCGCACCGGCCTCCAGCTCGGCCTCGCCGCCGTCACCGAGGCCAACACCGGCGACTTCAGCGTCCGTCTCAAACACAAGCGCTCCCGCTCCATCGACGAAGTCATCGCCGACGTCCGCCAGCAGATCGCCTCCACCGAACCCACCCTCGACATCGAGTTCACCCAGGTACTTCAGGACATGATCGGCGATCTCTCCAACTCGCCCGAGCCCATCCAGATCAAGCTCTTCAACAACGATCCCGCCCTGCTCAACCAGCTCGGCCCCCGCGTTCAGGCCGCCATCCAGAAGATTCCCGGTGTCGTCGACACCCAGAATGGCGTCGAAAACACCATCTCCGGCCCCGCCACCGACTTCAACATCGACCCCGTCGTCGCCGCCCGTCTCGGCTTCACCCCCACTGAAGTCGCAGAAGACGCCACCGCCATCCTTGACGGCCTTCCCACTACCGACCCCATCATCCTCCACGGCCGCCCCTACACCATCCGCGTCCGCCTCCCCGACGCCAACCGCGCCGACTTCGACGCCATCCAGAACACTGTCTTCAACTCCAGCACCGGCCACACCGCCTCGCTCGGCTCCCTCGCCCAGATCACCCAACTACCGCCCCAGAATGAGGTCCATACCGAGAACCTTCAGCGCCTCATCGTCGTCAGCGGCCGCCTCGAAGGCTCCGACCTCGGCGGCACCATGGTCAAAGTCAAGCAAGTCGTCGACAGCCTGCACATTCCCCCCTCCGTCCGCGTGGAGTACGGCGGCACCTACCAGGAGCAGCAGAAGTCCTTCGCCGACCTCGCCCGCGTTCTCCTCCTCGCCCTCGCTCTGGTCTTCGGCGTCCTGCTCGCCGAGTTCCGCAACTTCTCCGCGCCCATCGCCATCCTCACCAGCTCCGTCCTCTCCATCACCGGCGTCGTCATCGCTCTGCTCATCACCAACACCGACTTCAACGTCGCCAGCTTCATGGGCCTCATCATGGTCATCGGCATCGTCGCCAAGAACGGCATTCTGCTGCTCGACGCCGACGAGAAGTTCCGCGCCCAGGCCGAAGCCAAACGCGCCGCCGACTTCGCCGCCACCGGCGTCTATCCCGCCTATGACCCGGCCCACGACCCGGCCAAGGAGGCCATGCTCCACGCCGCCCAACGCCGCCTCCGTCCCATCGTCATGACCGCCATCGCCGCCGTCTGCGGCATGTTGCCCCTGGCCTTCGCCCTCGGCGCCGGCTCGCAGATGCTCCAGCCCCTCGCCATCGCGGTCATCGGCGGCCTCATGATCTCCATGGTCCTCAGCCTCATCGTCACGCCCGTCATCTACTACCTGCTCACCCGCAACCACCATCGCGCCGCCACTGCCCAGCCCGCCCTCTGACTATCTGCTTAACTGCCTCTCTGCCCCCAACAACTTCTCTCCAGCATTCCTTCCCATGTACCATCCCGAGATGAGCTCTGACACGCAGCGCTTTCTTGCCCACACCCAATCTCTCACCACCTCCGAGCCGCTCGACGCCACCCGCCGCCGTTTCCTCTCCGTCTCCGCCGCCGCGGGCCTCGGCGGCACGCTCTTTCCCGGAGCCCTACTCGCGCTCGCCACCCACTCCTCCGCCGCGCAATCATCCGCTCCCTCGCACGCCAGTCCAACCTTCGCGCCCATCACGCCCGAGATGATCGAGCAGGCCGCAGCCATCGCCGGTCTAGCCTTCACCCCGGAGCAGCGCAAGCTCATGATCGAAGGCCTCACTGGCGTCCGCGAAGACATCGTCGAAGTCCGCAAGCTCAACCTCCCCAACTCCGTCGCGCCCGCCTTGATCTTCGACCCCGTCCCCGGCGGAACAGTGCTCAATACCGCGCGCCAGCCCATCAAACTCGGCCCCTCGCACGGCATCGCAAGCATCTCCGCCTCGAATGAGGAGCAACTCGCCTTTGCCTCCGTCCGCCAGCTCAGCGAACTCCTCGGCACGCGCAAAGTCACATCGATGGAGCTAACCAGGCTCTACCTCGCACGCCTCCATCGCTTCGATCCCACGCTGCACTTCGTCATCACGCTCACCGAGGATCGCGCCCTCAAGCAAGCCGCCGCAGCCGACGCCGAACTCTCCGCCGGCAAACATCGCGGCCCTCTCCACGGCATTCCCTGGGGTGGAAAGGACCTCCTCGCCGTCGCCGGCTATCCCACCACCTGGGGTGCGGCCGGCTTTGAAGATCAGCGCTTCGACTACGACGCTGAAGTCGTCAAGCGCCTCGACGCAGCCGGTGCCGTCCTCATCGCCAAGCTCACCATGGGAGCGCTCGCGCAGGGCGATCTCTGGGGCTACCCCACCGGCGCAGGCAAGCCCGGAGCCCGCACCCGCAACCCCTGGAACCCGAAGCAGGGCAGCAGCGGCAGCTCTGCGGGCAGTGCATCGGCCGTCTCCGCGGGCTGCGTCGGCTTCGCCATCGGCACCGAAACCCTCGGCTCCATCTCGTCCCCCAGCACTCGTTGCGGAGTCACCGGGCTGCGTCCATCCTTCGGCCTCGTTCCCCGCACCGGCGCGATGGCCCTCAGTTGGTCCATGGACAAGATCGGCGCCATCACCCGCTCCGTCGAGGACTGCGCCATCGTGCTCAACGCCATCTACGGCCCCGACGGCCACGACCTCAGTGTGCAGCCCGCCGCCTTCAATCCCGACTTCACACTCGACATCCGCAAACTTCGCGTCGGCTACATCAAGTCCGCCTTCGACGCTCCAACATTCGCCCCACCCAAGCCGCCCGGCAGCGCCCTCACCGGCAAGGACCTCGACACGTACAACCAGCGCATCGCACAGCGTAAAGCCCGCTTCGCCCAGCAGTCCTACGATGCGAAGTTCAACACCGCCGCCCTCGCAACCCTGCGCAGCATGGGCCTCTCGCTCACCCCGGTCACCCTCCCCGACTTCCCCTTCGGCTCCATCGTCCCCATGCTCGAGGCCGAAGCTGCCGCAGCCTTCGACGATCTCACCCGCTCCGGCCGCGACGCCCTGCTCAGCGGCCAGGAGCCCTACGATTGGCCCAACAGCTTCCGTACCGCACGCCTCTACTCTGCGGTCGACTACGTCAACGCTGCCCGCGCCCGCACCCTTGCTCTGCATAAGATGACCGAAGCCTTCGCCCCCTTTGACGTCATCGTCACCCCCAGCTTCGGCCCACAGCTCACCGCCACCAACCTCTGCGGACAACCTGCCGTCATCGTGCCCAACGGCCTCCGCGGCCCTGACGCTCCACCCTTCACCCCCACTCCCGACGACCCATGGCCCGACTACGGCGGCCCCAACACCCCCGTCTCCCTTAGCTTCCTCGCCCCGCTCTATCAAGACGCCAAAGCCTGCACCCTGGCCCACGCCTACCAGCAAAAAACCGGCTTCCAACTCCTCCACCCCAGGCTCGGCTAACCCCCATCACGGCAAGGAATCCGTCAATTCAGCGGAAACAGTCCGTCTCAGCGGAAACAGTCCGTCATCTCGACCGGAGCCGTACTGCATTTTGCGCGGCGCAGTGGTGCGCCCCCTTGTATGTTGAGCCTCTGTGGTTGCTTGCTCTCCCACCCTGACTCGCAGACGTGAGTGCGCAACAGCTTCCAAAACCCAGCCGGGATCCGCAGGACCGCGTGCGCTTACCCCTTCGCCAGTTCGGCCTTCACCATCTCACTCACCAGCTTCCCATCGGCTCGCTCGCCGCTGGCCGCAATCTTCGCCTGCGCAGCCTTCATCACCGAGCCCATCTCCTTCGGCCCTGGTCTGGTCCCGCCATTGTCCCTGGTCACCTGTTCCACCGCGGCAGCCACCATCGCGCGCAGGTCGTCCTCGTTGGCCGACTTCGGCATATAGCCCTCAATCAACCCAATCTCCAACTGCTCCTTCGCCGCCAGCTCCAGCCGCCCGCCCTTGGTAAACTGCTCCACCGACTCCCGTCTCTGCTTCAGCAGCGTCGTCAGGATCGACTGCTCCTCCGCATCCGTCAGCGCCTCGCGCTTATCGATCTCCTTATTCCTCAGCGCCGACTTCACCATCCGCAGCGTCGTCAGCGTCTCCTGCTCATGCGCCTTCATCGCGGCAATAATGTCCTTGCCCAGCTTCTCCCCAATCGCACCCATCGTTCTCACCTCTTCTTCCCCAGTTTACGCGGTCAGCGCCCACCTCCGCCGGTACCAGATCTCCGAACCCGTTAGAATATCCCTATGATCCGTAAAACGCGACTCTTCACGCCGGGCCCAACCCCTCTGCTCCCCGCTGCCCAGTTCGCCATGGCCGCGGCCGATATCCACCACCGCACCGCCGAGTTCCGCGCCCTCTACACCCGCGTCCTCGCCCAGCTCAAGGAGTTCGTCGGCACCGCCAACGACGTCATCCTCCTCTCCAGCTCCGGCACCGGCGCCATGGAGGCCTCCGTCTCCAACCTCACCTCGCCCGGCGACCGCGTCCTCGTGCTCACTGCCGGCAAGTTCGGTGAGCGCTGGTCCGGCATCTGCAAAGCCTTCGGCTGTCACGTCGACGTGGTGAGCGCACCCTACGGCCACACCTTCTCGCTCGACGAGGTCAAGGCATCGCTCCACCTCGAAACCCGCGCCGTCTTCATGCAGGCCACCGAGACCTCCACCGGCGTCCGCCACTCCATCCCCGCCATCGCCCAGCTCCTCAAGGACACCCACTCCGAGGCCCTGCTCATCGTCGACGCCATCACCGGCCTCGGCACCACCCACATCGACATGGACGCCCTCGGCATCGACGCCCTCATCGGCGGCTCGCAGAAGGCCGTCATGATCCCCCCCGGCCTCAGCTACATCGCCCTCAGCACCCGCGCATGGGACCGCATGGAGGCCACCTACAACCCGCGCTACTACTTCGACCTCCGCAAGGAGCGCAAGAACGCCAAGAACGGCGAGTCCGCCTACACTCCGGCCGTCGCTCTCATCGCCGCTCTCGGCGCAGCCTTCGACTGGATCGCTGCCCAAGGCGACGGAAGCCTGGTTGAAGGCCGCAAGCGCCTCGTCGACAACGCCGAAACCATCGCCGCCATGACCCGCGCCGCCGTCCTCGCGCTCGGCCTCAAACTCTTCGCTCCCGACGCCTCTGGCGCAGCCGCCACCGCCGTCCTCGCCCCCGAAGGCGTAGACTCCGGCCTCTTCGTCAAGGAGCTGAAATCCCGCTTCGGAGCCATCATCACCAACGGCCAGGGAGAGATGAAGGGCCAGATCTTCCGCATCGCCCACCTGGGCTTCTTCGACTACATGGACACCATCGCCCTCATCGGTGCTCTGGAGCAGGTCGTCGTAAAATCCGTCCCCCAACTAGGCGCGAGCTTCGGCGACGGCCTCATCGCTGCCCAGAAGGTCTACGCGGAACGCACCTCAAAGCCCTGATTCGCAAAACAGCAGAAGCGGCGGGCTCCGGATCGCCGCTTCTGCCCCGATTCCCACATTTCCTTCCACACCCACAACCCGCGCTCGGCTAGCCTAGTTATTCCCAGCACTCTGGCGGCGGAGATCGATGTTCCATGAAGTTCGTGTTCATCTACGGCCTTCCCGCCACCGGCAAGCTGACGGTGGCGCAAGAACTCGCCGCGCTCACCGGGTACAAGCTCTTCCACAATCACCTCGTCGTTGATCTTCTCCTCTCGGTCTTCGAGTTCGGTAGCGAGCCCTTCGTCTCCCTGCGTGAGGAGATGTGGTTATCCGTCTTCAAGGCAGCGTCGGCGACTGATCTACCAGGCCTTATCTTCACATTCAATCCGGAAAGCAGCGTTCGAGGTGAGTTCGTTGACAACGTAATCGAGACGGTTACCACCACTGGCGGGGAAGTCGACTTCGTCGAGCTTGTCTCCCCCATGGAAGAACTGAAACGTCGCATAGATAACGCCTCCAGGCACCAGTTCCACAAGCTGACGTCCATCTCTCTCTTTGAAAAACTCCACGCAGAACGCGTGTTCGAAACTGGCCACATGCCAAAGCCGCGCATCTCAATCGACACCAGCACACACAGTCCATCGCAGGCTGCTGAGCAAATCATCCAGCAGCTCAAACTCCCGCGCTTACAAGCCGCCGCAGTACATCCGTAAGGGACCGATTCATTCATGGCGTCACTCAGCACAATCTCCACACCGAACGACGGCCTGCCGTCCTCCATCCAGACCGAGGTCACGGTTCTCGGCGCCATGCTCCTCGATGCGGTCGCCATCACCGACGCGACCGCCAAGCTCCGCCCCGAAGACTTCGCCCTCGACTCCCACCAGCGCATCTACCGCGTCATGGTCGACCTCCTCGCCCTCGGCCACGCCGTCGACCTCATCACCGTCATGGACGCGCTCACCAAGCGCCGCGAGCTCGATGCCATCGGCGGCGCGGCCTACCTCGCCTTCCTCACCGAGGGCATCCCGCGCAACCCCAACATCGAATCCTACGTCCGCATCGTCAAGGACAAGAGCCTTCTCCGCCAGCTCCTCAGCATCTTCAACGAGGGCATGGCTGCGGCCTCCGACCAGACCGAAGACGCCACCAAGGTCCTCAACGACGTCGAAGTCCGCCTCGCCGAGGTTGCCGACTCCGCCATCCAGCGCGGCTTCTCCAACATCCCCGAGATCGTCGCCAGCTCCTTCGGCTCCATTGACGCTCTCTACGAACAGGGCCGCGAGGTCACCGGCCTGGCCACGCATTACATCGAGTTCGACAAGATGACCTCCGGCCTCCAGAACTCCGAGCTCATCATCATCGCCGCGCGTCCCAGCATGGGCAAGACCGCCTGGGCCATCAACATCGCGCAGAACTGCGCCGTCAAAGACGCCAAAGTCGTCGCCATCTTCTCGCTCGAAATGTCCAAAGAATCCCTCCTCCGCCGCATGCTCGCCTCCGAGGCCATGGTCGGCAGCCGCAAGCTCCAGACCGGCTTCATCCCTCGCGAAGACAAAGGCAAACTCATCGCTGCGCTCGACCGTCTCATGAACTCCAAGATGTTCATCGACGACACGCCCGGCATAACCCTCGCCGAGATGCGTGCGAAGGCCCGCCGCCTCCGCCAGCAGGAGGGCCGCCTCGACCTCATCGTCATCGACTACCTCCAGCTCATGACCGGCTCATCCGGAAGCTCGCAGAAAAAATTCGAGAACCGCACCCAGGAGGTCAGCAGCATCTCCCGCGGCCTCAAGGCTCTCGCCAAGGAGCTCGGCGTCCCCGTCGTGGCCCTCTCCCAACTCTCGCGCGGCAGCGAGCAGCGCACCGGCGACAAGAAGCCCCTGCTCTCCGACCTCCGCGAGTCCGGCTCCATCGAGCAGGATGCCGATGTCGTCGCCTTCATCCACCGCGAAGAGTACTACGACCGCGAAAACGAAGACGTCAAAGGCCAGGCCGAGATCATCATCGCCAAGCAGCGCAACGGTCCCACCGGCTCGGTCAAGCTAGCCTACCTCGCCGACTTCACCCGCTTCGAAAACCTCGACACCTCCCACACAACCAACTCCGCCGGCGACGCCTACTAGCTACTCCGTCTCCCCCGGCACCAGCGTCGGATTGATCTTCATCTCGGCGCGCTCATACGGCCCACCCTTGGCCAGCGCTGCCTCCAGATCCTTGTCATACCCATACAGATCATCGAAGAAGTGCGTCGTCCCATCCTCATCCCGCATGGCCGTAAAGTACCCCACCACCACCGGCAGCGGCGTCTTCAGATTCACCGTGCGATTATTCAGGTCGCCGTTCATCGCCACGTCCACCTTATCCGCGTCCCATCCATTCTCCGCATCCGGATCTTTCTGGTCGCCATGCAGCACCCATAGCGCCATCTGGTCCGCATGTTGCAACCGAATGCAGCCATGCGATTTATCCCGTCGCGCCAGACGAAACAGCGCCAGCTCCGGCGTCGAGTGCATATATACGTCATACTCGTTCGGGAACAGAAACTTCACCAGCCCCAGCGCATTCTTATTGCCCGGCATCTGCCGCACGTTGTAGCGCAGGTGCTCCAGATCATGCACCGTAAAGTTCGTCACCACCGTGCCATCGGCCTTGTACACCTGATAGTCATTGGCCGCGAGATACTCCAGCCCCTTGCGCATCACGTGCGGCACAATCTCTTTCTTGATAATCGATGGCGGCAGATTCCAGTACGGCCGAAACACCACATACCGCATCAGCCGCACAAACATCGGTGTCGCATGATTCCCCTTCGCCTGCCCATCGACCACCTCCATCTTGAACGCCAGCGTATGGTCCGGCTCATACGCTCTCAGCATGAACTCCGGCAGATTCACCAGCACGCGCGGCTCGATATAGTTGTCCGGCAGCCAGCGCCAGCGCTCCAGCGCATCATCCAGTTGCTGCACGCGCACCCTCATCGGCACATTCAGGCTGTCGATCGTCGCCTGCCCCAGCCTCCCATCCGGCTGCATCCCATGCCGCGTCTGATACTGCTTCACCGCCGCGGCCACCGCCGTGTTGTAGCTCACCGGGGCCTTCACCGTGGCATCCCCCACCGCCGTGGCCGGTGCATCGCCCTCAAACTGCAACCGCGCCCAAAGCTGCGGCACCTCCGCATACCATCCCCCCACGCCCACCGGCTTGGTCCCACTCGGCAGCGCGGGTAGCGCAGGCAGCGGCGCTGCACTCTCCTCCATCGCCAGCACGCGATAGGTCGCCAATGACTGCTCCGCCGCCTTGTACAGCGGACTTTGCGGCTCCACACTCGCCACCACATCCGGCACATCCACCGCGTCCACCACCTGATCGTTCAGCAGCGCCGCCACATCGAACGCCGCGCGCTTGGCGGGCGCATCGATATCGAAGTTCAGCGTCTGCGGATTGATCCGCCCCACATGCAGGTCCTCCACATACCGCATCGCCGAGATCGTCACCGCGACATCGAACCTTGCCACCGCATCCTGCGCCGCCTCCGAATCATCCTTCGTCCGCGCAATCGCATCCAGCCGCTTCAGCCGCGCCGACCATCGTCCCGCACCCGCGGCATCGGCGTCGTAGTCCTCCGGGTTCAGCCCCTTCTTCGCCGCATCCTCAAACAACTGCAGCAGCGCCATCGCAGCCCCTGTCGGCCGGCCATCCCGCGTCCACGCCAGTTCATCGTCGCGATCGTCGTAAAACTTCACCACCGCCGCCTGGTCCTCGGCATAGTTCTCCCTGCGCAACCCCGCCAGCGCCGGAGCCGCGATCAGCCGCTCCACATTCCCCGCATAGTCCGTCGTATTCGGCGGTGACTTCGCCTTCCGAGGATGAAATCGCGCCCGCAGCGCCTTCACGCCGCCCTTGCAGCCACCCATCCCCAGCAGCGCGCAGCAGATCAACACAACTGACACAGCGGAGCCAACCGCGGATACGCGAACCTTCATGATGCAGCCATGCCTCAAACTACAGTTCTCTAAAGCCTATACGAGCCTATACGCAATCTCCGCAGACCCACTCCGCGAACACGCAACCGGGTTCCAATCAACATGCAGCAACATCACCGCAGCCACCCCTACCCTCAACTCCTTACTCTCTACTCCTTACTCTCTACTCCTCACTCACATCACCCCGGCCATCGACGCCCAGCACAGCACCGCCTGCGTCACCACCACGCCGACCGTCAGCGCCACAAACATCTTCCGTTGTTTCGTCCCCGCAGCAGCACCCGGCGAGCGCCCTTGCTCGGTAGGATGGTCCAGCGCATCGGCAAACACGCCGCCCACAAACGTAAACAGAAACGGCAGCGCCCACACCCACGGTGCGCTCACCACCTGCGTCGTATACAGCGGGAACAGCATCAGCACCATCAGCAGCGGCGCCGTATTGCCAAAGTACCGGCTGGCCTTGTTCCGCCCATACACCACCGCAGCCACGGCCGTCGCCACCACGATCCCCGCATTCGCCGGCGTCATCGCAAACCGCCGAGCCGCATCCAGCGAGAACCAGCTTCGCGCGCTGCCGCCGCTGAACACATACAGAAACGCGCTCACCTTGAAGCTGAAGCCGGCAAACACCATCACCATCGCACCCAGCGCCGCATAGATCATGATCTGCGACACATACGCCCGCCGCCGCTCCGCAAGATACGTAAAGAACGCGCCGCCGGCCAGGAACCCAACCATCGCGGCCAGCAGGTGCGCCATGGCCGTCATTCCCAGCGCCACCGTCAACAACACAATCCGCGGCTTCCACTTCCGCCGCGGCCCCTGCAGCGCATGCGCCACGCCCATAGCCGTATAGATCAGCCCATACAGCCCCCACATGGCTAAAATCTCGTTATTAGGCCGGGTCGCGTACCTCACAATTGCCGGGCAAAAGCAGTACAGCGCCAGCGCCAGCGCGCCGCCCTCGGGCCCGAACAGCCGCTTCGACACCCACCACAGTCCGCCTCCCAGCCAGACCGCAAACAGCACAAACGGCAGCCGCAGCAAGTACTTCACAAACCCCAGCTCGTGCCTCGCCTCCCATGTCGTCCCGTTCAGGCTGCCATTGGCAAACACCCGGTTCTCCGGCTTGCGAAAGTGGTCCACCGACAGCAGCACCATCCTCTGCGCCGTCAACGGAAACCCCGCCAGCCGATACGCCAGCGTTCCATCGCCATTCAGATTCCCGCAGGTCGTAAAGTACCCCTGCAGCACCGACGGTGCCTCCCACATCTCCCGTCCGCAGTGCGCATACCGATAGTCATTCGCATCCAGCGGCTGACGCCCGATCGTCCACAGGCACTCACCCAGCAGCAGCAGCAGCAGCACCCCCGCCACCCGCTGCGCCCGTCCAATCGAAAGCCCATGCAATCTCATCCAATCCCAAGTGTATAGAACAGACAGTGGAGGCCAGGCTGTAAACAGATAAAGATCGTCCCGCCTTCTCCTCCGTCTATCTGTCTACCTCTGCCGCACCGGCTTCCCGGACGGACTCGGCCTCCCAACGACACCTGGCGCAATCTCCGCGCGCCTCAGACGACGCCACCCTCCGGCCTTGCCCCAGAAAAATCGCTCGTTCCCGCCGAAATCAGCAGCGAAAGGTACCCGCCATAGCGTATCCTTGTCCAAAATTGGAGGCTTGGATGCCCGCAGCTCGCAATGAACGCTGGACCGGTAGCAAACGTCTCTCAAACATTCTCGGCGACCAGACCGGTCCCGCCACCCCAAGGCAGCGCCGCATCGGCAATCGAGTAGCCCTCGGTCTCATCTTTGCCGCTCTCCTCGCCATCCTCCTCCTCGACCACTACGGCGTCCTGCACTAGCCCCGTGCTCTCCAGCAAACACCACCCTTACCGCTAATCGCCCTGCGATCGGTCCTCCCCTCCTGCGTTTCACCCCCCGCAGTCCACCCCTCCCAGCCGGCCTCCTTGCCAGCCGATCTCGCTTTAACCCGCGATTCCAGCGGCTTTTACGCCCGCGATCCTCCTTCGCCACCGCCTCGCCTCCAACGCTTGCAGCGCAAATCGCCCTCAAAAAACTTTCTGTAACAATTTGTGATCGTTGGACTTTATCCCAACGAAAGCTTCCGTCACACTGTAGACGGCGTTGCACGGGTGAAGCCTTATGTTGGAACTCAATGAGCCGCACGGGATTCGGGCGTCGTTCCTCACCGCACCCAGTCACCCCCCTACGTTGAGGTCGATCGCACGAATGCCGCACGCGCAATCGCCCCAGCCCCCGCATCCCGGCTGCATGTCGAACGGAGCAACCAGGGAGCGCCCATGACCGATCGCCTTGCCCCCCCACCCCCGACATGCGTACCCTCCGGCGACCATCCGTTGAGCACCGACACCCAGATCGCCATCTACGGCGTCACCCACGTCCTCGCATCCGTAGGCAGGGCCTTCGTCTGCCTCGACGAGAACTTCCGCATCGTCCACGCCTCCTATCTGCTCGACGCCATCATGGGTAGCGGCATCGCCTCCACCCTGTCCGGCCACGCCGTCGAAGACCTCCTCGGCCCCACCGTCATCGGCCCCGGTGCTCCCCTGCGCCAGGCCCTCCTCGAAGGCCAGAAGCGTGAAGGCTGGCGCGCCACCATGCAGTTCGGCGAGAGCAAGCCCCGCCTCGTCTCCATCACCGCCGCCCCCATCGTGCACGGCGGTTCCAGCGTATGCGACCCCCAGATGAAGTACGTCGTCCTGCTTCGTCCCGCTGAAGAAGACGGCATCTGCGCCGACGCCGATACCTTCATCTCCAACGCCATCGTCTGCTCACCCGCTATGCGTCGCATCTTCCGTCTCGTCGAAGCCCTCCAGCACAGCGAAGCCCCTGTCCTCATCACCGGCGAGAGCGGCACCGGCAAAGAGGTCGTCGCCCGCGCCATCCACGAGAGCTCGCCCCGCAGCAACGGTCCCTTCATCGCCGTCAACTGCAGCGCCGTTCCCGCCGACCTCCTCGAGTCCGAGCTCTTCGGCCACATCTGCGGAGCCTTCACCGGTGCCGTCCGCGACCGCGTTGGCCGCTTCGAACTCGCCTCCGCAGGCACCCTCTTCCTCGACGAAATCGGCGACATGCCCCCTCTCCAGCAGGTCAAACTCCTGCGCGTCCTCCAGGGTGGCCACTACGAGCGCGTCGGTGAAAGCGTTCCCCGCATCGCCAACGTCCGCATTATCGCCGCCACCAACGTAGACGTCCGCGTCGCTCTCCGCCAGGGCCGTCTCCGCGAAGACCTCTACTACCGCCTCTGCGTCGTCCCCATCGAGATTCCCCCGCTCCGTCAACGCCGCGAAGACATCGCACCGCTCGCCGCCCACCTCCTCAACCGCGTCACCGCCCAGCGCGGCCTCATCCGCCGCATCTCCCCTCAGGCCATGCGTCTGCTACTCGAGTACTCCTGGCCAGGCAACGTCCGCGAACTCGCCAACGTCATGGAGTACACCGTCGCCGTCGCCAAGATCGAAACCATCCTCCCCGAAGACCTTCCCGACGAGATTCGCACGCCATCGCTCCAGCTTCCTCCCGCCGCGGCCGAGCGCGGCCTCCCCGCTGCAACCCCATCGCCAACTCCCTCAAACCCGAACCCTCCGCAGGAGTCCGATCGCCTCGTCGCAGCACTCGAAGCTCATCACTGGTCCCGCTCCGAAGCCGCCGAGGCCCTCGGCCTCAGCCGCTCCACTCTCTGGCGCAAAATGCGCGAGTTGCATCTCTCCGAACGTCGTAAGCCTTGACACAGTTCGTTTCAGCGTTGCAACGTCCTGTTGCAACATCATGTCTCAGACCTACTCCATATCTCCAATAAATCCTTCATTTCATTGATTGCGCATTTTGGAAGATGACGTGCTTCTTACTTTCTTTGGGTAGTTCTGGAGAACAGCAATCTTACCTGGATTGCCGCTCCGGATAGCCCACAGCATGCTGCGTCCACGCGCCATGCGGAAACGAAAGGGAGTAAGTGCCGGACATGCAGAACTACACGAAAACCACCTCTACCATTGGTCGCAAGCTAAGTTCACTCGTAATTGCTTTAATCTCTCTTTCGACGATCGCATTCGCCGCGGATACCCTCAAACCTTTTGAGCTGGCCTTCACTACAAGCGGAGAGATCGCTCCGGTGGTAACTCAGGTAGAACAGAAACTTACCGGCAACGGCTTCGAGGTTGTAGGAACCTACGCCCCCTATACCAACCTGAAGTTCTCCACCGGCGAGACGGTCTCAGCCGAAGTCATCGGCGTCACCAATCCAGCCCTTAAGCAGGCTGCCGCCGAGACCCCCTTCGGTGGCTTTGCCGTGGTGCAGCGCGTGACCATCACCAAAGTCAACGACCAGATCGAGGTGGCCTACACCAACCCCTCCTACATGGCCAATGCCTACCGCCTGAAGAGCGACCTCTCGGGCGTTGATGCCCAGTTGGCCAAGGCTCTGGGAGCCCAGGCGGCCTACGGATCGAAGAACGGCCTCACTGCCGCCAACCTGCAGAACTACCACTACAAAATGATGATGCCGTTCTTCACCGACCTCGATACGCTGGCCCAATATCCCAGCTATCAGAAGGCCATCGATGCGGTAAGCGCGGGCCTTGCTGCCCACAAGGGAGGCACCGCCAAGGTCTATCAAGTAGCCATCCCCGGCAAGCAGCAGACGCTCTTTGGCGTCGCTCTCTCCGGCGCCGGCGGCAATGAATGTGGCGGCGACGCACACATCATGGGCATCATCGACACCGATCCCGTCAAGTCCACAGGGCATCTGCCCTACGGCATCCTCGTCTCCGGTGGAACCGTCTATGCCCTGCCGGCCAAGTTCCGCATCGCCGTCAACTTCCCGGACCTCAGCATGATGGGGTCTCACGGTTTCATGACCATTCACTGTGCTCCCGGCGCCATCCAGAAGGCGCTCAAGGATGCTTCCAACTAGCGTCCCATCTTCTTTCATCCCGGGGATCGCATACAACGATCGGACTCCGGCTATCGAAAACCGCCGCATCACCGAACCAAGAAAGTCATGTCGAGCGAAAACACCATGCAAACACAGAACGAAACAACGATGCCCTTCTGCGAAGACGTACCGGCAAACAAAGCCCGGATCGCAGCCCTCCGGATAATTTTCATTACCATCGCGCTATTGGCCTGCACTGCGAACTCCTGGGCCACCAACGGCTATCAACTCATTGGTTTTGGTCAGTGCTCCATGGGCATGGGCGGAGCCGTCGTAGCCGCTCCCTGCGACCCGATGACCGCCATCAGCAATCCCGCCGGCCTCGCCTGGCTCCCATCGCAAACCGCGTTCTCCGGCGAGATCTTCAACCCCGAACGGCGCACCAACTTTGGCTTTGGCGACACCGGCAGCCACACCAACGTATATGCCATCCCCGCACTCGGCTGGTCGGCTCCGGCCTTCCGCCCCGACCTCTACTTCGGTGGCGGCATCTATGGCACCTCCGGCCTTGGCGTCAATTACCTGCAACCCAACACGCCGATGGGAACCATCCAGGCCTTCAGCAGCATCGACTTCATGCAAATGGCCCCGGCCATAGCCTTCAAGATGACGGATAAACTCAGCGTCGGCCTTGCCCTCGATGTCGCTGCCGAGCAGGTCTCCTTTGACGAAACCTTTGGCGGCCAGGGCTTCAATCTCACCAGCCCTTCCTGGGCCTACGGCATAGGCGCCACTATTGGCTTCCTATACAAGTACAACCATAGGGTGGACTTCGGCGCCTCCTATAAGTCCGCAATGAAATTCACCCACTTGTTCTGGCAGGAGAACGAAGAGTTTGTTCCCACAGGCGTTGGCGAGGCTGGACCGGTCGGCGTCTCAGGTGGGCAGGGGACCTATCAGGCGCGCCTCAATTATCCCCAGCAAGTATCCTTCGGCGTCGCCTTTCACCCCGTATCCAAATGGTTGGTGAGCACCGAAGGGCAATGGATTAACTGGCATAGCACCATGAGTCAGTTCAAGGTCTTCGGCCCCTGGGTAGGGACCAACGCTGTTGCCCTTCCCCTCAACTGGCAGAATCAGTGGGTGGCTAATCTGGGCACGCAATATGACATCAACAATTCCTGGCAGGTTCGCGCAGGCTTCGCTTACGGAGCCAATCCGATCCGCACTCAGGACCTGCAAGCCAACCTGATCATGCCTGCCATCGTCACCACTGCCATAACCATCGGAGCCACACAAAAACTACCCATGCGCTGGAGTCTAACCGAAGCCGCCATGCACACCTTCAAAGCCACCAGCACCGATGGCACGCTCTTCGGCATGCCCATAGCTCCTTTGCAGGCCTCCATGTCCGAGAACTCCATCGGCATCCAGATAGGTTATTACTTCTAACTCTCAACTCCGGTCATCCTTCGCATAAGGATGACTGGAGCGCTTTCCGTAACATAATTTGATCCATTGTTTTTAACAAAAATAAGTTGTATCAACTACAACAAAATACCTATAAACACTGACGAATTCGTAACAACAATGTGATTAATATCACGGAAAATATAGATAAAATTACCTACATTATTTATCAGTAGTTCAACAAGTACGCAACTAAGTAATCAAGTAAACAGAGCCCAGCCGCGAGGAGGTCAGATGTCAACGAACAACATGTATCAGGATCGCCATCTGGACTGCATACGCATGGGCGACTTCTTCATGATCCTCGCTCACTCCACGCGGGTGCGCATCTTTTGCGCTCTCCAGAACGGCCCCAGAAGCGTGACCCGGATCGCCGAAGAAGCTGAGATCTCGGTCTCCAACGCCTCGCAGCATCTGCGCCTGATGCGAGACCGTGGGGCTGTCATCTCCGAGAGACAGGGACAGACCGTCTCCTACGCCATCGCCGATCAACGCTTTTATCAGGCCGCCAATCTGATTCGGGAGGCGCTTGATGACCACAACAAAGTCACCGAGTGCAGCCGTTTCGCAGTATGCACGCAAGCGCTGCCTGCAGCAGATCAGCCAGTTGAAGCTCGTTCAATTGAAAACATCCACCAGCCCACAACCCACTAGAAGGAGACGTTTATGACCACTGAAGATCTTGCTACTCTAACCGCCGACAAAGTCATCGATGCCCGTGGCACAGCCTGCCCCGGCCCACTGCTGGAAGCCAAGAAGGGCATTGGCGCCGTCAAGGTAGGGCAGGTCATCGAAGTCAAATCCAACGACAAAGGTTCCCGCAAGGATCTATCCACATGGGCAACCAAGGTAGGGCATGAATATCTCGGCCTGATCGAAGCCGACGGCCACGACCGCCTGTTTGTCCTGAGAAAGAAGTAATTACCTATGGGGCTCGGCATGGATCCATTCCATCCAGCCGGCCCC
Source organism: Granulicella sp. (assembly GCA_027450185.1). Lineage (GTDB taxonomy): Bacteria > Acidobacteriota > Terriglobia > Terriglobales > Acidobacteriaceae > Granulicella. The sequence continues at coordinate 90,917 of DAIDKF010000005.1, read as the reverse complement.
TATAGCGCTTCGCAAAGTCCAAGACCACGAGCAGGAGCCCGTGGTCGCCAAGAGGTGTGGTATGGCTGATGCTTTCGTTCCTAAGATACTTGTGCTGGCCACTGAAAAGTGTGCCTATCCCGGTGCCGACGCGGTAGGCAAGGCCCACCTGGAATATCCCTCCAGCGTCTACATTTTGCGCGTGCTCTCTCCGGTGCTCTTCCCCGAAGACTTCTATCTGCGCACTTACAGCAAGGGCATCGACGGCATCATCATCGCCGCCTGCGGTTCGGACTGCCCCTATCACGGCGCCTACGACCGTCTCGCCGCGCGCATCGACACGCTGACCACCGTCATGAAGGATGGCGGCCTGAACGTCGAGCGTATCCGCCTGACAGCAATCTGCACAGTCTGCATCAAGGCCTTCCTCAAGGAGATCGCGCAGATGACCGACAACCTTGTCCGTCTCGGCCCTGTGAACCGCGCGCTGGCCGGCAAGCTCTATCAGGAATCGTTGCAGCGCCTGCAAACCTCCGTCAACCCCGCGCTGCTGGGCTGCAACTCCATGTCAGAAAGGGTCTCGCTATGACACCGACCACGGAACAAAGCAACGCCTATCGCCCCGACGCTCTGGTCGTTGGAGGAGGGATTGCCGGCATGCAGTCGGCCCTCGACCTCGCCGATCAGGGATTGAAGGTGATGCTCGTCGAGCGTGGCCCCAGCATCGGCGGCCACATGATCGCTCTCGCCAAAGTCTTCCCCACGCTGGACTGCGCCAGTTGCATCACCGCGCCAAAGATGTCCGCGTCCTCGCACCACGACAACATCAAGATCCTCGTCAACACCGAAGTGCAGGGCATCCAGACCCTCAACGGCGTACATCACGTGAAGTTGCTCAAGAAGGCAACCTACGTCAACTTCGACAAGTGCATCGGCTGCCGTCTCTGCGAGTACGCCTGCGATGCCGAATATCCCGACCCTCTCGAAGAGGGTCTCGGCGCAAAGCGCGCCATTGGCGTGGCCTTCACCAATGCCATCCCGCAGAAGGCCGTGCTCGACCCCGAACTCTGCGCCACCTGCGGAACCTGCGCCCGCGTCTGCCCCACCGACGCCATCGAGTTCGACCAGCAGGCCGAGACCGTGATCGTCCAGACCGACGCCGTCGTGGTGGCATCAGGCTTCGCGCTCAACTCGCTCAACGTCAAGCCGCAGTACAACGCAGCGCGCAGCAAGAACATCATCTCCGCGCTCACCATGGAGCGTCTGTTGGCGCCGCACGGCCCCTATGGCCGCGTACTCCGTCCCTCCGACGGCAAAATTCCATCCTCCGTCGCCTTCGTGCAGTGCGCAGGCTCCCGCGACGCATCCATCGGCGTCTCCTACTGCTCGCGCGTCTGCTGCATGTACGCCATCAAGCAGGCCATGCTGCTCTCCGGCGCCCTGCCCATCGCTGACATCACCATCTACTACATGGACATCCGCGCCTTCGGCAAAGGCTACGAGCAGTTCTACCAGAACGCCAAGGCCATGGGCGTCAACTTCGTGCGCGGCAAGGTAGCGCGCATCGATCCCGTCGATGATGGCGACCTCTCCCTGCACGTCGAGACCACCGAAGACCCGGAGAACTTCCTGCAGGAGCATCGTCACGATCTCGTCGTGCTCGCCCAGGGCATGCTGCCCGATTGGGACATGTCCGGGACCACGCCCGTGCAGCGTTCCTCCGACGGCTTTGTCGCCACCCCCATGCTCACCTCGCCAACTCTTACCACCGCGCAGGGCATCTTCGTCGCCGGCGTCGCAGCCGGACCCAAGGACATCGTCGACACGATCGCCGAGGCGGGCGCAGCCGCCATGCAGGTCAGCCAGTACCTCTACCAGAAACGGTCCGCCAACGTAAGCGAATCGCAGACAGCCGTCCTGGTCGGATAAGGAACATGGAACAGGGAATAGGGACAACGGACAGAAGTAGAACTTCGAGGACAAATAGTATGAGCGACACCAATGGTTCCACCAGGCAGCCGGGCACAGAAGACCTCGATCTCGCATGCGCGAGTCCTGAAGAGGAAGAGGCGCTGCTCGAAGCGGACCCCAACTACATGAAGCAGCGTGCAGCCGTGCAGCAACACCTCGAGCGGGTCCAGCAGAAGCGCTCCGACCTGCCTCCTGAAGTGCGCGTCGGCGTCTACATCTGCCGCTGCGGCGGCAACATCTCAGACGTCGTCGACGTCGAGCATGTAGCCGAAGTCGTCGGTCTCATCCCCGGCGTCGTCACCGCCAAGGTCAACACCTTCTGCTGTTCCGACCCCGGCCAGCAGACCATCACCTCCGACATCCTCGAGCAGAATCTGGATCGCGTCGTCGTCGCCTCGTGCTCGCCCTCGCTGCATGAGCAGACCTTCCGTGGCGCAGTCTCCCGCGCCAACCTCAACCCCTATCTCTACGAGCAGGTGAACATCCGCGAGCAGGGCTCCTGGGCGCATAAGCACGATCACGAAGGCGCCACGCAACTGGCCATCCAGATGATCTCCGCCGCCGTGGGCAAGCTGCGCTACTCCACTCCGCTCGACCAGATCAAGCTCCCCAACCATCGCAAAGCTCTCGTAATCGGCGGCGGCATTGGCGGCATGAAGGCAGCCGTCGACATGGCGGGGCGCGGCATCCTCGTCATGCTCGTTGAAAAGTCCGATCGCCTCGGTGGCCGTCTCAACGAGCGCGGCCGCGTCTATCCCTCCGAGAAGATGGCCAGCGACTTCGTCCACGAGCTGGTTCAGAAGGTGAACAGCCACAAGAACATCGAAGTCCTGCTCAACAGCAACGTCACCTCCGTCAGCGGCTTCATTGGAAACTTCCGCACCGTGATCACCGGCCCCTTCGGACCCGCGGGCGCAACCGCAACCACCGACCAGCTAGTCGGCGCCATTGTCATGGCCACCGGCTACCGTCCCTACGTTCCGCGCGACGGCGAGTTCCTCTATCGCCAGGACCCATGCGTCCTCACCACGCCGGAGTTCATCCAGTTTTCCCAAAGCATCGATGCCCACGCCCGGGACATGGTCTATCACGGCCGCACCATCCGCAGCATCGCGTTTCTGCACTGCGTCGGCAGCCGCCAACTCGACGGCGTCCACGAGCCGCAACCCGACGGAACCCTGAACACCTACTGCTCGCGCGTCTGCTGCAGCACCATTCTTCAGCAGGCCCTGGCCGTCCGCGAACGCTTCCCCAAAGTCCGCGTCTACGACTTCCATCGCGACATCCGCACCTACGGCCGCGGCGAAGAGGACTACTACATCAACGCCTCCAAGGCTGGCGTCGTCTTCTTCCGCTTCAACGGCGAAGACCCCATCAAGGTCGAGCGCAGCACCAGGCCCAACGGCAAGAAGTCGGCGCCACTGACCGTCACCGTCAAGGACGCACTCACCTGGGGCGAAGAGCTGGAAGTCCCGGTCGACATGGTCGTTCTCGGCGTCGGCATGATGCCCAGCCACATCGAGGATCTGGTCGAGAGCATCAAGCTCTCCACCGGCGAAGACCACTTCCTGCAGGAGGTTCATCCCAAGCTGCGTCCGGTCGAAGTCGCCGTCAACGGCGTTCTCCTCGCAGGCACGGCGCAGGGCCCCATGAACATTCAGGAGACGCTCAACGCCGCCGGAGCCGCAGCCGTCAAAGCCGCCTCCATGTTTGCCAAGGATGTCGTCGAACTGAATCCCTTCGTCGCCGTCGTCGACGCTTCACGTTGCACCGGCGAAGCGATCTGCGTCACGCAATGCGACTACGAAGGCGCCCTCAAGATGGTTGAGGTTGAAGTCGATGGACGCAAGATGCAGCGCGCCGAGGTCAACGCCGGGCTTTGTTCCGGCTGCGGCGCCTGCGTCCCCGTCTGTCCCACCCACGCCCTTGACGTCGATGGCTGGCGCCTTGACCAGTACAACGCGATGGTGGACGGCCTCGTCTCCGAACCCCCCAGCGCCCAATGCGCTGTACCCGAACTGGTGCACCTGGGCTGACCCGGGGCCCTTGAAAGGAGAGATCGAAAATGGCAATGAAGACACTCACCGCCCAGCAAAAACAGGCTCTCACCACCATGCGCGAACGCATCGGCGGTATCAGCGAAGAAAAAAAACAGCACGCCAAGCAGTTGAAGGCTGCACGCAAGGCGATCATCCAGATGCTCGCCGAGAAGCCCGCCACAGCTCCCGACATCGCAGCAGCGCTCAACATGCCCAGTGACGAGGCCCTCTGGCACCTCACCGGCATGCGCAAATACGGGCAGATCATCGAAGCTGGCGAAGAGGGCGATTACCTCCTCTACGCGCTCGTCGTCAGCGATCAGGCGGCCGCAACAAGTCACTAAACGAAGTACGAGGGATGGCAATGGCACACGCAATCGATGTTGCATTGATGGATAAGATCAAGAAGCACGGCCCTGGCGGCACGCTGGATGTGAGTGCCTGCTTCAACTGCGGAAACTGCACCGCTGTCTGCCCGCTGGCAGAGGACTCCTCCGGCTTTCCCCGCCGCGTCATCCGCATGGCGCAGGTCGGCATGGAGAAGGAACTGCTCGCCGATGAGGACATCTGGCGCTGCTACGCCTGCGGCGAATGCACCAAGACCTGCCCCCGCGAAGCTGATCCCATGCAGTTCATGGCAGCGGCGCGCAGCTACGCCATCTCCCGTTACGACGCCACCGGATTGTCCGGCCTCATGTACCGCTCCGTGACCGTCAACATCCTGGTCTTCCTTCTGCTCTCCGCATTCTTCGTTCTCCTTCTGCTCTCGCACAAGGGTGGACTTGAAATGGGCAGCAACGGCGCGCTCTTCAGCGGCGTCGGCTCCACCCGTCTCTTCCAATTCATTCCCGGCGAGTGGGTCCACGGCATCGGCGTTGCTCTCTTCATCGTAATCGGCGCCAGCCTGGCCTTCGGCGTCTTCTCCATGATCTACAAAGTCATGAGCAGGAAGAGTCCATCCGGTGAGCGCCCAGCCTTCCCTCTCTCCGCTCTGATTCCCTCCATCGTGACCGCCGTCACGGACGCGCTCAATCATCGCCGCTTCCGCAACTGCGACGCGACCGGGCAACCCAGCGGCGAGCCACTCCATCTCCGTGCATGGTTCGTCCACGCCAGCATCATGTGGGGCTTCATCGCCATGCTCATCGCCACCACTGTGGACTATCTCTTCAAGCCCATCGGCTCGCCCGTTCCTCCCTGGTACTCCATGCGTCTGCTCGGACTGGTCGGCGGCCTGGTCTGTCTCTACGGCCTCACCATCGCCATCTCGCGCAGGATCAGCGGCAAGGAAACGCCCTACGACAAGAGCTCTTTCTCCGACTGGTTCTTCCTCCTTTTGCTCACCGGCACCGTCCTCACCGGCCTCATCACAGAGATCGTCGTCTACCTCCCGCACCCGACCCTCTTCGGCTACGTGACCTTCCTCACGCACATCGTGCTGGCCATGGACATCCTCATCCTGATGCCTCTCACCAAATTCGCGCACGTCGTCTACCGGACCCTCGCCCTCGCCCTGCACGAGTGGGCGCTGGCCCCGGCGCCGGAAAAAGCCATGGCTGCCGCCAGCAACGCCTAACCTCATATCCGCAAAGGAGCGCACGTCATGTCTGTCGCCACCGCAGTCGATCTCACCCAGGTCAACCTCAACCAAGCCAACTTCAAAGACGCCCTCGAAGCACTCACGGCCCGCGTCGAGGCCATCGAGCAAACCGCTGGCAACGACCATCTCTCCATCGGTGTGATGACCGGAAATCTCGACACCACCATCGCCGCCTTCATCATCGCTCTGGCCGCAACTGCCTATGACATCAAGGTCGACCTGTTCTTCACCTTCTGGGCAGTAGCCGCGCTGCGCGATCCCAAGAAGGCCCCACCCAAAAAGTTCATGGAAAAGATGTTCGGCTGGATGCTGCCGCGCGGCTCCCAGGCCCTTCCCCTCTCCAAGATGCAGATGGCCGGCATCGGCCCCAGGATGATCCGCACCATCATGAAGCAGCACGGCGTCAAGTCCCTCGAACAGCTTATGAAAGAGGCCGGCGAGTACGGCGTCGAGATCCACATCTGCGAGATGTCGATGGACCTCATGGGCTTCAAAGCCGAGGAGATGATCGACTACCCGCATCTTGATTACGTCGGAGCCGGCACCTTCATCCAACTCATCGGCGAATCCAAGCAGGCATTCTTCCTCTAAGGCGGGCCTCGCTTTCTCTGTGCCAGCACTGCGCGGATGCGCCAGCATATCCGCCTGCCGCTGGCACGCTTGCTTGCGTCTGCGAATCAGGCCTTCGATCTTCGTCCACCAGGCCCATCCATCACAAACAATCCTCCGAATCTTTGATACGGTTTGTAAGAAAGAGTGGGTAGAGGTCTTATGAACACTACTAAACCTAAGCGCATCGTCATCGTAGGTGGAGTCGCCGGAGGAGCAGGTGCGGCCACTCGCGCCCGGCGTCTCTGCGAAGACTGCGAGATCATCGTTCTGGAGCGCGGGCCCTACGTCTCCTTCGCCAACTGTGGCCTGCCCTACTTCATCGGCGGCGAAATCATCCAGCGCAACGCCCTGCTGCTGCAAACCCCCGCAACGCTTCGCGCGCAGTTCAATCTCGACGTCCGCGTCAACTCCGAAGTCCTCTCCATCGACGCCAAAGCGCAGCTCATCACAGTCCGCGAAGTAACCACCGGCCGCGAGTACGACCTGTCCTATGACGCGCTCGTCCTCTCGCCCGGAGCCTCGCCGCTGCGTCCGCCCATTCCCGGCATCGAACGCACCGGCCACTTCAGTGTCCGCAACATTCCCGACATCGAGTACATCGCAACCTGGCTCAACGACTGCGAAGAGTGCCGCGCCGTCGTCGTCGGTGGCGGCTACATCGGCCTCGAGATGGCCGAGCAACTCAAGCAGCGCGGCCTCTCCGTCACCTTGCTTGAGGCCATGCCCCAGGTCATGACCCCGCTCGATCCTGAGATGGCCGCATGGCTGCATCTAGAGTTGGCTGCCAACGGCATCGATCTCCACCTCAACGACCCCGTCGCAGCCTTTGAAGCCCCCACATCCGGCGAAACGGCGCGCGCCTCCGTCGTCGTCCTCAAGAGCGGCAAGCGCGTCGAGGCCGACCTCGTAATCCTCGGCCTCGGCGTCCGTCCCGAGACCCTGCTTGCGAAGAGTGCGGGCCTCGAACTCGGCTCCCTCGGTGGCATCCGCGTCAGCGACCACATGCAGACCAGCGACCCCCACATCTGGGCCGTCGGCGACGCCATCGAAGTCAAGGACGCCGTCACCGGTGCATGGAGCCACATCCCGCTCGCCGGCCCCGCCAACCGCCAGGGCCGCATCGCCGCCGACAACATCTGCGGCCGCTCCTCCCGGTACGACGGCACCTGGGGCACCGCGATCCTGCGCCTCTTCACACTCTCCGCCGGCTGCACCGGGGCCAACGAAAAATCGCTCCGCAAGGCTGGCATCCCCTTCCAAACCGTCTACCTGCATCCCGGCTCGCACGCCGGCTATTATCCCGGCGCGCAGCTTATCGCCATGAAGATCCTCTTCGCGCCCGAGACCGGCAAACTACTCGGAGCCCAGGCCGTCGGCCAGGACGGCATCGACAAACGCATCGACGTCCTCGCCACCGCGCTCCAGGCAGGCAGAACCATGGACGATATTGCCGAGCTGGAACTCGCCTACGCCCCGCCCTTCGGCTCGGCCAAGGACCCGGTCAACATGGCCGGCATGATCGCGCAGGACGTCTTGCACGGCGATGTGCAGCTTGCGCAGTGGAGCGAGATCGCCGCCCTCGACCCCGCGCTGACCTTCCTCCTCGACGTCCGCCGCCCCGACGAGCGCGCCAAGGGTTTCATCCCCGGCTCCACGCACATTCCCCTCGACCAGATCCGTTCGCGCCTGCACGAACTTCCACGCGACCGCGAGATCATCGCCTACTGCCAGTCCGGCCAGCGTTCCTACTTCACCTCCAGGATTCTCCTCCAGCACGGTTTCCGCGTCCGCAACCTTACCGGCTCCTATCGCACCTGGAAGACCGCCCAGGACGGGAAATAGCGCAACTCGCACCCCCGCCGGACCCACACTGCAAAATCTCACTGCGACGACCCACATTGCGGTCTAGAATGGCGTCGTTGAAGACAGGCCTTCTGTCGCTGTCGGCAGCAGAGTCCCTGCTGCACGATTCGCTTCATCGGGAAGCAGCCGAAGCGCCATCGAGATTACTGAGCAGGAGACGCACATGAAGACCTACGCGAACACCGAACTTCGCAACATTGCCATCCTTGGCCACTCGCACAGCGGCAAAACCTCCCTCATCTCGGCGATGCTCAGCACCGCAAAGATGCCCGCCGTCACCGACAACGGCTCCCCCGTCACCGCCTACGACGAAGAAGAGATCGCCCGTGGCATCACCATGTCCAACGCCGTCGCCTTCGCCGAGTGGAGCGGCATCAAGATCAACTTCATCGACACTCCCGGCTTCCACATGTTCGTCCACGAAGCCCGCGCCGCCATGCTCCCCGCCGAAGCCGCCGTCGTCCTCATCAATGCCCAGGCCGGCATCGAATCCGTCACCCAGACCGTCTGGAACTTCGCCGCCGAACTCAACCTCCCCCGCATCCTCGTCATCAATCAGGCCGACCATCCCAAGGCCGACTCCGCCGCCGGCCGGCTCGAAATGATCGAAGCCATGCGCGACCGCTGGGGCCGCCAGGTCATCCCCGTCCAACTCCCCATCATCGACGCCAACGGCTTCCACGGCGTCATCGACCTTGTCACCATGGAGGCCTTCCTCTACACCCCGCACGGCGACGGCACCGGCACCCGCGGCCCCATCCCCGCTTCCCTCGAAGCCGAAGCCAAGGCCGCGCACGAGGCCCTCGTCGAACTCGTCGCCGAAGGCAAGGACGAGCTCATGGAGGAGTACTTCAACGTCGGCACCATCCCCCTCCCCCATCTCATCCAGGCCATCCACGACGCCATCCGCGAAGACAAGATCTTCCCCGTCCTCTACACCAACAGCCTCGGCAACGTCGGCACCGACCACCTCCTCGACTTCATCAAGGACTACATTCCCTCCCCGCACGAGCGCCCGCCCGTCGCCGCCCACAGCCCACTTCGCCCCTCCAAATCCAGCGGCAACGGCAACGGCAGTGGGGTTGCCGCCACCACCGCTGACGACAGCGTCCTCCGCCCCATCACCGACGCCGAACCCCCGACCATCTACGTCTACAAAACTCTCGTCGACCCCTTCGCCGGCCGCATCTCCTTCTTCAAGGTCATCAGCGGCTGCATCCGCAACGACGCCTCGCTCGAAAACTACGCCCGCTCCGAAACCGAGCGCCTGACGCACATCGGCATCATGCAGGGCCGCAAGCTCGTCGAGGTCCCCGAGCTTCACTCCGGCGATCTCGGCGTCGTCGCCAAGCTCCGCGTCACCCAAACCGGAGACACCCTCGGCGCGCGCGGCCAGGACCTCCGCATCGACCCGCTCCCCACCCCGGAGCCTGCCATGACCTACGCCATCGAGCCCAAATCCCGCGCCGACGAAGACAAGCTCGCCCCCGCCCTCCACAAGCTCATGGAAGAGGATCTCCTCCTTCGCTTCTACCGCGACCCCCAGACCAACGACTTCCTCCTCGCCGGCGCCGGCCAGCTCCACATCGAGTCCGTCGTCTCCAGGCTCCGCCGCCGCTACCACACCGAAGTCACGCTCAAATCCCCCAAGGTCCCCTACCGCGAGACCATCCGCGCCGCCGCCTCCGGCCACGGCCGCCACAAGAAGCAAAGCGGAGGACACGGCCAGTTCGGCGACTGCAAGATTCGCCTTGAGCCTCTCCCCCGCGGCACCGGCTTCGAGTTCGTCAACGACATCTTCGGCGGCGCCATCCCCCGCCAGTTCGTCCCCGCCATCGAGAAGGGCATCCTCGAAACCGCCGTCCGCGGCCACCTCGCCGGCTACCCCATGGTGGACTTCCGCGCCACCGTCCAGGACGGCAGCTATCACGACGTCGACTCCAGCGAAATGGCCTTCAAGATCGCCGGCCGGCTCGCCTTCCGCGCCTGCATGGAAACCGCGAAGCCCGCGCTCCTCGAACCCATCATGCGCGTAGAGATCGACATCCCCGATGACACCGCCGGAGCGGTCGTCGGCGACCTCAACAGCCGCCGCGGCCGCGTCCAGGGCATGGACACCCAGGGCCGCCGAGCTATCGTCAGCGCGCAGGTTCCCCTCGCAGAGATGCTCACCTACGGCACTACCTTAACCTCCATGACCCACGGCCAGGGCAGCTACCGCATGGAGATGGACCACTACGACTTCGTCCCCTCCGCCCTTACCGAAAAGATCACCGCTGGCGCACACCGCCCCGCCCCCGACGACGCAGAAGACTAACCCACGCTCGCCCCCACCATCCGGGTGCCAGGCTCACCCGCCGAGCGCTCCACGCATGACGGCGTCGCCATGAATGCATGATGGCTCATCGTCATGCATTCATAACGGCTTCGGCTTCATGGGCCGGGTGTGGGTTCCGGCCGCACCCACACCCGGCCCCTCGTTACAATCTTGCTATGCATGAAGTCATCGTCTACTCCCGGGTCGGGTGCCACCTCTGCGACGTCGTCAAGGACACCCTCGCGCATCTGGAGAGCGAAGCCGCCTTCCGCTGGAGCGTCATCGACATCGACACCGACCCGGAGCTCCGCCAGAGGTACAACGACGAGGTTCCCGTAGTCTTCATCAACGGCCGCAAGGCCTTCAAGTACCACATGGATAGCGCCCAATTCCTCCGTGCCCTGGCCTCCCGGCATTAGAGCGAGGCCTGTACGCCTCCTCGCATCCCGCCGAACGGGTCCTGAGCCTCGGCCTCCACAGAAAGACAGAGGTTCGTCGGCACTCTGAGGCCGAGCCACCGGCGCTCACCCCCCTCTTGCCCTCGGACACGATGAGAGTAAGCGCACCCAGCCGTTTAGTGCGAATCCCCATCGTGATCCACATCAACGCTCGCCGTTGCCGCCGTTCCCGCTGTTGCCCTATGGCTTAGCGAAACCGTATCCGTGGGAGTTGAAGCCGAGGCTGAAGACGATGTGGACGACGAAGACGATGCCGGGGCTGCCGGAGCAGCCTTCTGCATCTCGGCCAGCATGGCGGTGTGGGCAGCGGTATTGATAGCTTGCAAATTCATTGGAATTACCTCCACAAGGGTTATCGGCCCACGCTGCGATCTGTTCAGCCCTGACGAGATGAAGTTATCGTCATCTCGCCCGCCACCCTGCACCGCGCTCATGGCAATCCCACCGTCCCGAGCAGGATGAGGGGGCCCATCCCCCACCAGGTAAACTGGACCCATGACCCTTACCCTCCCTGAAGGCGACTTCAAGGCCTACCTCTTCGATTGCGACGGCACCATCGCCGACTCCATGCCCATCCACTTCATCGCCTGGACCCAGGCCCTCAAGGAGTACGGCTGCACCTCCTTCACCGAGGAGCTCTTCTATGCCTGGGGCGGTCGCCCCGTCGACGCCATCGTCGCCGAACTCAACCGCCGTGATGGCCTCTCCATCCCCCTCGACGAGTTCGCCCACCGCAAGGAGAGCCTCTACTACGAGCGACTCCACGAGATTCAGCCCGTCCCCGAGATCCTCGAGCAGATTCACCTTCAGCACGGCAACATCCCCCTCGCCGTCGTCTCCGGCAGCACCCGCGAGTCCGTCGTCCGCTCCCTCGAAGCCCTCGATCTCCTCCCCCTCTTCGACACCCTGGTCTGCGCCGGCGATTATCAGCACTCCAAGCCTGCCCCTGACCCCTACCTCCTCGCCGCCTCCCGTCTCGGCGTCGCCCCTCAACACTGCCTCGTCTTCGAGGACGCCGACATCGGCATCCAGTCCGCCACCGCCGCCGGCATGGCCTCGGTTCGCATCGCCCAGCCGCACGAACGCTCCACAGCGGCAATTTCGCGCTAGCGCAGCCGAGAATCGTGCTGAGAGTGTCGAATTGCAGCCCAATATTGCGTTGAGACCGACACCAAAATCACGCATTTCCCGGAAAACATGCTATTCTGAATGACGTTGTCCAAATAGCACGCTTCCATCAGGAATCACCATGCCAAAGCTAAAAACCCACTCGGGCGCAGCCAAGCGCTTCAAGAAGACCGCCTCCGGTAAGTTCAAGCGCGGTCAGACGAAGATGCGCCACATCCTTACCTCGAAATCCAATCAGACCAAGTCCAAACTGGGCCGCATCGTGTTGGTTTCGACGCAGGATACCCCGAAGGTCGCACGCATGTTGCCCTACGCCTAAACCGTAGACAACAAGCAAGTTATTCGAGTCGAGCCATAAGCCTTTCAACCCCAAATTGGAAGAATTGCGATGGGCCGCAAAGCGTACAGGCCCCTGGATTTACACAGTAAATCCACTGAGATTCGAAACAGCCAGCGAGTGAAGAGGCCCACCTTACCTCCAGCCGCTTAACCGATACACGCAAAAGGAGTTAGACCATGCCCCGTGTCAAACGGAGTACCAAACGCAACGATCGCCGCAAGAAGATTCTCAAGCGCGCCAGCGGCTATTTCCTCACCAAATCAAAGCTTTACCAGGCAGCCCAGGAGGCCGTCGAGCGCGGACTCAAGTTTGCCTACATCGGCCGCAAGCAGAAAAAGCGCCAGTTCCGTTCGCTCTGGATCGTGCGCATCAACGCCGCCTGTAAGCTCAATGGAATGAGCTACTCCACCTTCATCAACGGCCTCAAGAAGGCGGGCATCGGCCTTGATCGCAAGATCCTCTCCGACATCGCCGCCAACGACGCCGCCGGTTTCGCTGCGCTCACCGTCTCGGCCAAGAGCGCACTCGAAGCCGCCAAGAAGGCCCGCGCGACCGCGTAAATAACCTCCGCAAAAACACAAGAGACGCGGCGAAATGCCGCGTCTCTTGTGTTTTTCGTGTACCTCTCAACGCAATTCTGGGTTGCAAAACGACACTCTCAACACGGTTTTGCGATGCACGTCCACGCTCCGCTGGACGCTACACTGTCTCCATGAAATTTGCTCGTCCGGCAGTACCCCTCCCGGCGTCCCGCCCAACGATCCTCCCAGCTCTCGCAGTGCTGATCCTCTGCGTCCACTCCCCGCTGGCGGCGCAGAGCACCGGGCCGGCCCCGCAGCCGTCTCCACTGCAAGTCGCCATCACCTTCGACGACCTGCCCGCGCACGGCCCACTGCCGCCGGGCGAGTTTCGCCCCGAGCCCATCCGCTCCATTCTCAAGACGCTGAAGGCCGAACAACTTCCGCCGGTCTACGGCTTCGTCAACGGCTTCCGCGTGGCGGAGTATCCCTACCAGGCCGAGCTTCTCCAGGAGTGGATCGCCTCCGGCAACGCGCTGGGCAGCCACACATGGTCGCACCCAGCGCTCGACACCGCATCCGCGAAAAAGTACATCGCCAACATCGCCGAGAACGAGCCGCTGCTCAAGAAGGTCGATCCGCACGGCGACTGGCACTGGTTCCGCTACCCTTACCTCGAAGAGGGCAACACGCTCGACAAGCGAGAAGCGGTGCGCAACTACCTCTTCGCCCATCACTATAAGATTGCCGAGGTCACGCTGGACTTCGGCGACTACATGTGGAACGACGCGTACGCGCGCTGCGCCATCCGCGATGATGAGACGGCAATCGCCTCTCTCCACGACAGCTATCTGGCCACTGCCGACGAGTACATCACCTACTCGCGCACGCTCTCGCAGCGGCTCTATGGCCGCGACATTCCCTACGTGCTGCTGCTGCACGTAGGAGCGTTCGACGCAAGGATGCTGCCCGACCTGATCGCGCTGTTGCGACGACGCGGCTTCCAGTTCGTCACGCTGGCGCAGGCCGAGTCCGACCCCGCCTACAGCATCGATCCGAAGATCGCCTACCCCGGAGGCGGGCTACTGATGGAACTCACCGCAAGCGCTCACAAGGTGAATACACCGGATGCGACAGAGCCCGAAGCGGAACTCAACCGCATGTGCCGATGAAGCTGTGCGGTATTGGGATAGGCTCACGAAAAGCCGGAGCCTTGCGCATGCTCCGGCGCGTCCAATATCCATGAACATCACGGGTAACACCATTCTCATCACTGGCGGCGGCTCGGGCATCGGCCGCGGCCTTGCAGAAGCGCTGCATGCATTGGGCAATCAGGTCATCATCGCCGGTCGCCGCAAGGCCGCGTTGGAGGCGACCGTTGCCGCCAACCCCGGTATGAAGTTCCTCACGCTGGACATCGAAGACCGGATGGCCATTCGCTCCTTTGCCACCCGCGTGGCCTCGGAGTTTCCCACCCTCAACGTGCTGATCAACAACGCCGGCATCATGCGGCCTGAAGATCTTCTTGCGCAGCAGCACGACCTTGCCGACGCCGAAGCCATCGTCAGCACGAACCTGCTCGGCCCCATCCGCCTGACGGCAGCACTGCTGCCGTTGCTGCGTAAGCAGACCCATTCGACGATCATCAACGTGACCTCCGGACTGGCGTTTGTTCCGCTGGCTCAAACGCCCACCTACGACGCAACGAAAGCTGCCATCCACTCCTACACGATCTCGCTGCGGCACCAGCTACGGAAGACCTCCACCGAAGTTCTGGAACTGATTCCGCCCTATGTGCAGACGGATCTGATGGATGGCGCCGAGGATCCGCGCGCGATGCCCTTGAAGGACTATCTTGCGGAGACGATGGAGTTGCTGAAGACGCAGCCCACGCCGCAGGAGATCTGCGTGGAGAGGGTGCGCGGGCTTCGCTTTGCCGCCGAGAGCGGGAACTTCGACAGCGTCTTTCAGACACTGAATACCGCTCGGCCCGACGGCCACTGATCACGTTTCTGCGAGATGAGGGCGGGGCATCGGCTATCCTAGATGTATGCCCTCCTCCGCAGAGCTTGACTTCAATCCACAGCAGCCGGGCACAGATGCCGACAAGGCTGCCGGACCACCGCCCTTCGAATCGTGGGGCCGCTATCCCGTGTACCAGGCGGAGCTGAAACACCTGCACTGGCAGGGAGATTTTCCGCGCGCCATCGACGGCGTGCATCACGGCGCGCTGGCCGTGGGCATGGGCCGCAGCTACGGCGACGTCTGCCTGCTCAAGGACGGGACGCTGCTGGATACGACGCAGATGAACCGCCTGCTGGCCTTCGATGCAGCCACCGGCCTGCTGACCGCCGAGGCCGGCATTACGCTGGCGCAGATCCTCGACTTCGCCGTACCGCGGGGCTACTTCCTTCCCGTCACGCCGGGCACCAAATACGTCACGCTGGGCGGCGCTATCGCCAACGACATCCACGGCAAGAACCACCACCACGCCGGTACCTTCGGGTGCCACGTGACGCAGTTCGAACTGGTCCGCTCCGATGGCCGCCGCCTCTTCTGCACACCTCTTGAGAACTCGGATTATTATGCCGCCAGCATCGGCGGGCTGGGACTGACGGGAGTGATCACGTGGGCGCAGTTGCGGCTCAAACCGATCGTCAGCCGCAAGATCGACTACCAGGGAATTCAGTTCCACGGCATCGAAGAGTTTCTCGAACTGACGCGGCAGGCCGAGCACAACGAGTACACCGTGAGCTGGGTCGATGTAACCTCGACGGGCAAAAATTTCTGCCGGGGCATCTTCATGCAGGGCGATCACTCGCAGGCGCCAGCGCCGCTGAAGCCTTCGCCGAAACCAAAGCTTGTTTTTCCGATGGAGCTGCCAGGCTTTGCGCTCAACGGGTTCACCGTGGGAGCCTTCAACGCACTCTTCTTCAATAAGCAGATGAAGAAACGCGTGAGCACGCAGCCGGACTACGAGCCGTTTTTCTATCCGCTCGACGCCGTGCTGAAGTGGAACAAGATGTACGGCAAGCGCGGCCTGCTGCAATTTCAATATGCGATTCCGTGGGAGCACGCGCGCGAGGGCACGGTGGCCATTCTGCAAGCCGTTGCAAAGTCCGGCCTGGCGAGTTTTCTCGCGGTGCTCAAGGCGTTTGGCGATGTTCCATCGCCAGGCATGATGAGCTTTCCGAAGCCCGGCATTACGCTGGCGCTCGATTTTCCGATCAAGCCCGAGAAGAGCTTTGCGCTCTTCGATCGCCTTGCCGAAATGACGCACGAGTTTGGCGGACGTCTGTATCCGGCCAAGGACGCACGCATGACCAGCACACAGTTTCAGGCCTTCTACCCGCAGTGGGAGCGCTTTGCGCGCTACAAGGATCCGGCGTTGACCTCGGGCTTCTGGGAGCGAGTGGTGGGTGGCCAGCTTGGCGTTCGCGGAGGTGGCCGATGAGTACGGCACCGAACCCTGAGCAGCCGCTCGCTCTGCGCACCGAACGCACTCCAGGTGCGGGGCAGCATGCACCGAAACGCATCCTCGTGCTGGGCGCAACCTCTGGCATTGCGGAGGCGTGCATTCGCCTGTGGTCCGCGCGCGGCGACAGTCTGTACCTGGTCGCGCGCAACGCCGACCGCCTAGCGGCAGTGGCCGCCGACGCGCACACGCGCGGCGCTTCGCAGGTGGACACTGTGGTTACGAACCTCGACGACACCGCAGCGCATACTGAGATGCTGGCACACGCCATCAATGCGCTGGGCGGCCTCGACGTCGCGTTCTTCGCGCTTGGCGTGCTGGGCGACCAGCAACAGGCCGAGCGCAACTTCGCTGCTGCCAACCAGATTCTGCATACCAATTTCACCGCTCCGGTAAGCCTGCTTACGTGGCTGGCAAACTATATGACACAGCGCCACGCCGGAACGCTGGCCGTGCTGTCGTCGGTGGCTGGCGAGCGCGGACGCAAATCAAACTACGTGTACGGCAGCTCGAAGGCCGGGCTTACAGCGTTCGTCGACGGCCTGCGCAATCGCATCGACCGCGAAGGCGTGCGAGTGATGACCATCAAACCCGGCCCGGTGCGCACTGCGATGACCGAGAACATGAAGGGCAGCGCAAAGTTCGCGGACGTCGAGGACGTCGCTGCAACGCTCATCAAGGTGATCGATGGAAAGAAAAGCAGAAACGAAAAAGCGGCCGGCCCGGATGTGGTCTATGTGCCGGGCATCTGGCGCATCATCATGGCCGTGATTCGCGCTATCCCCGAGCGCATCTTCAAGAAGTTGAACCTGTAGGCATCAAGGCCAGGCCTTGCGTTCAGCGGGTCTGCTGCTGCTGCGCCTGCTGTTGATGACGCGTCATCGGCGGCGGCTGCTCGGGCATGGCCTGCGCCTTCTCCACCAGCATGGACCAGTCTTCCGGCACGGGCAGTTCGCGGTCCAACGGCGGCGTGCCCTCGCTCGGCTCCACGCGAACCGCGACCGTCAACTCGCTCCTGGTGCGCCCGCGATAGACGCCATGCGTGGGCGGAACATCCGAGTAGTCGCGGCCGATGGCAGTGCGAATATGGCGGTCGCCAGCCACCAGGTTGTTGGTTGGATCGAAGCCCACCCAGCCGAGCTCTGGCAGAAACGCCTCCACCCACGCGTGTGTCGCCGAGCTCTCCGAGCGGTCCTTGTCCGCGTCGCCGTGGTAGAGATAGCCGCTCACATAGCGGCACGGAATCTCCAGCTTCGAGCGCACGAGCGAGATCATCACGTGCGAAAAATCCTGGCAGACGCCGGCCTTGCTGGTGAGCGCGAGCTCAATCGGCGAGTCTACTCTTGTGGACTTCGGCTTGTAGTCGAAGTACTCATAGATCTGCGCATTCAGCTTGTGCACAGCGCTCAACGGATCACCGCTGCGGCGCACTCCCAAGTGCCTGCCCAGAGCTTCGAGCTCCGGCGCGAAGCGCGCAAACTCGCTCGGCAGCAGCATCTCCCAGAAGTCGCCCTCATGCACCAGCCGATCGAGCTCGTCCCATGATCCCGGCGGCAGCGACTCCGGCACCTCCGCGTGCGAGGCCATCTCCACCAGCGACTCGGCCACGATCACCAACTGGCCATGCTGCCCTGGAATATCGAAGTGATGCACATGATTCGCAAGGTGGTCGCGATGACTGAACACGCGGCAGCGCGGACTCACCGAGAGATGAAACGTCAGACAACGCTGCTGCGCATCCGAGCGCGGGTGCATGCGCGTCTCCATCATGCTTTCGCTGACCGGCGTCTTGTACAGAAACTTTGTCAGATGGCGGATCGAATAATACATCGGTCCCTCCTGCGATTGAGTCATTGCCTTCAGCATTGTGATTGCATGTCCTGGTGCTGGCGTTAGCCCGCCAGCGCTGCTTGAATCGGATAGTCCACGTACAGGTTATACATGGTCTGATGGATCGCCTGGCACTGGCGTTGAATGCCGCGCAGATAGGCGACGAGATCGCCCATGAGAATCTCGTCGACGCTGGCGAACCCCAGCGACGCGCTGAGTCTGCCAGAGATGCGGTTGAGTTCATCGGCGCGCGTCTTGCCCGACTTTTCCTGGATCGCTTGCAGAGCACACTTCATGCTGTCAATCGAGAAGCGCAGCGAGTGCGGAAACTCCGCATCCAGCAACAGGAACTCCAAAATTCTCTCCGCCGTAAGATCCGCCGTGTAGACCTTGCAATACGCCTCGAAGGCCGTTGCCGAACGCAGCAACCCCATCCAATCCAGATACTCATTGCCTTCGGGGACGCGGTCCGGATGCGCCCACACATCCGCGTGATAGGCCTCCAACAGCAGCCGCGTCGCGGACGCGCGCTCCAGGTATCGCCCCACCTGAATAAACTGCCAGCCCTCGCCATGCGACATCGTCGAATCGGTAACACCCTGAAACTGGTGCACCGCCTCCATCACGTTCTGCAAAAATGCGGTTGGCTCGGCGGTCGAGCCGGCGGCCGCGTCCACCTGCATCGCCTGCTTAACCTCCGGGCGCGTCACCTCAAGGTACAACGAGTTCAGCTTCTGCCATTGCTCGGTCGAGATCTGCTCGCGCACCTGCCGCGCGTTCTCGCGTGCAGCAATAATGCAGGACACCACCGAAGACTTATTCGATGTATCGAAGGTCAGCGTGCGCGCCAGTTCATACGGATCGCCGTTCCACCTCAGCCGCATGGGATTGCCCATCGCATGCAGCATGCGCAGCCAGCGATGATCGGAGCTCGTCGCGCTTTCATCCAGCATCAGATTCAGGTTGACGTCCAGCAGGCGCGTCGCGTGCTCGGCGCGCTCCAGATAGCGGCTCATCCAGTACAGTGAATCGGCGACGCGTGAGAGCATTCGGTCGGTTCCTTTGCTGAATTTTTCTTGCTGGTTAATCTTCACTGTACACCGACTTCCACTATTGGCTAAGGCGCCACAGGGCCTGACTTCATTAAGTCAATAAACATGCGGTCAAATCGCGCTACGTCGAGATCCTCCTGCACATGCACGGGCTGCATCGCACCCTCCGGCCCGTCGAGGGTGGGCTTGTTCGATGCTGTCCAGGTGAGAGTGTCGCCGTAGTCCGGCCCGCGCGACGTATCGACATCCACGTACAGCACCTGCTCCTTCGTGATGATCTTCGGGTCGATCCACGCAGCGGCGGCGAGCTCATCCCACAGGTAATAAAACTCATGCGTGTATTGCGCAATATACTGCGCGGCAGGAGAGTTCGACTGCGCAATCTCGTGCATCATCTCCGGCGTGAAGCGCGTCTTCACGGAGATGTCGACGTCGGTCAACGTGATGCGCGGCCACTTCGCCCAGAACGTAATGTGTGCGGCTTCGGGATCGAACCAGAAGTTGAACTCGTGGCGCGGATGCGTTGCAAACTCCGGATCATCGGTATGCGGGTTCAGGCTTCCGCCCATGATGACAATACCCTGCGTTAGCTCGGCAAACTTCGGATCAATCGAAATCGCCAACGCGATATTGGTCAGCGGTCCCGCAGCGTAGATCGTCACCTGATGTGGATGCGCACGGACCTGGCGAACGAGAAAGTGCGCTGCGTCTTCAGCGAGCGGCTTTGTAGTGGGCTCGCCCTCGGCCAGCGGCGGAATCACGAACGGCCCATGATAGGGCTGTGCACTGGTATGCGCGGAGAGATCGCCCCAGGCTCCATACCAGGGAAAGGCGCCCTCGGCGGCGCGAGCGTGCATGGCCTCCGCCTCAGTGTGCAGCAGCGGGAAGACAGCTCCCGGCACCACCGGCACGTCGGTGCGATGAATCAGTTCGAGCATGCGCAGCGTGTGCGCCACCTCTTCCGGCTCCCACGCGTTGCCGCTGACCATCGTGATGCCGAGCACCCTGACCTGCGGCGATTGCAGCAGCACCATCATCGCCATCTGATTGGACCCGCCCGGGCCTGAGCCGTCCTGATCGATGAGCACGAGGCGTTGCGCGCGGGCAGCCATCACCATCATCACTGCCAGCGAGCAGGAAAGCAGCCACCGCCGCATCGCATCTCGACAACGTCCGCTGATCCGTATCATTCCCGCACCCCCACTAACTCAACACCCACGTATCCTTCGAGCCGCCGCCCTGCGAACTGTTCACGACCAGCGAGCCGCGCGTGAGAGCAACGCGCGTGAGCCCGCCCGGAACGATCGTCACCTTGTCGCCATAGAGGACGTAGGGGCGCAGATCGACGTGGCGCGGCTCCAACTCATCCCCAATTAAACATGGAGCTCGTGAGAAGCTGATCGTCGGCTGCGCGATGTAGTTGCGCGGGTTGGCCTTGATCTTCTCGGCGAAGGACTCGCGCTCCTTCGGCGTGGACTGCGTGCCGATCAACATGCCGTAGCCTCCCGATTCGCCGACAGCCTTCACCACCAGCTTGTCCAGGTTCGCGAGCACGTAGTTGCGCTCCTTCTCGCGCGTACACAGGAACGTCTCGACGTTGTTCAGCACCGGATCTTCGTTGAGGTAATAGCGAATGATCGCGGGCACATACGCATACAGCGCCTTGTCGTCTGCAACGCCAGTGCCGAAAGCGTTGGCCAGCGTCACATTACCGGCGCGGTACGCATTGAACAGTCCCGCGGCGCCCAGAATCGAATCCGGCCGGAACGACAGGGGATCAATGAAGTCGTCGTCGACACGGCGGTAGATCACGTCCACGCGCCGTAGACCGCTGGTCGTGCGCATGTAGCAGACGTTGTCATGCACGACGAGGTCGCGGCCCTCCACCAGTTCAATGCCCATCTGCCGAGCGAGGTAGGCGTGCTCGAAGTACGCGGAGTTGAAGACGCCCGGCGAGAGCAGCACGATGTTCGGCTCCGGCCTACCCTCCGGTGCGAGCGAACGCAGCGTTCCCAGCAGCAGTTGCGTGTACTGCTCGATGGGCTTCACGTTGTAGTTGCGGAAGAGCTGCGGGAAGATGCGCTTCATCACGCGCCGGTTGGTGAGCATGTAGCTGACGCCGGAGGGCACGCGCAGGTTGTCTTCGAGCACCACAAACTCGCCGTTCTCCATGCGGATCAGGTCTGACCCGCACACGGCGATGTACACATTGCGCGGCACCTGCAGGCCGCTCATCTGGCGGCGGAAGTGCTGGCAGGAGTAGACGATCTCGCGCGGCACGATGCCGTCTTTCAGAATGCGGCCTTCGTTATAGATGTCGCGCAGAAAAAGATTCAGCGCCGTGATGCGCTGCGTCAGGCCGCGCTCCACCCTGGCCCACTCGGCGCTGGTGATGATGCGCGGCAGCAGATCGTATGGGAAGATCTTCTCCGTACCCTCTTCGCGGCCATAGACGGTGAACGTGATCCCCTGGTTCAGGAAGCTCAGGTCGGCAGCCTGCTTGCGGCGGCGCACTTCATCCTGCGGCAGTTCGGCGAAGTGCTCCAGCAGCGGCCGATAGTGATCGCGCAACTCGTTCTCGCCGGCGAACATTTCGTCGAACGCTCGATCCAATTGATAGCTCCACGCCTTCGCACCCTTGGATGGACGCGTGGATTCTGGCAGGATGTCATCCATGGAGCTTTCAGTATAGGGGATGGCTCCGCAGCCCGCTTTTGCATCCAATCGAATATCCTTCGTCATGCACCGGAACAGCTTCGGCTGCACCCGTCGGCCTTATTGAGAAAGTAGCGTACTATCCCGTGAATCTGCTGCGCATGCCGCGAACCACAATCCGCCTCCTGCTGGCCGCCAGTCTTATGCTCGCGACGCTTGTTTCCGCCCGTGCCTACTCGCTGCTCTCGCACGAAGAGGTGGTCGACATGGCGTGGCCGCAGTACCTTCTTCCCCTGCTGCAAAAGCGTTATCCGGGCCTCACCCCGGACCAGATCACCGAGTGCCACGCTTACGCCTATGGCGGCTCGGTGATTCAGGATATGGGCTACTATCCGTTCGGCTCCCGCGAGTTTTCCAACCTCATGCATTACGTCCGCTCAGGGGACTTCGTCGACGCGCTGCTGCGCGACTCCACCACGCCCGACGAGTATGCCTTTGCGCTCGGAGCGCTGGCCCACTACTACGGCGACACCATCGGCCATGTCACCGTAAACATCATCACCGGCGAGGAGTACCCCAACCTGCGCAGCCGCTTTGGCAGCCGCGTCACTTACTTTGACAACGAGACCGCGCACCTCCGCAACGAGTTTGGCTTCGACGTCGTAGAGGTGGCACACGGAGCGTACTCGCAGGACAACTACCGCAACTTCATCGGCTTCCAGGTTGCCGAACCGCTCATGAATCGCGCCTTCGAGGAGACCTACGGCCTGCCCGTCGGGGACATTCTCAGGGACGAAGATCTCTCCATCGCCTCCTATCGCTACTCCGTGTCCAAGCTGATCCCGAGGATGACCCGGGTGGCTCTGGCCGGTTACAGCAAGCAGATCAAACACGCAAATCCAAGCTTCGCCAAGCGCGAGTTCATCTATCGCCTGCGCCGCACCGACTTCGAAAAGCAATACGGCAAGAAGCATATGCATCCCACCTTTGGCGATCGCGTCGTGGCGTTCTTCCTGGCCATAGTCCCCAAGGTTGGTCCGTTCAGCGCGCTCAAACTGCACCTGCCCAACAGCGATCAGCAGACCCGCTATCTGGCCAGCTTCAACGCGGTGGAGAACGCCTATCGTGCCGAAGTTCTGCTCATCACCGCGGAGGCGCCCACCGATCCGCCAGCCCTGGCTCAGATCGACTTCGACACCGGCGCACCTACCGCGCAGGGCGAGTACCCGCTCGCCGACCAGACCTACGCTCAACTGATCGAGCAGCTTGCCAGCAACAGGAATGCCCAGCTCAACCCCGCGCTGCTCGCCGACATTAACCGGTTCTACCTGGACCCCAGGGCCAAGGACGCCCTTCGCAACCGGCCAGCAGAGTGGCAAAAGCTGCAGGCGGCGCTCGCCATCGTGCGCCGGATGCCCGTCACCGCTCCTGCAAAAGTCGTACGTTCTGTCACCACCGCCGTCGCAATGCGGTAGACTGGAAGAGACGCGCTTTCTCCGCTTTTCCGAACTATCGAAGGTTCGCGCGCGTCCAGTGATCTTTCACGACGCGCGTGGCCGATTCGCCTTCTCCCGCGCTCCTCAACAATTTGTTTCAGAACAGGAAGCCTTACGCAGTGAGCACCCCTACGACCGCCCAAGCCATTCGCAATATCGCCATCATCGCCCACGTCGACCACGGCAAGACCACGCTGGTTGACGCCATGCTGCGCCAGTCGGGCACCTTCCGTGCCAACGAGGCCGTCGCCGAGCGCGTCATGGACTCCAACGACCTGGAAAAAGAGCGCGGCATCACGATCCTGGCCAAGAACACGGCCATCCAGTATCACGACTCGAAGATCAACATCGTCGACACGCCGGGCCACGCCGACTTCGGCGGCGAAGTCGAGCGCGCGCTCAAGATGGTGGACGGCATCCTGCTGCTGGTAGACGCCTCGGAAGGCCCGCTGCCGCAGACCCGCTACGTGCTCTCCAAGGCCCTCGAAGCCAAGCTGACGCCCATCGTGGTCATCAACAAGATCGACCGCCCCGACGCGCGCGTGCAGGAGGTGCTCAATGAGGTCTATGACCTCTTCATCGACCTCGACGCCGACGAGTCCGTGCTTGACTTTCCCGTCATCTACACCAACGGCAAGGCTGGCACCGCCACGCTGGACATCGCTGTTCCGGGCACCAATCTGCAACCGCTCTTCGAGCTGATCTTCAAGACCATTCCCGCCGCTGCCGGCACGTCCGACGGCGACCTCCAGGTGCTGGTCACCAACCTCGATTACTCCGACTATCTTGGCCGCCTGGCTATCTGCCGCGTCTTCAACGGCACGCTGAAGACCGGCCAGGAGGTGAACCTTTCGCGGCTGGACGGCAGCCTGCAGCCGGTTAAAGTCACCAAGCTCTTTACCTTCCACGGGCTGAAACGCGAAGACACCACGGAGACCGAGGTGGGCGATATCGTCGCGGTCGCCGGCATACCCGGCATCACGATCGGCGAGAGCTTCTGCGCGCTCGAAAACCCCAAGCCGCTGCCGCTGATCCACATCGACGAGCCCACCATCGCCATCGTGTTCTCGGTCAACAACGGGCCGTTTGCCGGCCGCGAAGGCAAGCTGGTCACCTCGCGCAACATCAAGGAGCGCCTTGAAAAGGAACTCCTCACCAACGTCTCCATCCGCGTCGAAGACACGGGCACGCCGGACAGCTTCAAGGTGCTCGGCCGTGGCGAACTCCAGCTCTCCGTGCTCATTGAGATGATGCGCCGCGAAGGCTTCGAGCTGATGGTCTCGCGCCCGACCATCGTGACCAAGCGCATAGACGATCAGCTCATGGAACCCTCCGAGATCCTCACCATCGACATCCCGGAGAACTTCGTCGGCACGGTCATCGAGCGCCTGGGCCCCAGAAAGGGCGAGATGGTGAAGATGGCCAATCACGGATCGGGCCGCGTAAGGATGGAGTTTAAAGTCCCGTCCAGAGGCCTGATCGGCCTGCGCAACGAGATGCTCACCGAGACGCGCGGCACCATTGTGATGAACTCCATCGCCGGCGAGTACATCCCCTACCAGGGCGAGATTCCGCAGCGTCCCTCCGGCGCTCTCATCTCCGATCGCCAGGGCGTCACCACACTCTACGCTCTCGACGGCATTCAGGACCGTGGCATCCTCTTCCTCGGAGACGGCGTCGAGGTCTACGAGGGCATGATCATCGGCGAGCACTCGCGCGACAACGATCTGGACGTAAACTGCGTGCGTGAAAAGAAGCTCACCAACATGCGTGCATCGAGCGCCGACGACGCCGTCCGGCTGGTCCCGTTCAAGAGCCTCACACTGGAGCAATCCATCGAGTTCATCGCCGACGACGAACTGGTGGAGGTCACGCCGAAGTCGCTGCGCATGCGCAAGAAGATTCTGGCCGTCAACCGCCGCCCCAAGGGAACGCGCGGCGGCAGCGTCCTCGTCTAAACCCCACACCAACTGCAACGCAAAAGCCCTCCACGCGGAGGGCTTTTGCGTTGCAGCTTCCGTTCAAGGCGAACGCAAGATCCGGACTGATCGCGGCGCGGCCGTTCGTCCCGGAAAGATGGACGATCCGCAGCACAAAGGGCCACCCACGGGCAGCCATAATGGCGAACTACTTCTTCGCGTGGGCGAAGCGCTTGTTTACCTCGTCCCAATTCACGACGCTCCACCATGCGCCGAGGTACTCCGCGCGGCGATTGTTGTACTTCAGATAGTACGCATGCTCCCAGACATCGTTGCCGAGGATCGGGTACAGCCCGTCGGAGATCGGCGAGTCCTGATTGGGCTTGGTCACAATCTCCAGCTTGCCACCCTTGAATACGAGGAAGCCCCAGCCCGAGCCGAACTGCTTGGTTGCAGCATCGTCGAAGAGCTTCTTGAACTCCGCAAAGCTGCCGAAGTCTTTGGTGATCTGCGCGGCGATGTCGCCGGTGGGGTCGCCGCCGCCACTGGGCTTCATGATCTGCCAGAACATGGAGTGATTCACGTGGCCGCCGCCGTTGTTGCGCACGGTGGCGCGCACGTCGTCGGGCACACTGGCCAGATCCGCGAGCAACTCCTCGGGCGTCTTCCTGCCGAGTTCGGGATGCTTCTCCACTGCGCCATTCAGGTTGGTCACATAGGCCTGGTGATGCTTATCGTGATGCAGCTTCATGGTCGCCTCATCGATGGTCGGCTCGAGAGCGGCGTAGTCATAGGGAAGGGGGGGAAGTTCGTAGGCCACGGGAGTTACTCCTTTATCGTTCATAGGTTTAGCAACAGGTTTCGCGGAGCTTCTGCCCCGCGTTTGAGTCTCTACCCTTGGATGCAGGCAGCGCGCCGCACGGTGCGGTCTGGTTGAGAATAACGCACGAAGAGCACGGCCATGCGTACCTGCAGCCAGGATTCCACGTCTAACAGCTTCATGAGTGCTTCGAACGGCAACTACTACTGGCTGGACGACGACGGTCCGGCGTTTGGCTCTCCCGGACTTGCTCCCCGCTGGACGTCCAGCAAGAAGGATGCCGTCGGCACGGCGTACGCAGCCTCCACGCGCATCTGGTTCACCGCCTCCCACGGCACGCTCAACGAGATCTACTACCCCACTATCGACCATCCACAGACCCGCGACATGGAGTTGCTCTTCACCGACGAGGAGAGCTTCTTCCACGAAGAGAAGCGCGACATCGCCTACGACTTCAACTACATCGACGACAACGCGCTGGCTATCCGCGTCTGCGGCCACGACCTCAGCGGGCGCTACAAGGTCACCAAGGAGTTCATCACCGACCCTCATCACGCCGTCGTTCTGATGAACGTCAAGATCACCGGCGACGAGGCGATTCTCTCGCGATTGAAGTGTTACGCACTGCTCGCGCCGCATCTCGATGGCGGGGGCGCGGGCAACTCGGCCCGCTCCATCGACATTGCCGGAGACCGCTGCGTCCTCGCGTGGAAGAACGAGTTCTCCCTCGCGTTGGGTGCGGACTGCGGTTTTACGCGCTCCAGTTGCGGCTACGTGGGCTCCAGCGACGGGTACTCCGACCTCTCCGAACACCTGCGCATGACCTGGAACTTCGGCCAGGCGCTCAACGGCAACATCGCCATGATGGGCGAGATCGATGTGTCCCGGCACCGGGAGTTCACGATTGCCATCGCACTGGGGCGCGGCCATCACTCGGCCATCTCCAGCATGATGCAGTCGCTCTCGGTGCCCTACCTCAAGCACCGCGCTCGGTTCATCAATGAGTGGCACCGCGCCCTCCCGCCCACCGCGCTGGCGCAGTTCTCCACCGACGAGGGGAAACTCATGCGCGCCTCCCACGCCGTCATCCTCGCGCACGAAGACAAGACCTACCCGGGCGCCTTCATCGCCTCGGCGTCCATCCCCTGGGGAGCATCGAAGTCCGACGACGACCTGGGCGGCTACCATCTTGTCTGGACCCGCGACATGGTCCAGTCCGCTACCGCCCTGCTGGCCTGCGGACGCATTGAAGCCGCTCGCGGAGCGCTTGTCTACCTGGCCTGCACCCAGCATCCCGACGGCGGCTTTGCGCAGAATTTCTGGATCAACGGCGTTCCCTACTGGTCCGGCATTCAGCTTGACGAGGTGGCCTTCCCCATCATGCTCGCGTGGCGGCTGTGGAAGATCGAGGGGCTGGGCAACTTTGACGTGGTCCCGTTTGTCACCTCGGCCGCGGCTTTTCTGGTCCGCTACGCTCCCATCACGCAGCAGGAGCGCTGGGAGGAGAACGCGGGCTACAGCCCGTCCACGCTGGCCGCCGTCATCGCCGCACTGATCTGCGCAGCGGACATCCTGCGCCACCACGGCTCCGAGGAGGTTGGCCTCTTTCTGGAAGAGTTCGCCGACTGGATTGAAATCCGCCTGGAGCGTTGGACCACGACCACCCGCGGCACCCTTCACCCCGACATTGCGCACCACTTCATGCGCATCCGCCCGCCAGCCGTCGGCGAGTCCTTCCACAACGAAAAGATTCCTCCCGGCATGATCCACATTGCCAACCGCGGACCCGGCGAGCAATGCAACTATGAGTCCTGCGATGTGATCGATCCCGGCTTCCTCGAACTGGTGCGCTACGGCATACGGCGCGCCGACGACCCGCTCATCGTCGACTCCCTCAAGGTCGTCGATCACATTCTCAAGATTGACACTCCGTATGGCCCCTGCTGGCGGCGCTACAACCACGACGGCTACGGCCAGCGCAAGGACGGCGGCCCCTACATGGGCTGGGGACAGGGCCGCGCGTGGCCCATCCTCACCGGCGAGCGAGCGCACTACGAACTCGCAGCCGGGCGCGAGATCAACGCCCACATCACAGCGATGGAACAGTTCAGTTCGATCGGCGGCATGCTCCCCGAGCAGATATGGGACCGTGAGGACCTACCCTCCGAGGAAATGTACTTCGGGCGCTCCGCCGGCTCCGCACAGCCCCTGGTGTGGGCCCACGCCGAGTATCTGAAACTCCTCCGCTCCGTGGCCGACGGCAAGGTCTTCGACCGCATCTCCGTGGTCCACGCACGCTACGTCTCCGACCGCGCCAAGCACACCTTCCACCGCCATCTCGGCATCTACAAGATCGGCCGCCCCATTGTTGCAGTTGTGCAGGGCGGCACCCTCCGCATCGTAGACTCCGACCTGTTCTCGCTGGTCTATTCGACGGACAACTGGGCCACCAAGATCGACCGCGAAGCCCACTCCCTCGGCCGTGTCGGATGCTTCGTCGACATCCCCATTGCCGCCGATCAGACCGGAAGCATCATCTTCACCCTGCACTGGACCGAGCAGAACCGCTGGCTGGGCCACAACTGCGAGGTCGCCATCGCCACCGAATCCCCCTCCCAGGGCACCGAGGCCGATCGCCCCAGAAGCTAGAATCTACAAGCTTATCGACGATACAGGGGGAATATCCTGTATGCCGACAAGTTTGCAATCTTTACGCCTTTGCAATCTTTACGCCCCCGCTCATGGCGACGATGGCACTGCGGCACCGCTGTTTGATCGGTTGTACAGAGACATTGCTCACCGTTCGCGCAGGATCCCGAGGTCTGCGCAGGACGTGAGAAAATGGTAGTGATGATCTCTGTCTCGAATGTAACGATGCGCTACGGCGCGAAGCTGCTCTTTGAAGACGTCTCAGTGACGTTCACGGCTGGCCGCCGCTACGGCCTCACCGGCCCTAATGGCGCCGGCAAGTCTACCTTTATGAAGGTTTTAACCGGGGAAATCGACGCCCAGAAGGGTACGGTCGTGCGCCCCCGCAAGATCGGTGTCCTCAAGCAGGACCAGTACGAGTTTGACGCCTACCGCGTGGTCGATACCGTGATTATGGGCAACAAGGCCCTGTGGGCGGCCATGGAGGAGCGGGAACTGATCTACGCCAAGCCCGAGATGACCGATGCCGACGGCTCCCGTCTCGGCGAACTGGAGGGTATCGTCGGCGATGAGGACGGCTACGAGGCCGAGGCCAATGCCGCCGTGCTGCTCCAGGGCCTCGACATCCCCGACGAACTCCACGAGCGCAAGATGTCAGAGATCCAGGGCGGCCAGAAGGTCCGCGTGCTGCTCGCACAGGCGCTCTTCGGCAACCCCCAGGCGCTGCTGCTCGACGAGCCCACCAACTACCTCGATCTGGAATCGATCCACTGGCTGCAGGACTTCCTCAACCGCTACAACGGGACGGTTATTACCATCTCGCACGATCGTCACTTCCTGAACAACGTCTGCACCCACATCGCCGACATCGACTACGAGACGATCATCACCTACAACGGCGGCTACGACGACATGGTTCTGCAGAAGACCAGTATCCGCACCCGCATCGAGAGCCAGAACGAACAGCGCGAGAAGAAGATTGCGCAGCTCAACGACTTCATCGCCCGCTTCTCCGCCGGAACGCGCAGCTCGCAGGTAAACTCGCGCAAGAAGGAGGTCGAGCGGCTGGCCACGAGTGAACTCGCACGCTCGAACATTGCCCGCCCCTACATCGCATTCAAGATGGAGCGGCCCTCCGGCAAGACCGTCCTGGAGTTCGAGGGCGTCAACAAGAGCTACACCCAGCTTGACGGCAAGACCGAGCACGTCATCCACAACTTCTCCGCAATGGTCAGCCGCGGCGAGAAGGTCGTCCTGATCGGCCGCAACGGCCAGGGCAAGACGACCCTGCTCAAGGCCCTGCTGGCCAACGCTCCGGGCATCGAAGAGAAGGACGTCTCGATCGACTCAGGCGCCGTCAAATGGGGGCATGAGGTCTCCATTGGCTACTTTGCGCAGGACCACAAGGGTTCCATCCAGCTTGGCATGACGGCGCAGGACTGGCTGCACCAGTACGACCCCAAGGCCGTGAAAGAAGACATCCGCGGCATCCTCGGGCAGATGCTGTTCAAGGGCGAAGAGGGGCTCAAGAAGACCGACGCGCTCTCCGGCGGCGAAGCAGCGCGCCTGCTCTTCTGCAAGATCATGCTGCTCAAACCCAACGTGCTGGTGCTCGATGAGCCCACCAACCATCTCGACCTCGAGAGCATCAACGCGCTCAACCAGGCCATCCAGAAGTACGAAGGGACGGTCTTCCTGGTTACCCACGATCAGGACCTCATCGAGGAAGCGGGAACGCGCATATGGCACTTCGAGGGCGGCCCCACCGACTTCCGCATCACCGACCACAAGGGCCCCTACGAGGAATATCAGCAGCAACTGGCCATGAC
Organism: Granulicella sp.; assembly: GCA_027450185.1. Taxonomy (GTDB): domain Bacteria; phylum Acidobacteriota; class Terriglobia; order Terriglobales; family Acidobacteriaceae; genus Granulicella. The sequence goes on along the minus strand of DAIDKF010000005.1, from coordinate 60,367 downwards.
GGCAAAGTAGCCGCGCGAAGACTACAATCGTTGCATGGACACTGGCCCAAAGCTCGCAACCCAGAAGAACGTTCTTGGCCAGCCGCTGGAGACCTGCGGCAACGACCCCGTTACTGGCTTCTATCGCGACGGCTGCTGCAACACCGGCCCCGACGACCTGGGCACGCACACCGTCTGCTGCATCGTCACGGCGGAGTTTCTCGCCGCGTCCGCCGAGCTAGGCAACGACCTCTCCACACCGCTGCCGCAGTACGGCTTTCCTGGTCTCAAGCCCGGCGACCGCTGGTGCGTCTGCGCCGCCCGCTGGCTACAGGTGCAGCGCGCCGGTCACGCCTGCCCGGTGGTTCTCGAGGCCACCCACGAGGCCACGCTCGATATCATTCCTTTCGAGATCCTGCTCCAGTTCGCGGTGATCCCCAAGACACTGCACTAGAATCACGCCGCTGCGCTGGGATCACGCCGCTGCGCTGGCGTCGACCACACTGGCTTTAACCCTACGCCTGCTGGCCGTTAAGCACTTCCTTCGCGTCCGAGAGCGTGACCTTCACGTTCATCCGCTGCTGCCCGCGATAGATCGTGAGCACCACCGTATCGCCCGCGTGGTGCGCGTTCAGAGCGTTGGACAGGTCCTGCGGCGTCGTAATCTCCTGGCCATCGCAGCCCACAATCAGGTCGCCGCCGAGCATCACCTGAGTGTTGCCCTTGTAGGCCAGTTGGTTGCCGCCGCGCAGCCCCGCGCGCGCTGCCGCTCCGCCCGGAAGCACGCGCTCGATCAGGATGCCGTAGTCGGCAGGCAGGCCGATCTGCTCCGCCTCATCCGGCCCAATCGGCAGCGTCACGATGTCCAGCGACGGCCGCCGCGTGTGCCCATAGCGCATGAAGTCTTCGAGCACCGCCTTGGCCGTTGAGATGGGAATCGCAAATCCAATGCCCGCTGACTGGTCCGCGCCTCCGTTCGGGTTCGACGCAATCACCGTCGTAATCCCAATCACGTTTCCGTGCGAGTCCAGCAGCGGGCCGCCGGAGTTGCCCGGGTTCACCGACGCGTCCGTCTGGATTGCGTCCTCAATGCGATTGCCCGACGGCAACTGCACCGAGCGAATGGCCGAGATGATGCCCCGTGTCATCGTTCCCGAAAATCCAAACGGATTGCCGATCGCGTACACCAACTGCCCCACCACAAGGTTGGTGGAGTCCGCCAGCGTCGCCGGCTGGAGGTCCTGCGCCCCATGAATCTGCAGCAGCGCCAGATCGTGAATATGGTCCACGCCCAGCACCGTGGCCTTGAATTTCTTCTTGTTCCACAAGGTCACTTCGACGGTCTGCGCATTGTCGACAACGTGATTGTTGGTGAGGATGTGCCCCTGATTGTCGACGATGAAGCCCGAGCCCTGGCCCTGCTGCGGCACCGGCTGCAGGAAGAAGTCGCAGCACACCACCTCGGTGCTCGTGATGTTCACCACCGACGGCAGCGCCTTCTTGTAGACCGCAATATTCTGCTGCTCTTCGGAGTCAAACTGCGGCGCGGCATGGGCTTCGGTCAACGAGAAATCGCCAAGCGGGCCGGAGCTGTTCGAGGTTGTGGCGCCGTCTATGACGGCTGGCGAGCGATGCACCAGCCCGGCCAGCGCGCCGGAGGGAACCCAGCGCGTGGAGAGAAAATAAAACCCGCACAGGATCACGAGAACCAGAATCACGGGACGCAGTTTCATCGATCAGCAACCTTCACCGGCGCAGCAGCGCCTCTTACCCATTTTAGACGCGTGTCGAGCGACCATCGACTCCAACCATCACTCCATCCTGAGCCTGCGGCTCTGCGCGCGGAGGAGCGTAGAGCCGCTGTCTTCTGCCCCTGTCATTGTCTGTTCTGCTGCACCGAGGCGCGGATTCAGCGTCTTTCTACAGCTTGATGGGAGACTGAAACAACCGCGTTTCACTTCGCCTGCCAACCTGTTCAACTCCGCGCGTCACCTTCCATCTCAAGAAGTTGGCGTTTGCGCTCGACGCCCCAGCGATAGCCTGCCAACCTCCCATCCGCCCCCACCACTCGATGGCACGGCACCACGACTGCGAGCAGATTCGACCCGCAGGCGGTTCCGACCGCGCGCACCGCGTTAGGCGAACCGACAGCCGCGGCAATCTGCGCATAGGTCCGCGTCTCGCCGCGCGGAATCTGCAGCAGTGCCCGCCACACACGCTGCTGAAACGCCGTCGCGCGGACGTGGAATGGAAGCATCGCGGCGGTCGGGTGCTCAGTAAGCCGCGAGAGCACAAAGCGTACAGCTTCGGCCAACTCTGCGTCTGCGTTGGCAGCGCGCAGTACAGCCTGCGGAAAGCGCTGGCGCAACTCGATCGACGCCTCTGTGTCGGAGTCCGCAAACAGCACGGCGCACAACCCGCGCGCGGTCGTCGCAACCAGCAACCGCCCCAGCGGCGAACCGACCACCGCATAGTGGATTGTCTCGCCTGCGCCACCCGCCTTCATTGCCGTCGGCGTCATGCCCAGCGTCTGATCGACGTGCTCGTACAGCCGAGACGAAGATCCAAACCCCGCCTCATACACAGCGTCAGTGATCGAGAGCTTCGGCGTTCGGACCTTCTCGCGAAAGCGGTTCTTACGCTGCTCGCGGGCAAAGTCGCCGGGGGTCAGGCCGAGCACGCGCTTGAACCCGCGTTGCAGCGCGAACTTGCCCAGCCCGGAGGCTGCGGCCAGATCGTCCAGCTTCGTTCGCTCACCCGCATGCGCTGCGAGGAATTCGGCAGCCCGCCCGATGGCCTCGGCCTGCGGATCAGCCCGTGGCACGACGCGGTTGGGCTCGCAGCGCAGGCAGGCGCGGAAGCCCGCAGCCTCGGCCAGCGCAGGCGTAGGAAAGAAGCTGACGTTCTTGCGCTCGGGTCGTCGGCTCGGACATCCCGGACGGCAGTACACGCCTGTGGACTTGACGGCATAGACAAACTGCCCGTCGGCCGACGCGTCGCGCGCCAGCACCTGCTGCCAGGCCCGTCCCGCAAACACCGACGGAGCCGGCTTGCCGTCAGTCCTGCCACGCGTCCTGCCGCTGGTGTTGCTGCCCGTCGATGGGTTCGCTTTCGCCATGCACTCGATTCCTGCGAAGTCAGATCTGTTAGTTGCCATCACCAGTATCCTGCATCGCGCCAGCGTGTGCCGCACTCCGCCGATTGCGCGCGAAGTACGGCCCGAACCCACGCCCATTAAAGCAAACGCGCGCCCGACGAGTGCTACCGCCGAACGCGCGTCTTCACTGGCCGAAGCCCGTTTGCTACATGTTCTGAATCATCCGAGTCGCAAACTCACTCGTCTTCACCTTCGTTGCGCCCGGCATCTGGCGCTCGAAGTCATACGTCACATACTTCTGCTCAATGGTCTTCTCCATCGACGACTCGATCATCCGCGCAACTTCCTTCCATCCCAGGAAGTCGAACATCATCACGCCCGATAGAATCACCGAGCCCGGATTGATCACATCCAGGTCCGCATACTTCGGAGCCGTGCCATGCGTCGCCTCGAACACCGCATAGCCGTCGCCGACGTTCGCGCCCGGAGCAATCCCGAGACCGCCGACCTGCGCCGCCGCTGCATCCGAGATGTAGTCGCCGTTCAGGTTCGTCGTCGCCAGCACGCTGTAGTCCGCCGGACGAATGATGATCTGCTGGAAGATCGAATCCGCAATGCGGTCGTTCACCAGCACCTTCTTCTTCCACTGCCCGTTGCCGTGCGAGATGCCGATGCTGGCAATCGTGTCCTTAACCTCTTTCACCACAGCATCCTGGAACGCCTGCGATCCGAAGCTGAGGCCCGGCTCGATCATCTCCGCATTCTGCTCCGCGGTCAGGTTCGGATTCGACTCCAGGTTGCCCAGGATCCAGCTCTCGCGCTCGGTCACGATCTCATTGCGGAACTCCTGCACCGCAACCTCGTAGCCCCATTCGCGGAACGCTCCCTCGGTAAACTTCTGGATGTTGCCCTTGTGCACGATCGTCACCGTCTTGCGGCCTTCCTTCAGTGCAAACGCAATCGCCGCACGAACCAGGCGCTTCGATCCGGTAATGGAGATCGGCTTGATTCCAATGCCCGAGTCCAGACGGATCTTCTTCTTGGTGCCCTTCAGCATGTCGTCGTTCAGGAACGTGAGAATCTTCGCCGCCTCCGGAGTTCCTTCCTGGAACTCGATGCCCGCGTAGATGTCCTCCGTATTCTCGCGGAAGAGCACAATATTCATCAGTTCCGGATGCTTCACCGGGCTGGGCACGCCGGCATAATACTTCACCGGGCGGATGCACTGATACAGGTCCATCAACTGGCGCAGCGCCACGTTCAGCGAGCGGATGCCGCCGCCAATCGGAGTCGTCAGCGGCCCCTTGATCGACACGCGGAAGTCCATGGTCGCCTTCACCGTATCGTCCGGCAGCCAGTTCCTGGTCTGAGCAAAGGCCTTCTCGCCCGCCAGCACCTCGTACCACTTCACCGAGCGCTTGCCGCCATAGGCCTTCTCCACCGCCGCGTCGAACACCCGCTGCGATGCCTTCCAGATGTCGCGCCCGGTTCCGTCGCCTTCGATGAAGGGAATGATCGGGTGGTCCGGCACCGTGTACTTGCCGTTGCTGTATTCAATGGGCTGGCCGTCTGCCGGCACTGGAATTCCGTTGTAGCTGGTCTGCATAATAGATATTGACTCCAGAGATTTATCGATCGAGATCAGTGGCACGCAACGCGATGTCCCTGTCGGCGCGTTCTCTCATCCGCCCACTATCCTACTACCGCGACACTTCACTTATCGAACGCCCCGTGCGATAAACGAGTATTCGGACACCATCTGTTGCTTGCCCGCCAAACTCCGCACCCTGCGCGCCGCATCCAGGCGCAGCATCAGCCAATTTTCCTGTTCCATGCTCTTGCTTATCAGACAAACGCTTGTCTAGAATGGTCGACGCTCACACTTCGCTGTTCCCCCCGTGCCCCAGGAGATCTCCCCCGATGAAAGTCTGCGCCCTCCTTGCTCTTCTCCTTGCCTGCAGCACCCTCTCCGCTCCAGCGCAAACCGCCGCCCCGCACAACGTCTCCCTCTATCTGACCACCTCGGATCGTTCCGCTCTGCTGCAACTGCAGGCGCCCATTCCCTTCGCGACCTCGCCCACCACGGCAACGCAGACCATCGATGTCAACGCAGCCAAGACCTATCAGACGATGGACGGCTTCGGGTTCGCGCTCACCAGCGGCAGCGCTCAACTCCTCATGCAGATGGATCCCGCCCGGCGCGACGCCTTGCTGCACGAACTCTTCACCCGCACCGGCGACGGCATCGGAGTGAGTTACCTTCGCCTCACCGTCGGCGCGTCGGACATGAACGCCAGCGTCTACTCCTACGACGACGTCGGTCCCGGCGAGACCGACGTGCCGATGGCCCACTTCTCTCTCTCTCCCGACCACGACACCGTCATCCCGGTGATGCATCAGATTCTGGCCATCGATCCCCACATCAAGACCCTGGCGTCCCCCTGGTCCGCTCCTCTCTGGATGAAGACGACCGGCGTCGCTCAGGGCGGAGTTCTGCTGCCCAAATACTTCTCCGCCTACGCCAACTACCTGACCAGATACGTGCAGGGCATGAAGGCTGAAGGCATCCCCATCGACACCCTGACCATCCAGAACGAGCCCCTCAACGAAAAGAACACTCCCAGCATACTCATGCTCTCTCCCGAGCAGGACATCTTCATCAAAGACGACCTGGGGCCCGACTTTCGCAAGGCCGGCATCCACACGGGAATCGTTCTCTACGACCACAACCTCGACCACCCCCTCTATCCGCTCTCCATCCTCCGCGACCCCGCTGCCGCCCAGTACGTGGCCGGCTCCGGCTTTCACCTCTACGGCGGCGCCGTGGACGCGATGACCGAGGTTCACAACGCCTTCCCCAACAAGAACATCTACTTCACCGAGCAGTCCATTACCCAGCCTGACAACGACGCGCCTCTGCACATTACCGAAGCCGTCGCCCGCGTCATCGTCGGCGTCAGCCGCAACTGGAGCAAGAACATTCTGCTATGGAATCTCGCCGCGGACCCCGACAACGGCCCCCACACCAACAACGGCGGCTGCACCGACTGCTCCGGAGCACTCACCCTGGACGGCAACCACGTCCGCCGCAACGTCGCCTATTACACGCTCGCGGTCGTCTCCAAATTCGTTCCGCCCAACTCCGTCCGCATCGCCTCCAACGACCTCGACACCCTGCCCAACGTAGCCTTCCGCACCCCCACCGGCCAGAGGGTCCTGATCGTCTCCAACATCACCGGCAGCACGCAGGCCTTCGACGTCCGAGCCGGTACCAGGCACTTCTCCACATCCCTCAACGCGGGCTCCGTGGGCACCTATGTCTGGTAGCCCTCGCAACATCCGCTAATCGCGCGACATGCATTGATCGCGTCATCTACACTAAGTTGGCTATGGCATTCAAATATCAAGGCGTTGATTTCATCGAGTTCGACTCCCTTCTCTCTGAAGACGAGATTCTGGTCCGCACCAACACCCGCTCCTTCATCGAAGACAAACTCATCCCCATCATCGAGCAGTGCAACCGCGACGCCCGCTACCCCACCGAGCTGATCCGCCCCATGGGCGAGCTGGGCCTCTTCGGAGCCACCCTCCCGGACTACGGCTGCGCCGGCATGAACAATGTTGAGGCGGGCCTCGTCTATCAGGAACTAGAGCGCGGCGACTCCGGCATTCGCAGCTTCGCCAGCGTACAGTCTGCGCTGGTCATGTATCCCATCCACGCCTTCGGCTCCGACGAGCAGAAATCCCACTGGCTGCCCAAGCTCGCCACCGGCGAAAAGATCGGCTGCTTCGGTCTGACCGAACCCGACTTCGGCTCCAACCCCAGCGGCATGCGCACCCGCGCCCGCAAAGACGGCGACGACTACATACTTAACGGAGAAAAGATGTGGATCACCTCCGGCACCCTGGCCCACGTCGCCGTGATCTGGGCCAAGCTGGAAGATCCCTCCGCCGAGGCGGGCAAAGAGCCCAGAATCCGCGGCTTTCTGGTAGAAACCGACCGCCCCGGCTTCTCCGCGCAGGATGTCCACGGCAAGTGGTCCCTGCGCGCCTCGGTCACCTCCGGCCTCTCGCTGCAGAACGTGCGCATCCCCGCGTCCAACCTCCTGCCCGGCTCCGATGGCCTTAAGTCCCCGCTGGAATGCCTGAGCCAGGCCCGCTACGGCATTGCCTGGGGAGCCGTCGGCGCGGCCATGGCCTGCTATGACACCGCGCTCCAGTACGCCAAGCAGCGCAAGCAGTTCCGCAATCAGCCCATCGCCAGCCACCAGCTCGTCCAGGAGAAACTCGCCTGGATGATCACCGAGATCACCAAGGCGCAGCTCCTGGTGCTGCAGGTAGGCCGCCTGAAGGACAAGGGCAAAGCCGGCTTCCAGCACATCTCCATGGCCAAGCGGAACAACGTCTGGATGGCCCTCGAATGCGCCCGCATCTCCCGCGACATTCTTGGCGCCAACGGCATCGCCGACGACTACCCGATCATGCGCCACATGATGAACCTGGAGTCTGTAAAGACCTACGAAGGCACCCAGGACATCCACACCCTCATCGTCGGCCAAAGCATCACCGGCATCGCCGCCTACTAACCACGCTACCAACACGCGGCCTCCGCACAGAGCCCGAGTGCTCCATCATCGCGACCGCTTCATCGTCGCGATGGTGGACCTTGTTTGCGCCAGCCAACGGGCGCTCTCCCCGCCAGCCCACAGCTCTAAATCTCCGTCCCCGACTCCTCCAGCGCCGCCTCCACCTCCCGCGTCCTCTTCCGCAGCCGCTTCCGCAACTCCTTCGGCCGCAGCGAGTGCGGATAGTGCGCCATCGCGCGCAAAAATCCTCCCCACGAATCATGCGCAATCTTCAGCGACGCGGGCAGCACATATGCGTCCATGATCATCTCGCTCAGCAGCAGCGACCCGGCGGCCCCAAACAGTCCGAACCTGCGCGCGGCAAAGTACGTCACCACCACCGTTACGCCGGTCGCCATCGAGTACACCGTGGCCAGCCGCTCATGCAGATTGATCGCCGCCACCAGCGTCGAGCTGGTCGACCATAGCGAATAAAACACCACCACCACCAGCAGCAGTCCCACCAGCCCGGGGCTCGAGGGCACCTTTCCCAGCGTCCACTTATGCAGGAACGTTGGCCCCAGTGTCGCCACAATCGCCACCACGCTCAGGCTCATGAACAGCGCGATCTGGCACGCCCTCCGGTGCAGCGTCCGCACCACGTCCATATTGCCAGCGCCAAACGCGATCGAAAGCTCCGGCCAAACCGTATTCTTCACCATCTCCACCGCCTGAAGCGCCAGCCGCGACACCGTTCTTGCCGTCGCAAACACCGCCACCGCCCTCGCGCCCAGCGCATAGTTCACCGCCATCTGCGACCCCTGGATATTGAACGCATTGCCGAGCGGGAATCCCATGAACGCCAGCGATGGCCGGGTCAGCCGCTTGATCTCCTTGAACGACGCGTGCCCCCACCCATAACTGATCCACGGAATATCCCGCTTCACCATCACGCACAGGATCAGCGTGACCGTAATGTTGGCCAGCGCAAACACCATCGCCGTAGTGCGCGGCCCATACCCCATCATCACCGGCACCAGTTGTGCGCCAAACGCAGCCAGCGACAGCCCGCTCTTCAAAAAATTTCCATACGAGTAGCGCGCAATGCATCGATACGCCGACTGCAGCAGCAGCTCCAACTGCCCAAACAGCACCGCCAGCCCCAGCCAGAACAGCACCCAGCTCACATCCCGCTCACTGATTGCGCTGATGTTCAGCAGCCGGCCCATCGGCAGCAACCACAGCGCCACAGACATCGCCGCACCCGTCAACCCCATGACCAGCGTGATCCACCACCAGCAACTCTGGAACACTCCCAGCGCGGCATCCTGTTCCTTGCGCGCCATGAGCATCGTCATGTCATTGCCCGCAACCTGGCCGAATCCAGCATTCGAAAAGCTCAGATACGTCGGCAGCCCGGTCAACACCATCCAGACGCCATAGGTCGTCACGCCCCAGAAGTGCATCAGCACCGGCACCTGCACCAGTTGGATCACGGTCGACGCAGCCTTGCTCACCAGCGTCGTAGCGAACCCAATAAACAGCCGCCGTTTCGTCCGATCATCCATTACGACCACCCGGCCTGAGCAAAGTCATTCCCCCTCATCGTATCAACCCGCTGCCCGAATCACCGCCCTCCCGAGCGAGGCGCGGCTCTGCGCACAGCCCGCTGGCGTTGCCTTGGCCACTGCATGTGCAGAGGATGGCAAAGAACAGTTCTGTGATGGTCTGGTTCCGCGGTTGAGATCGGGCGCGTAAGGTGGATGATAGAGCAGCGATGCTCCAACGGCTTCGATCCGTTTGTGCGCGCCGGCAACCTTGTGCGCACTGAGGTTGTGCATGACCACCGCGTGCCCGGGCTGAGGCTGTGGACAGAGGACATGGTCGAGGTATGCGAGGAAGATCTCGGCATCGGCGGCCGCCTAGTGGGTCATGGTGGCGATCATGCCGCGTATGCCCATTGCGCTCAGAGTGGACGATGAAGAGTTGATGAACCTGTTCTGCCAGGCTCAAACCGACTCACTACCGCAGCGGGAGAACTCTTCTGCAAACTTGCACACCAAGCCTGCAAGACACTCAACCATCAGATGTCGAGGTTCTTGACGTCAAGGGCATTGTCTTCGATAAACTTGCGACGACTTTCGACGTCTTCACCCATTAGCACGGTGAAGATCTTATCCGTCTCAACCAGATCCTCGAGCCTGACCTGCATCAGGGTGCGGCGGGCGGGGTCCATCGTAGTCTCCCAGAGCTGTGGCGCGGTCATCTCGCCAAGCCCCTTGTAGCGTTGCACCTGATACTCCTTGCGGCCTTGCTCGATGACGTACTCGAAGACCTCGCGGGGCGTCTTCTTCTCCACCGGATCCTGCGAAACCTTGGCGGAGCGCTTGACAGGCTTGGCTACGGCTTCGGCTGGAACCGCACCAGCGTCGAGTGCTCCCTCAAGCTCAACCTCTTCGGTTTCCTCAAGCTCCTGCTCAGCCTGCTCGGCTTCGCTCTTTGCAGCAGCGGCCTTGCCTGCGTACTCGACCAGGAAGGGTCCAACGAGTTGTTCCCGCATCTGCGCATGCTTGGCGAGCAGTTGGCGTGACTCCGGCGCCGCGGCCAGCGTCCAGTCGATGTGGCGGGGCGCTCCCTGCGCATCCACGTAGGTGATCGAGTAAGTGCGGTGCCCCTCGTCATAGTCCACGTCGGAGACGCTCTTGAACTGGTACGTGCGTTCGATAGCCTTGAGTTGCGCCTGCATCGCCTTCAGTTTCGTGTCGGTCTCAAAGTCGGCGCGGCGCACCGAGTCCTTGCCCTCACTGGCGAAGATCTCCGCGAAGATGCGCACTACCTCCTCATTGCGCAGGCGCTTGGAGACCTTATCAAAGAAGCCGAGGTAGTCATTGAGCGAGGCCATGTACCGGGTGAGTTCTTTGCCTTCGAGCCGCGCTCCGCCCTCGCCATACCGGATGATCATACCGTCGCTGGCGCGCTTCACCATCACCTGCACGTACTCGCGCTCGTCCTTGATGTACTGCTCGAATTTGCCCTTCTTGATGCGATAGAGCGGTGGCTGTGCGATGAAGACATGGCCGCGCTGGATCAACTCCATCATGTGGCGGAAGAAGAAGGTCAGCAGCAACGTGCGGATGTGCGATCCATCCACGTCAGCGTCCGTCATCAGAATCAGCTTGCCGTAGCGCAGCTTGGCGATGTCGAAGTCGTCCTTGCCAATACCGCAGCCGAGCGCTGTGATCATGGCGCGAATCTCCTCGTGGCCGAGCATCTTGTCGTAGCGTGCCTTCTCGACGTTGAGGATCTTGCCCTTGAGCGGAAGGATGGCCTGGAACTTGCGGTCGCGGCCCTGCTTGGCGGTGCCACCGGCAGACTCTCCCTCGACCAGGTAGAGCTCGCACAGTTCAGGCTTGCGCTCCGAGCAGTCGGCCAGCTTGCCCGGCAATCCACCACCGTCAAGCGCTCCCTTGCGGCGAGTGAGGTCGCGAGCCTTCCGTGCAGCTTCGCGGGCGCGCGCGGCGTCGATCGCCTTGTTGATGATTCTCTTGGCCACCTGCGGATTCTGCTCCAGAAAGGCTCCGAGCCGCTCGTTGACGAAGGCCTGCACGATGCCCGCGATGTCGGAGTTGAGCTTGCCCTTGGTCTGGCCTTCGAACTGCGGCTGCGGCAGCTTGACGCTGACCACTGCGACCAGGCCCTCGCGCACGTCATCGCCGGAGAGATTTTCCTTTACATCCTTGAACAGGCCAAGCTGCTGGCCGGCAACGTTGATGGTTCGCGTGAGCGCGGTGCGGAACCCCGACAGATGAGTTCCGCCATCGACCGTGTTGATGTTGTTGGCGAAGCTGAAGACCGTCTCGGAGTAGCCGTCGTTATACTGCAGCGCGATCTCGATGCAGACGTTGCCCTGCTCCGTCTCCATGTAGATGGGCTTGTCGTGCAGCACCTGCTTGCCCTTGTTGAGCAGCTTGATGAACTCGGCGATGCCGCCGGTGTACTTGTAGACCTGCGCCCTGGACTCGCCCTTGGAGTCGGCCTGACGCTCGTCGGTCAGCGTGATCTCGATGCCTTTATTGAGGAAGGCGAGCTGGCGCAGACGGTTGGCCAGCGTGTCAAAGTTGTACTCGGTGACCGTGAAGATGGAGCGATCAGGAAGGAAGTGGATCTTGGTGCCCCGCCGCTTCGAGGGGCCCATCTTGCGCAACTCCGAGACGGGATCGCCCTTGGAGTAGTCCATCTCCCAGGTAAATCCGTCGCGCCAGATCTCCACCTCAAACTCCTCAGAGAGCGCATTGACGCAACTGACGCCCACGCCATGAAGGCCGCCCGAGACCTTGTAGTTGGAAGCATCAAATTTGCCTCCCGCGTGCAGCATGGTAAGCACCACCTGAACCGCTGGCATCGTCTCGCCAGTAGGCAGCGTCTTGTTGTCGACGGGAATGCCGCGGCCATCGTCGGTGACGGTGATCGAGTTGTCAACGTGAATCGTGACGTCAATGCGCGTGGCATAGCCGGCCAGCGCCTCGTCGACCGAGTTGTCCACGACCTCATAGACCAGGTGATGCAGCCCCATCTCGCCGGTCGAGCCAATGTACATGGCCGGACGCAGCCGGACCGCAGCCAGGCCTTCAAGAATCGTAATGCTTTCAGCCGAGTAGTTTCTGGGTTCGACAGCAGCCCCGGACGCGGAGACTGAGGCGGAAGCGGAAGAGGCAGCAGGCGGGGGAGGGGTCTGGCTGGCGGCAGCTGCGGGGGTAATATCTTCAGGCACGAACGGGACACTCCAATAGGTTCAGGCTAGGGCCGGGAAGAGGGGCAAAAACCCTTGAAAAGACTGGCGATTGGCGAGTTTTCCCGACTCCCAAGTATAGCACGTCTGGAGCCCGCTTTCACCCCCGGAACGAGCCCCGGCAGGCACCTCGCGCGAGGCCCGAACGTGGCCATGGCAAAGGCCCCGGAACGTGTAGTTTCGGGGCCTTTGCCAGCCGCAATTCGCTTCGGCGATCAGGCCGAGTACGTGATGGGTTTCTCTGCCACCGGGGGCGGCTGGTGCTCAGCCAGAACGGCGTTGTAGAACAGTCCTGCCAGCAACGCGCCAACCAGCGGAGCCACCCAGAAAAGCCATAACTGCTGCACCGCCCACATGTCTCCGCTGGCCGCGACGACGATAGCCGGGCCGGTCGATCGAGCCGGGTTTACCGACGTATTCGTAATCGGGATGCTGATCAGGTGGATCAGCGTGAGGCAGAGTCCGATAGCGACCGGAGCCAGCCCCTTGGCAGCACGCTCGTCCGTCGCACCGAGGATGACCATCAGGAAGAAGAAAGTCAGCAGCATCTCCGCAACCAGGCACGCAACCATGCTGTAGCCGCCAGGCGAGTGCAGCGCACCGTATCCATTCGAAGCGAAGCCTCCCACGGTCCAGGTGTCGCGGCCAGTGAAGATCAGATACAGTACGCCCGCAGCGGCCATTGCACCCACCACCTGTGCGATCCAGTATGGCAGAATCTCCCGGGCCGGAAAGCGCCTGCCAGCCACCAGACCCAGCGTAACTGCCGGGTTCAGATGGCAGCCCGAGATGTGTCCAATGGCGTAGGCCATCGTCAGCACCGTCAGGCCAAACGCAAACGCGACGCCGAGGAATCCGATACCAAGCGAAGGAAATGCAGCCGCAAAGAGAGCTGCGCCGCAGCCTCCGAAGACCAGCCAGAACGTGCCGAAAAACTCAGCAATACAGCGCTTCTGAAGAGAGACCTGCATGATACCTCCGATAATCGGGAATTTAGGCAAGATTTAGGATGCGCTACGGTGAAGCGCTGCCAGTCTACATCGGAAGCGCCCACTGCGATCATAGAATGGCGACTGCGCTCACACCCAATCACCTGTACCAACCCTCTGCACGGCCTACCACACCTTGCAGGCAGGCGTATGCACCATCGGCTGCCCGGCCTTGCAACCGAAGGCCTTCTGGAACTCCGGCAGATTCGACACCACACCGTTGATGCGCGCGACGGGCGGCGAGTGTGGGTCGGTGGCCGCCTGCACGCGCTCGTTCTGCGCACGCTCGTTGGAGCAGGCCCACTGCGCCATGCCCACGAAGAACCTCTGGTCAGGCGTGAAGCCATCGACATCCGGCAGATGCTCACCCGCAGTCTGGTGCTTCCACGCAATGTAAGCCAGCAGCGTTCCGCCCAGGTCCGCCACATCCTCTCCGCTGGTCAGCCTGGAGTTGATGTGAATGTCGTCGACGATGGTGAAGCCAGCGTACTGGTCGCGCACGCAGTTGATACGCTTCTCGAAGCCCTTCGCATCCTCGGGCGTCCACCAGTCGCGCAGGTCGCCCTTGGAGTCGAACTGCCGTCCCTCATCATCGAAGGCGTGCGTAAGCTCGTGACCGATCGTCGCGCCCGTGTTCCCATAGTTCGGCGCGTCATCCAGCCTGGGATCATAGAGCGGTGGCTGCAACACGCCAGCCGGGAAGTTGATGTCGTTCATCTGCGGATCGAAATAGGCGTCCACGGTAGGCGGCGTCATGCCCCATTCGTCGCGGTTCACCGGCTTGCCCAGCTTGTTCCACTCGTATGCCTGCTCGAAGCGATACGCTCGATCGACGTCACCAAAGTAGTCGCCAGGCGTCACCTCAAGTGCGGTGTAGTCGCGCCAGTGGTCGGGGTATCCGATCTTGTTGCGGATCGCATGCAGCTTGCGCAGCGCCTCTGCCTTGGTCGCCGGACTCATCCAGCCAAGATTCTCAATCTCCTGCTGCATCGCAGTCTCAATCTGTTCGGTCATGAGTTGAGTGCGGGCCTTCATGTCGGCCGAGAACGTACGCGCGACAAACTCCTGGCCCAGCGCCTCGCCAAGGTTGCGATCGACGGCACGGGTGCACGTCTTCCACCGCGGCGGCATCGCCGGGACGCCGCGCAACGTGGTGGAGTAAAAATCGAAGTTGGCCTGCTCAAAGGGATGTGCAAGATACGGCGCCGAGGCGCTTAACAAATGAAACCGCAGGTACGCGCGCAACGCAGCCACATCTTCCGTCGCAAGTTCAGACTGCATGGCCTTGAGAAACGCCGGCTGCGACACGTTGAGCCTGGTGACATCGTGCGCTCCCTGCTCGGCCAAGTACGCAGACCAGTCGATCGCGGGCGTGAGTTTCTCGACCTCCGCCACCGGCATCATGTGATACAGGTTATGCGGATCACGCTCCTGGACACGGGTGAGCGACGCTTTGGCGAGCGCCGTCTCGATGTGCAGGATGCTGGCCGCGTCGGCGCCGGCCTGCGCAGATGTCTCGCCACTGAGTGCCAGCAACTGCGCAATATACGCGGCATACTGTTCGCGTAGCTTGACACTGCGCGCATCACTCTTGAGGTAGTAATCGCGGTCTGGCAGGCCGAGCCCGCCGGCATCCAGTTCCACGATCACCGTCGAAGAGTCCACTGCATCCTGCGTCGTGCCGGAGCGGAAGAAGAAGTTGCCCGGGTCATCGCGATGCAGCGTGCCAATGGCGGCGAACAGCTCAGGCCGGGTGGCGAGCGCGTCAATGCGCGCCAGCGCCGGCTGGATCGGCTTATCCCCAGCGGCGTTGATCGCCGATGTGTTCATGCACGCCGCGAAGTAGTCGCCCACCTTCTGCTGCACCGGCGTACGATCCTTCGCCTTCGCGTCCTGCTCCAGAATGCCCCATAGAAACTGCTGGTTCTCATTGGCCAGCTTCGAGTAGACGTCCCAGCCCGCCTGGTCGGACGGAATCGGGTTACGCTTCTGCCAGCCTCCGCAGGCGTACTTGTAAAAGTTCACGCAGGGCCCCACGCTGCGGTCCAGGCTGGCAAGGTCGAGCGACGGCGTATACGGCATCGCCTGCAAGGGCTGCGGCGCACTCTGCGGCGCGGGTTGCTGAGCGAGGCACACAGAGGCGGCGAAAACAAGCGCCAGGACGGGAGCAGCGACACGCGGCAGCTTAATCACTAGTGAGAAACTCCTGCCAATCATCGTACACAGTGCAGACATGCCGCGAGGAGGAAATTTACTAGCGACCGCACCTGGCCAGCAAACGAAAAATCCACGCTGCCATCGCGTGGATCATCAACCTGCATTAGAGTAAGTTTGGTGCCGAAAAGAGGACTCGAACCTCCACACCCTTGCGAGTACATGGACCTGAACCATGCGCGTCTGCCAATTCCGCCATTTCGGCTCACAATCAGAGGCTCAGGCTGTATCCAGCCGCGAGAACTGCTTGAACTCTTAGTCTCCCAGAGCAGGCGCGGCCTGTCAATGCCTGCATGGCGCCACACGTTTTGCGGGTTGAGGCCGAGCCCGGGCCAGCCGCGAGAACTCCACCTTGCCGTACGCTTCGTACGCGCGCTGCGGGATGTGCCGCGTAGCCTGCCCGCTCCGGCTCCTGCGGGCTCGTTCTGCGCCGGAAACAGGTCCCGCATGCGGCTGGCGTGCAGGCGGGTTACACTGGCCGAGTCCTGGAAGCAGAATACTTCGTCCAACCCACCAGCCCATTGCAGGAGCAGCCCCAAGCACGATGAGTGAGCCTTCGACCAGCAACGAACCGATCGCGCAGCAGCAGATCCCCGAGGCGCTTGCGCTGGAGATTCGGCGTCTCGCGCATGACCTGTCGAATGCCCTGGAGATCATCGTGCAGACCAGCTACCTGCTCAATATGGCCGAACTGAAGGAGCCCGCCAACGACTGGCTGCGCATGCTCGACTCCGGCGTAAGCAAGGCTCTCGAACTGAATCTCCAACTCCGCGAGTACATCAAGCTGCATACGCCAAGATAGTTCTCAGCGGCCACTGACGATCTCTTCACTCAGCCGCGGCAATCGCCGTGACAATCCTGTCCATGGTGACCCGTGCCGCGTGAGTGGCAGGCGAGTGATCGTCCACGAAGATCGAAAAGATCAGCGTGCGTCCGCTGGCAGCGTCCAGATAACCCGAGAGCGCATTCGCTTCGCCCAGCGTTCCGGTCTTCGCGAACAGGTGACCCTTCAGCGGCGGATCAGGGAACCGCGCATCAAGCGTCCCATCTTCGCCAGCGTCCGGCAGCGACGCCTTCCACTGCGCAAACCAGGGCTGCTTGGCAGCGTAGGCCAGAAACGTCACCATAGCCCGCGGCGCCACCAGGTCGTGCTCGCTCAGTCCCGAGCCATCAAAGAAGATGAAATCGTCAGGATCGAGGCCCGCATGGAGCAGGTTCGCACGGATCATCCCTGCGCCATCAACGATCGAGCCGTTCCCGCAGGATGCGAAGCGTCCAAGGTTGTGCAGAAGCATCTCCGCATGAAGATTCTGGCTGACCTTATTGGTCAACACAACGTCTTCAGCCAGAGGGGCCGAGGTGTGCGACGCGAGCAGCGGTGCAGCAGGATCGAGCCTCGCCACGCATTGCCCGGCACACCTTCCGCCCGCGACGATCGCAGCGTCGCATGGCACCGGCGTGAGCAGTTCAGTGATGTAGCCCTCTGCATCGCCTGGCGGCCAGTGCGCAGCCCGCGCTGTGCCGGTGACGACGATGCCGCGCTCTTCCAGCATGCTGCGCAGCACCATCGCCGCGTACTCAGCAGGATCGGCAACGGCCAGCTCTTCAATGTCCGGATGCTCGTCTGCCGCAATCTCTCCATAGACACGGATCACGCGCGCACCGGTTAGACGCTCCACCTGGACCCCCTCCGCATGGGCACCCGCCGCGACAGTCCGCACGTCCGACTCAAGCTTGTAGTACGGTACATTCTGCTCAAGCTGCACCGTTGCACGGACGGAGTCTCCACTGCCGGACGCCCCTGCAACATCACCCGGCGTCACGATCAGCCTGACCTGATTGTTGTCGATGCTGAGCGCGCTCACCGGGGCCCCATACCCCCACACCTGGTCGTCCTGCGCCCACGACTCCGCGTACGGTTCGTAGGGGAACAACCTGTCGTCGCCAACGATATCCCCGCTGATGCGCTTGACCCCCTTGGCTACCAGTTGATCGACAAGAGACGCGAGATCGGCCAGCGCAGGCGGTTGCGGGATTGCCGGCCGTGCCCCCGCGACGCCTGGCGACTGCGCACGCTCCGAACGCGGCACGTATGGCAGGTCATCCGCGCCGAAGTTCGCATCGCCGCCGCCCAGTAGGACGAGATCCCCGGTTACCGTTCCGGTTGCCGCATCAAGCTGGCCGAAGATGCGCGTGTCGAAGGTCTTTGCAGGTCCGAGCAGCGCCATCGCCGTCGCCGTGGTGAAGATCTTGTTGTTCGAAGCCGGGCGAAAGAGCTGGCCCTCGTTGAATCCATACACCGGAGCACCCTCCAGCGTCGTCACCGCGAACCCAAAGTGCGCGCGGGCAACCGAGGGGTCCGCCAGCAGCTCCCTGATCTGCTCACCCAGCGGTGTTCCAGACCCCGTAGGATAGGAGGGGTGAAGAACAACAGCCGCAGCCGGCGCGGGAGTTGTCTCCTGAGCCTGCCCGGCCGGCAGCCCTGCCGCCGCCAACGGTAGCCACAAAATCAGTGCAAATTGTGCAGAGATCTGCATGGCGAAAGTCTACAGAATCTGGTGCAATTATGTATGGCGCTCCCCCTCCGATGGCCTACAATTGCGCCGGGAAGTTCATGACGCATCGACACGTAACGGAATCCGAGCATGCCGCGATGACCCGCAGTCACTACAGGCCGCACTTCGACTGGCAGTTGCGCACGCGCAAGCTGGCACTCGGACAGCGCACCCGGTTGATGGCGATCATCAACCTGACACCGGACAGCTTCTCCGGCGACGGACTGGCGGGAGCCACCGGATCCGGAACGCGGCGCGGAATGGCCGCAGCCGAAGCCAAAGTAGCTGTCGCCGCAGCCATAGAGGCCGTCGATGGCGGAGCCGACATCATCGATCTGGGTGCGGAGTCGACCCGGCCCGACGCTGTCCCGCTCAGCAGCGAAGCCGAGCAGGCGCGTCTACTGCCCGTGCTGGAGCAACTGCTGCGCGAGCGGCCCCAGGCCGTCGTCTCGGTGGACACCTATCATGCACCGACTGCACGTGCAGCGGCGCGTGCCGGCGCCGAGATCATCAACGACGTCTCCGGCCTGACCTGGGATAACGCCATGGCCGACGTCGTCGCGCAGAGCGGCTGCGGTCTGGTGCTGATGCATGCGCGCGGACGCTCCGGAGAGTGGAAGTCCCTGCCTGCGCTCGATAGCAACACGGTCTTGCCGGTCGTCTTCGCCGGGCTCTGCGAGCAACTGGCGCAAGCCGAGGCCGTCGGCATCCGCACCGAACGGATCGTCGTCGATCCCGGCTTCGGCTTCGGCAAACGCGGCGCGGAAAACTTCGCCCTCCTCGCCGGCCTCGGCCGTCTGCGCGAACTGGGCCGGCCGCTGTTGATCGGGCTCTCGCGCAAGGGTTTTCTCGGCGAAGCCGTGAGGCAGGTGCAGGATGAAAATCCGGACCTCGGCGAAGCCCGGCGGATGGCCACCGTAGCGGCCAATGTCGCAGCTATCCTCGCCGGAGCCCA
This sequence comes from Granulicella sp., assembly GCA_027450185.1. Classification (GTDB taxonomy): domain Bacteria; phylum Acidobacteriota; class Terriglobia; order Terriglobales; family Acidobacteriaceae; genus Granulicella. The sequence continues at coordinate 41,224 of DAIDKF010000005.1, read as the reverse complement.
CGTGCTGCGCGTACACGATCTACAGGCGACGCGCGAGGCGGCAGCAGTCGCCGACGCGGTGCTGAGCGCAGGGGACAAGGAGTCGTAAGCGGAAGGAGGTGTAAGCGAAGCGGCTCAAAGCTGGAAGAGCGGAGGGTTCTTCGTTGTGCCCGTCGACCTCCGCCCCGAACGCCTGAGCCTCGTTGAATCCCGCTCAGATCGTCATCACTTCCTTTTCCTTGGCGCGGAACAGCTCGTCGATGCGCTTGATCTCTACGTCGGTGAGCTCCTGGATCTCGGCGATGGCGCGCTTCTCATCATCGGCGGAGATGAGCTTCTCCTTGGCGGCCTTCTTCACCGTCTCGTTGCCTTCGCGTCGAATGTTCCGCAGCGAGGTCTTGTGGTCCTCCACGGTTCCGGCCAGCAGTTTGACCGTCTCCTTGCGCCGCTCCTCGGTCATTGGGGGCACCGGCACGCGGATGATCTTGCCGTCATGCATCGGGTTGAACCCATGCTGGCTGGTGCGGATGGCCTTCTCAATCGCCGGGACCAGCGGCTGTTCCCACGGCTGGACCAGAATCAGGTTCGCCTCCGGGGTCGTGATCTGCGCCACCTGAGAAATCGGCGTCTCAGTACCATAGTAGTCAACCTTGATGCCGTCCAGCATGTGGACCGAGGCGCGACCCGTGCGCACGCTTACCAGATTGGCGCGAAAGTCATCGACCGTCTTCGTCATCCGCGTCTTCAGACCGTCATATACGCCCGTAAGGGCCTCCATACCTGCCATTGCCGATGCCATGGTGTTCGCAGCCTCCTGAATCTGCCGGAAGTTCCGGCTCCAAGGCCTGATTTTACAGCCGGATGCCAGTTGCTGGCGCATCGCCGCCACAAAGAGGCGATGACAACCGAAAGGGTGTTTCAAAAGGAACGGGTTTCGTGCTGACAATCGTTGACTTGCTCAGTCGATCCCCTATATTCTCAGAGGAGATATACACCTGCCCTCCACCTACACGTGATTGAACCACAATCACCGGGGGCGGACTCAAATCATCGCTTGACAGCCAAGGGCCCCCGGGTCGCGGCGGAAATAGGATCTCCCAATGAAGAAGACCTTTCTCCTCACTGCTCTCGCATTTGCATTGATCGCTGCCATACCGGCTCGTGCTCAGGGCGGCTGCCCCGACACGCCCGAGAATCCGACTTTGATTCTTGCTGGTCTGGCGAGCGGAGTGTTCGCGGTCACGAACGTGCGTACGCGCATTCGTGCGCGCCGCGCACCTAAGAAGCAGTAGCCGCTTTCGCTATTCGATAGCAGAGTGCTCATCCTTGTCTGTGACCATTGAGACCCACACTTCCGATAGCACCGCGGGACTTGTGGTGTGTCCCGTTTCTTTTGGGCTGAAGCCGAAAGTCGTAGTTGCGCTCGCGTGTTTGTGCGCTGCGGTGGGATTGTTTGCTATTTATGGCACCGTTCAGGCGCTTTTGAGCATATGGCAAACGGACGCGCTAAAGTCCGTCGGCCTTGCTGTCCCCTTTGTATGCTTTGCCCTTATCCTGCGTGACTGGCGCGCCATTGGCTGGGAGACAGAGGGCACATGGTGGGGCTTCGTCCTTCTGGCGGGCGGAGTTTTCCTGGTATTCATTCGCGATCAGATGCTGTTCATCGTGACCGTGAACAAGGATTGGCTGCTGCAACTGCCGCCACTGCCACTAGTCGCCGTGTTGTATGCTGCCAGCCTGGTCCTGTTGTTCGGGGGAATGCGGTTGCTGCGCGCCGCCTGGTTCCCCGTTCTATTGATGTGGGCTGTCATTCCGGTTCCGCAAACATTCAGCCGCCGCGTGGATGTGCCATTGCAGCACGCTGGGGCCCTCGTTGCACGGAACTTCGCGCATGTGATCGGTGTCCATCTCAACGCCGTGGATCTCCGGCTCATGTTTTCGCCTACTACGGGGATGTTCATCGCTCCCGGATGCGATGGTCTACGCGGCTCCATCACCATGGGACTGACTGCCATTGTGATCGCGTATTACTACCGTTTCCGCTGGTTCGTCTTTTTTCCCGTAGTCGTCGCGGGCGTGTTACTGGGGTATGTCTTCAACTTTCTGCGGCTGTGCAGCATGGTCATTTATGACAGGATCTCGGTCAGCTATCCGAGATTGGGACCACATGAGGAACTGGCCGATCACATCGTGGGTGCTTGCATCTTTGTGATTGCCCTGGCAATCTTCTTTACCGCCATTGAGAAATTAAAGCGACCCCCTGTTGATTCCTCTCCGTCGCTCATGCAACCAGATCGCGTTCGAGCCTGGCCAATTCTTAGCAAGGTTGCCGCTATGCTGGCTATAGCAGCGATCTTCGGCGTGGATGTAATACATGAACATCGGGTGGACGCAGCAGTGGCAGCGGCATCTGCAAGGGAGATGCCCCAATTTCCTGAGCACATAGGCAACTTCACGCTGCAACGGACATGGAACGAGACCCAATTGGGAGTGCTAATCTACGCTTGGGGCGTGTATGCGGCTCCAGCAGATGCGAATGGTACAGCGGGCAAGCAGGTCATGCTCGGCGTCTCGCCACAAACCGTCCATGACGCCGAGGTCTGCCATATTGCACGCGGAGAAGACCCCACCTGGCATGGGCAAATCGTTGCCGCAACCGCCGGCGGGCAGGTGGAACTGACCGCAGCAACCTACAATAATGGCGCGATTCAGAAACTCGAAGCCTCGACCGTGTGCGATAAGGGCGCTTGCCGCCAATTCTCCCAAACCACCCAGCACATGACCCTGGTCTACGCCTGGCCCCACCGCGGCGTTCCCCTGCAGGCCGATACGACGCGCCCCATTCCGATCCTGCTCAAGGTGGAGAGTCTTGACACCATGGCCCCCCTAAGCGTCATCCAGCCGCAACTGACGGCCACGCTGACCACGTTTCTCAAGGGTGCCGACCTGCTCTCCCTGACCGCCCCCTACGGCAAACGGTAACGCCGAATGCGGCGGCGGCTCGGCTCTCGACCGCCACTTCGCGCCACCATTCTTTCGGCTGCATCCCGGCCCAAATCCATCGGCCCATCCCAAAAGAATGGCCCAAGCTCAAGTTTGCCAATCCCCGGGTTCGCATCGGTTGCCGTGAGTCGCCTATAATCAAAGCTCTCCCCTTCGTGTATCGCAGGGCTGGAATCAACAGCAGAATCCAACAAGCTTTGACAGATTCAAAGAGCAGTGAGGGTGTGGTTATCTTTACCGGAATCCGAGTGAGCGCAAGCTCCCTGAAGTGTACGACCCAGCCTGTGCGCACGCGCTCGAGCCGATTGGGCATCCTTGGCTTCGGCCAGAACCGCTCCGGCTTGAACCGCGTTCCCCGCTGGGGCCTTTCGAGCCTGAGCCTCGCGGCAATCCTGGCTGCTGTCCCGGCGCTGGTCTCCACCGCCGGAGCGCAGGTTCAGGTTACGCCGCAGTTCTCGGCCGAGTCCGCGCCGCAGATCCTTTGCCCGATCCAGGTCATCGGCAACCGCCGCATCCCCAAGGAGTCGATCGTCGCCCGACTGTTCAGCCACGCCGGTGACCCCTACGATCCGGCCGTAGTGGAGCGTGATTTTAACTCCCTCTGGAACACCGGCTACTTCGACAACGTGCGCATCGAGAAGGTTCCCGGCGACGGCTGCCTCCAGTTGGAGGTCTATGTCCGCGAGAAGCCCACCATCAGCGAGATTGAGTATAAGGGCCTGAACTCGTTCTCCGTCTCCGACGCCATGGAGCGCATGAAGAAGGAGAAGGTCGGCCTCACCGTCGAGAGCCAGTTCGACGAGACTCGCGTCAAGCGAGCCGAGGTCGTCCTCCAGGAGATGCTGGGCGAGCATGGCCACCAGTTCGCCGTCATCAAGACCGAGGTCAAGACGATTCCGCCCGCGCGCGTTGCGCTGACCTTCATCATCAAGGAAGGACCGACCGTGAAGGTGGGCAAGATCGCCTTCACCGGCAATACGGCCCTCACTCACCGCCAACTCGTAGCGGCTATGCGGAACCTGCGCCCCATCGGCATTCCGCACTCCATCATCTTCGAGGACCTCTTCCCCCGCACCTTCGACGCCAGCAAGCTCGATGAGGACGCGGACCGCGTGCGCCAGGCCTACCGCGACAAGGGCTACTTTCACGCCATTACGGCCGAACCGCAGACCAACGTCCGCAACGCCGGCGGTATCAACATCTTTACCCTGCACCCATCGCACGGCAAGCGTGTCGACATCGTGATCCCCATCGAAGAAGGCGATCGTTATCGCCTCGGCGGCATCACCTTTACCGGCAACAAGGCCTATCAGAATGCCAAGGCCCTGCGCGCCCAGTTCCCGCAGAAGGATGGCGAGTGGTTCAACGCCACGCTATTCGGCAAAGGCATTGAGAACCTGCGCAAGGCCTACGGCGAGGGCGGCTACATCAACATGGTGCCTACGCCGATTCCGCATACCGATGAGGCCAAGAAGCTGGTCTATCTTAACGTCGATATCGACGAGGGCAAGCAGTTCTACGTTTCACGCATCGAGTTCACCGGCAACACGCTCACCCGCGACCGCGTCATCCGCCGCGAGATGCTGGTCGAAGAAGGCCAGGTCTACAACAGCCGGCTGGTCGACCTCTCGCTCCTGCGCCTGAATCAGCTCAACTACTTCGACACCCTCAAGACCGACCAGGACGTCGAGACCCAGCAGAATGCGGACGCCGGGACAGTCGATCTGCTCGTCAAACTGCACGAGAAGGGCAAGAACTCGATCGGCATCAATGGCGGCGTCAGCGGCTTGTCGGGCTCCTTCCTGGGCCTCAACTACCAGACCAACAACTTCCTCGGACTGGGAGAAACGCTGGATGTGGCGGCTAATATCGGCGACCTCTCCCGCAACCTGAGCTTCGGTTTCACCGAGCCCTATCTGTACAACAAGCCCATCTCGCTGGGGATCCAGGTCTTCGATCGCAAGACGGACTTCAACCCGTCGAAGAGCTACGCCATCACCAGCGGTCAAAGCACGAACCTGACCAACGCCGAGCAGTCTCTGCTGAACAACTACAACCAGTCGTCGAAGGGCATCACGATCACCACCAGCGAGGCGCTCCGCAAGCTATTCCGGCGCAGCGGCGTGGCCCGTATCGGGCTGTCCTACTCGTACTCCAGCTCCGGCATCGCGGCGTTCAACCAGAACACGCTCAGCGTCTTCCAGACCCTGGCGTTCCGGTCGGGCATTGCCGGCCCCAACCAGTTGAATGGCATCATCACGTCGGTCATCACGCCCAGCTTCAGCTTCTCGACCCTGGATCGTGCCATTGGCCCCCACAGCGGCAAGGACTTCAGCCTCGCCTTCCAGCTCGCCGGTGTGGGCGGCAACACGAAGTACTACTCGCCGGTTGCCTCGTGGCGTCAGTTCTTCCCCATGAAGGGCTTGAAGATCAACAAGGAAGGCCACAACGTGCTGGGCTACCGTGTCCAGATCGCAAACATCGCCGGTTATGGCGGCCAGGTGGCGCCACCCTTCTCGCGTATCTACGGTGGCGGTGAAAACGACCTGCGCGGCTTCGACATCCGCTCCATCTCGCCCTACACCTTCCTTCCCATCAAGGTCATGTACAACCTGACCAACCCCGATGGCTCGCAAGTACCGCGCGATCCCAGCAATCCAACACTGGGCAATGTGCAGATTCCTCTGCCCATTTATCGCCTGGCGCCAATTGGCGGCGACCTCTCCCTGACCTCCAACCTGGAGTATCGCTTCCCCATCTCCAACGAGGTCACCTTCGCCTTCTTCTCTGACTTCGGCGTTACGATGAACGCCGAGCCAACCCAACTTCGCCAGAGCCCGGAGGGCATCACCACACTCAACAGCCCGCTCTATGGTTGCCCGCAGGTGGTCAACGGCAACTGCGTCGGAGGCTATCAACTGCCGCCGTTCTCCGAGTACCTCAAGAACGTACCGAACACCAACGTCGTGCCCCGCATGTCGGACGGTGCGTATCTTCAGGTGATCATGCCGATCATCAACGCACCCTTCATCATCTACTACGCCTACAACCCGATGCGCCTGTTCCGCGATCTGCCCCAGCAGCTCGTTGCACCCAGCGGCGCGGCCTGTTCGGGTACGGCCATCAACTGCTTCAAGGACTTCTTCCCGTTCGCCACCTCTCCGGCGGCAGCGGCTTACACCTATCAGCAGGCGCTGCAATACTACGGCGCGGACTACATCCTGCGCGAGCCGCGCAAGACGTTCCGCCTAACCATCAGCACCTCGTTCTAAATCACCCGCCCCTTCTCGGGCGTTCAACCCAGAACCAAACTCGTGTGTTGGCGAAGACCCCTTCGCTGCCACACGAGTTTTCTTTTGGGCCGGTTCAGTACGATGAGGGCTGTGCGCCAGAGCCAAGGGCAATCGCGTTAAGGATCTGCTGCGCAAAGATGATATGGATGTGGATGCGCTTAGCGACGTCGGGAAGAAACTCGGCGACTATCGGACCGACCGGATCGGTAGCATATCCCGCCAAGACGCGCTTGGCCGTCGAGGAGGCATTCGTCCCAATATCCGGAACGTACAGATTAGAGATCTCAGCGCTCAGCGGGTAATTGATCAGCGTCGCATAGTTCGGCATCAGCGAGCCATCATCATGCTGCGCGATGAAGGTATGAATCAGAGCATGTTCAATGCGTCGGCGGATCGTCGCTCGGGGCATGCGGTGATAGCGCGGATCCTCATGCACCAGAACCGGAATCAGGTAGACTCCGGTGAACGTTCCCTGAATATCTTCCGCAAGGCTGTATCCACTCAGCCTGCCCCATCCGGGAAAGCCCGGACCATACGCCGTGTGCGCATCCGCCGCAGTCGAGATGGCCGAAAAGCCTGCAATCGTGAGCAGGTTGAATGGGTCGATCACGGAACGGACGGCCAGCACCCCTTTCTCCCGGACCGAAAGGGGCTTTACGTTTTCGGTTTCGACGATCAACTGCAACTGGTCCTCGCAGCCTGGCTGCGTCTCGGGCAGAAAGATGATCGGCAGATGCCTGGAATGCATGTGCTTCGGACACGGTGGCAACTTGGCGGACTCGGCCTGACCCGAAGGAGTCTGCGAGCCCTCAACAAAAATCTGCGAGCCTGACGGCGCAACCGGCACCGCAGACGGCGCAGCCCCGGGAAGAAGCGGCGCCGGACTCTCCGCCGGATTGGTCGGCGTCTTCGGATTTTGCGGTGTCTGCTGCGCCGCGTTCTGTGGTGCAGCGTCCGGTACACTCAGTGCCACATCCCGCGCCTTGACTGCCACTGCATCCGGATGTCCAGCCGCTCCCCCAGACAGCAGCGCGCTCGGCGCATCCGGCAAATCCTCTGAGAATTGAGCGTGCATATCAGCGGTCAAGGGTAGCAGGCAACAGGCTGTCGTCAGGATCCCCAGAGCCGCATGCTTCGGCAGCCGCCTCCATGCGTTCCACCCGCCCAGCCGCACCAACTCACTCATATCGAAGTTCTATTTCCCTTCTTCGCGCAAAGTATCTGCCTGATCCTACGGTAACCCGATTGCGCACCGCATCCCTTCCCGTCATTCATCTCTTCTTATTGTCAGACTTCTGCTCAGACCGGGGTTGTCCGTCCACTCATTTTGGCCGAGGTCAACCGAACGCACGCCAGCAAAGAAGCCCACATCACGCACAGTGCTTCGACACCAGAATCGCATCGGAACGCATCTCGATACGAGTTACCACCTTGGCACATCGCATACTCTCCAGCGTTGACTCCGGCATCCACAGCACCCAATCATGAAGGTTGGATCTTCAGCGAAAGGGACTCGTCGATGCCGAGCATTGCAGAGAAACAGATGCGCAGCATCCCCGCTCCACAGATCGACAGCACCACAAGAGACTGCGAATCGTCCGCACGTTTCCGTCGCCGCCGACTCGCCAGCCTGGTCCTGGCCGCAACGCTGACACTGCTCTCCACCGGCTGCCATCACCAGCGGCGGCGCACATCTGCTCCTCCACCTCCACCGCTGCAGAGCCAGTCCTCGCGCCGCCAGGCAGAACAGAACGCAACCCGCGCAGATCGCGCTCCCATCCCCGCACCTCAAGGCCGTCCGGACTTCGTCGAGACCGGAATGGCTAGCTGGTACGGGCCCAGCGGCCACCGTGCTGCGGACGGTTCCGCCTACGATGGCACCGGCATGACCGCCGCGCACAAGACGCTTCCGCTAGGCTCCATCGCGCGCGTCACCAATCTCGCCAATGACGAGTCCGTCACGGTACGCATCACAGATCGCGGACCCTTTTCGAACGGCCGCATTCTCGATCTCTCCGAAAGCGCCGCCAAGCAGATCGGCCTCTATCGCATGGGGGTGGCCAAGGTGCGCATCGAGGCCTTTACCACTTCCGCCGCCAGCACCGCCGGCAAGTGGTGCGTCCAGACCGGCGCCTTCAAGACCGAACAGGACGCGCTGGACCTCAAGAGCGCTTTGGCCCGTCGCTACGCCGGCTCACGCGTCATCGAGTTCGCCGGAGCCACGGGCTACTGGGTCCGCATCGACCCGCTTCGCCACGATCACACCGAAGCCTCGGCCATCATGGCCTGGATCGGCAATCCCCTCCCGCATGTTGTTCCGTATCTCGTCCGCCTCAACTAACCTTATTCCGAAGGCAAGGCCGGCGGCGGGTAGTACGGCAGCTTTTGTTGCTCCTGGCTTGCACGCTTCACGGTAATATCCGCGAACAGGATCGGGGGTGCAATTGTGGTCTCGGGCACCGGGACGATCTGCTGCGCAATATATGGCTTCCCGCCCGCCGCAAGAATGCCGCTGCGAATTGCTCGCTGATCCAGCTCGCTGAAGACCGCACCGCGCACCAGGGTCCGCGTGCCATCCGGTGCAACGCGGTACAGCAACCGCGGTAGCAACTCGCCGCCCAGCGTCTCCACCGCATACACCTCGCGGCCCTGTTCTTTTGCCAGCCCAAGCAGCTTCGTTCGCATCGCCTCAGTCGACAGCGGCTCCGTGGACCGGATAACGATCACCCCAGCGCGCGGGTGTGCACCCTGCCCCAGCGCGGCCCGTCCATGGCCATTCGACTCCGGAAAATCCTTCACCGGCTCGCGGCCAATCAGATAGTTCATCAGTCTGCCGTGCTCGACAATATCTACCGGCGCAACCGGCACGCCCTCATCATCCACCTTGTAGGCTCCAAGCAGCGCGTGGCCCTCAAAGCTGCGTAGCGTCGGATCGTCGACAACAGACAGAAACGACGGCAGCACCGGCGTCCTCAAGCTCGATTGATACGCGCCCTGCGTGCGCGCAGTGGTGCCGATATCGGGCCGGTCGGCCTCCACATTTGGCACGAACAGCCGGTTGAATACGTCCGCCGCAGCATCGCCAGAGAAGAGCACCGGTCCGTGATAATCCTCCGACCCAACAACCGGCGCATTGCGCAGTTCGTTGAAGCTGATCAGGTCATCAAGTGTGCGCTTGTTCAGCGCAGCCGCGCTCTCCAGCCCCGCCGCCGTGGTTGCCGTCGAGCCGTTGCTGCGCGCCAGGTCCATGCCGTCCGGGGCCTGCCCGCCTACGTTCACATCATCCGAATACCCCGCGTAGCCGTGCCGCAGAACTGTTCCATCCGTGTTGACCGTATACCGATTCACCGCCAGCGCACTCAAACTCGCAGAACTGTACTGCACCGCATCGGCAAAGCTCCGCGTCTGCGAGGACGTCTCAAACAGCCCACTGGCTTCCATCAGCCGATGCTTCCACTCATCGCGGTCGAGCGTCAGTGTTACGATGGCCTCAATGAGTGTTACCGGCCTGGACGATGTAAAGTCTTCCGCAGTCGGTGCGCTCTGAAACGTCTTCAGCGCCGCTTGCTTGGTGGCATACGCACGCAGCGCATTCTTGTATGCGTCGTCGGTCGCGGACCACAGCGCATACCTCAGGGCCGCAGCATCGTTGTCGGTCGGCGCAAGCTCCAGCGATCCATCGCCCCGCGCCGAGCTGGAGTCGGAGGTATTGTTCCCGACGCGCACCTCCACCCGCACCACGCGCTGATGGTTCTCCGTCTCCCGCGTCAGCGCACCATAACTCGCCACCGCGTTGTACGTGTGAATATCCTCCAGCCGGTACTGTATGAAGTACGGCCGCTGCAAACCGGGAATTACCAGATCGGTCTTCTCGCGCGCCAGCTCCTGCTGCATCGCATTCAGAATCGGATCGGAGGACACCGCATCATTCACCTGTGGCGACTGGCCAAGAGCAAACGTGCAGAGCAGGGGCGTCAGCAGCAGAGCATGTATACGCATCAGCGGTCCCCCTTCGACAAACTCGACGCAGGGTTCGCATCGTCCAGTGGCGGCGGCGGAACAATCGGCGGGCGTGAGGTGCCCTGTGCCTGGCGCTGCGTCTCAATGTCCGAGACCAGCATCGCCGGCGCAACTGCGCTCACCGGAATCGTGCCCGACTCCGCCCCGCACAGTCCGTTGAATATCGCTGGATGATCATCCGTCGCAAGGATGCTGCTGAGCGCAGCCTGCGGCGTTCCCACGATCGAAACCCCGCGCACCAACTCGTCCGGCCTTCCGTCCACGTACACCCGGTACACCACCAGCGGAATCACCTGGAAGGCCTGTGGCGACCTCCGCGTCGTCACCGCGAAGCCCGAGCTGATGTCTTCGAAGTAGAGCCCATAGGCCTTGCCCTGCAGCTTGGCCTCGCCCTTCAGCATCTGCCGCAGCTTGTTATCGGAGACTGTCTTGGTCGAGGTCACGATAAGATTTCCCTGGCGGCCGGTGGGCATCTTGCCACTCTCGGCGCGGCCATGTCCATTGGACTGCGAGAAATCCGCGATCGGCAGCCGCGACATCAGAAACGTCTTGAGCACACCTTTGTCCACCAGTTGCACACGCTGTGCCGGCTGCCCTTCATCGTCAAACTGATAGTGGCCGCTCAGCGAATACCCGTCATACTTTGTGAGCGTAGGATCGTCGGCGACGGAGAGAAAGTTCGGCAGAATCGACTTGCCGATCAGCTTGGTAAACGTCTCACCCTCTTCATCGCCGCGCTGCCGCTGCCCCTCCAGCCGATGACCCAGCACCTCATGAAAGAACACCGCAGCCGCACGCCCGGACAGAATCGCCGGCCCATTGTAAGGTTCGGTAATGGGAGCGACGCGCAGTTCGTCCAGCCCCCTGGCCAGCGCCTCCGTCTTCTCGATCACCTCTGCCTGGCTGGGCAAATTGCCCACCGAATCTGCCTCAAACGTCTGATCACGGAACATATCCATCCCGTCGGCCGCACGCGTTCGCGCCACGACCACCAGTCGCGCCACATGGTTCGGCGACACCACCCGCGAGCCATCGCTCGAGACAAAGTAATCCGTCTCGTGCGTTACCTGCAGAACCACCATGTCATAGAAGATATGCGGGTGGTTGCGGAAGATGCCGGAGATCTCGCGCAGCCGAGTCTCCCATGCGCTGCGGTCAATCGCCAGCGGCGCCTCGCGTGGAAGAATCTCCACCTGCGGCTTCTCCTCCGAGAAGTCTGCCGACCCATCCTCTTCCCTGGCGCGCACCTGCTGTTCGGTCTTCACCTTTTCCAGTGAGTCGAGTGCCTTCCCATAACCACGATTCGTCGCAAACCACAGGGTTCGCTCAATCGCCGCACGATCATCGGTCAGCGGCAGCGCCATCGTCGTCAGAGCGCTTGCCCGATGCGCGTCGTGCGTATTGTCCAGCCCAGGCGAACCCAGCCGCACCTGCACGTCCGCCGCTCGCCCACGGTTCTCCGCGGAGTTCGTAATCGCCCCGTACTGCGCACTGATCGTGACACTCTCCGCATCCGACACCGAGTAGCTGATGAAGTACGGCTTCTGCCCCGGCGTCTTCTCGCTCCCAGCCGCATTCTCGTTCGTGGACACGATCGGCGTCATCGCGCTGCCCAACTCCGTAATCGCGCGCTGCAGCTCCGTCTCCATCGCCTGCATCAACACCGGCCCCTGGACGGCTGGCGTTGCGACCTGCTGCGTTGCGACCTGCTGCGTTGCAGCCGACTGCATCATATCCGCGGACTTCACCTCCGCAGCAGTCTTCGCCACAGGACCCACAGCCCACGCCGCCGTCGACGCAGCCAACACCAGCGCCATCACGCGCACCCCAGCGACCACGGCGCGCTGCGACGATCGCTGAGACACATCAACAGGGGATACAGCAGAACCGTACAAATCCGAATTCATCAAGGCAAACCAGCTTCCATCGACAAAGCGTGTCGTTCATCGAGTGTATCGAATTCTACCCTCCGCTCGTCGCCACGCTTTCGCCCGTAACCCGGCTCGCACCCGACTGCCCCCATGCTGTACAAGGAAGTCTATGAGACTGCGCAGCCTCGTCCTGGCGCTTTGCCTGCTGCCCTGCATTGACGCTTCAGGACTCGCGTCGACCACTCCAGCCGAACACGCGGCAGACGTCTACGCCACGCGGGAGATGGCTGCAGCTCCGCTCAACGGCAACCTGCCCGATTACTCTCTGCCACCCGCCCAACTCGCCCAGGCGCGGCACCTCGCCTCTCTGCGTCTCCGGCTTCACTTCGGCGCGGAGGCATGGGCCATCCTCCAACTCATCCTGCTGCTCGCGCTCGGCGTCATTGCGTGGATGCGCGACACCGCCGTCCGGCTCACCCGTCATCGCTGGCTACAGGCTTACATCTTCCTCTTACTGTTTCTGCTCGCGCGCGCGCTGCTCAATCTGCCACTGAGTCTCTACGGCCATCACCTCGGCCTGCACTACGGCCTATCCATCCAACCATGGCCGAGCTGGTTCGCCGATTTTGGCAAGGGCCTCATCCTCGAATGGCTCATCGGCGGCCTTCTTCTGCTGCTTCTCTTCGCCCTCATTCGCAGAACCCCTGGCCGTTGGTGGCTTGTCTTCTGGATTGCGGCCGTCCCCATCGTGCTGACAGGTCTCTATCTCTCCCCCATCCTCGTCGATCCGCTCTTCGACCACTTCGAGCCTCTCGCGCTGCACCATCCAGATCTGGCCGCGCAGCTCGAACACATGGGCGTCCCCGCCAGCCGCCAATTCCTGATGAAAGCCAGCGCCAAGGTCACCACGCCCAATGCCTACGTCACTGGCCTAGCCAACTCCAAGCGCATCGTCGTGTGGGACACCTCGCTCGCGCCGGGCCAGTCCCCCTCTCCCGAGGTCCTCTGGATGGTTGGCCACGAGTGCGGACACTACGTTCTACGCCACGTCCTCAAGGGCACACTGCTCACCCTTGCCGGACTGCTCCCCCTGCTCTATCTCTGCTACCGCTTCCTCACCTGGGCCATCCGCCGCTTCGGCGCCCGCTGGCGCATCCCATCGCCCGCCGATTGGGGCGCGCTCGCCATTATCCTGCTGGCAGCCAGCATCCTCAGCGCCATGAGCGAACCCGTCAGCAACACCATCTCCCGCCAGATCGAGCATCACGCCGACATCTATGGCGAAGAGGCCATCCACGGCCTCGTCACAGCCCCTCAGCTAGCCGTGAAGAATGCCTGCGACAGCGACGGCCTCCGCGCCCTCGATGATCCCAATCCCAGCCCCTGGGTCGAGTTCTGGATCTACAACCATCCGTCCACCGGCCGCCGCGCAGCCTTTGGCAGTGCCTACAACCCATGGGCTCCCGGAATGAAGCCAAAATACTTCAAGAAGTAGCCCATCAAGGAGCAAGGAAGAACACGTAACAACCAGAGTTCGCGTCGCCTGACCTACACCGCTCCTCCGTGCTTCTTTCCCACGCGCTCCTTGCTTTTTTCCCTCCGTACTCCTTACCCTCTACTCACGGCCTATGGACTGCCTCTTCTGCAAGATCGCTTCCGGAAGTATCCCCGTCACGCATCTCTTCGAAACCGATCAGTTGCTCGCCTTCCCCGACATCAACCCGCAGGCTCCCACGCACATTCTCATCATCCCCAAGCTGCACTTCAGCTCGCTCGCCCACACCACCTCCGAGCAAGCCGGGCTGCTCGGCCAACTCCTCACCGCCGCCGCCGAGATCGCCCAGCAGCAGCAGCTTGCAGCAGGCTACCGCCTCGTCATCAACACCGGTCCCGACGGCGGCCAGACCGTCGGCCACCTCCACGTACACCTGTTGGGAGGACGACACATGAGCTGGCCTCCGGGCTAAAATCTCTCGCCGGGGTCACTCCCGCGCGGTTACGAAAAGCAGCTCCGAGTAACGGCTTACTCCGCTTGCAAGGTAACCTCCAAACGCCACACAGTAACCCCTGAAACTTAGCGATTTCTAACACTTCAAGTGGGGCTTGAGGGGGCGTTAACTACCGTGGTTCCACCTCTGAAACCCGCTCCCTGAGCACCCTTAGATGTCATTCTTCCCTCCACCTGCGTCCAATGCTCTGGTGCTTCCCAAAATGGGATGCTCGCCAGAATCGCAAAACGCTGTACGATAATCGCCGTGTAGCGTTGGAAGCGTTGTACTACCCCGTGACATCACTCCCGGAGGCATTCGAACCATGGCAACAACTCTCAGGCAGCCCATCCCGGCTCCACTTCACGACAGCGCAGCACCGGCCGCCGATGCCGCCACCGAACAGCGCGAAACCGCAGTCTTAGCCGGCGGATGTTTCTGGGGTGTACAGTCCGTGTTTCAACGCGTCAAGGGAGTCGTCCGGACCGCCGTCGGCTACTCCGGCGGTGCGGCCGCGACCGCCAACTACCGCACCGTCTGCAGCGAGGAGACAAACCACGCCGAAGCCCTCGAGATCGTCTTCGATCCCTCGATCATCAGCTATGGAACCCTGCTTCGCATCTTCTTCTCCGTCGTGCACGATCCCACGCAACTCAACCGCCAGGGCGCCGACGTCGGCACCAGCTACCGGTCCGTAATCTTCTACACCTCCGAGCCGCAGCGCGAGATCGCCCGCGCCTACATCGAGCAACTGGACGCCGCTCAGGTCTTCGACAAGCCGATCGTCACGCAGCTCGTTCCACTCGTAGCCTTCTATCGCGGCGAAGAATATCATCAGGACTACGCCATCAAGAATCCACACAATCCTTACATTCAGGTCTGCGATCTGCCCAAGATTGCAGACCTTGAACAGCAGTTCCCCGATCTATTTCAGGAATACGTGCGATAAAAGAAGCAGCAGGATTTCCCTCTGCGATTGCTCTCGCCCATCCATGCAACAGACAGCCTATGCTTCATGCTAGGGTTGGCAGGAGACTTGTCTCCGGTCTGTGCGCCGACCCAAATGGAATGATGGCCTGATGCAAATCCTTGTGCGACCGAAACGCACTCTGCGCAATCTCTATAGCCGCAGCGTCCACCGTCTCTCCATTCTGAGCGCGTCACTCGCCGTTGCAGCTCTGGCGCTCAGTCTTCCAGGGTGCGCGCAGACCTCTGCCGAACACACCACTGCAGCAAATCGATCTGCTTCCGGCGCACAGGCAGCCAGCGCCACACAGTTATCGCTGGGGCCGCTCGATCCTTCCACGCCGCCATCCGATCTGCCCACCGATCGTCCCGTGATCGGCCTCGCGCTGGGCGGCGGCGGAGCGCAGGCCATGAGTGAAATCGGCGTACTGCAATGGTTCGAGGAGCATCGCATTCCCGTCGACGTCATCGCCGGCACCAGCATGGGCTCCATCATCGGTGCGCTCTACGCCACCGGCCACACGCCCGAGCAGATGAAGCAGATCATGTCCGAGGACTCCATCAACTCCGTCTTCCGCATCGAGCCAGCTTACAGTGCGCAGAGCTTTCGCCGCCGCGAGGACAGCCGCAACATTCCCAACGCCATTACCATCGGCCTCAGGCACGGTCTGAAGTTTCGCAACAGCCTGCTCACCGACGCGGGCCTGAACGAGCTTCTCGAAAAGGAATTTCTACGCTACAACGACCAGACCGACTTCAACAATCTGCCCATCCCCTTCCGCAGCCAGGCCACCGACCTAAATGATGCAAAGACCGTTACCTTCGCACGCGGATCGCTACGCGACGCCGTGCTCGCCTCCGCCTCGATCCCCGGAGTCTTCCGGCCCTTTGAGTTGAATGGACACCAGTATGTCGATGGCGCCATCCTGGAAAACCTTCCCACGCCCGACGTCAAAGCCATGAACGCCGACGTGATTCTCGCCGTCAGCCTCAAGCTGGAGCCGACCAGCCAGAGCGATCTCAACTCTATCCTCCAGGTCCTGCAGCGCGCCTTCGCCGTCGGCATCGAGTTCAACGAAGCCCGCGACCGCAAACTTGCCAACGTCGTCATCACGCCCGACGTCAGCGCCTTCAACGCGGGCAGCTATCTAAAGGCCTACCAGTTGTCCGAGCAGGGCTACGCAGCCGCTGAGTCCGACAAGGCCCAGTTGCTCAAGTACGCCCTCAGCGAAGCGCAGTGGCAGCAGTATCTCGCCCAGCGCGAAGCCCGTCTGCACGGACCTCCGGGCAATATTCTCCGCGTAGAAGTGGAGGCTCCCAACGCAGCAGTGAAGGCTGCGGCCGAGCGCATCTTCGCCCCGCTGGTGGATCAGCCCGTCGATACCAAACGCATCGTCACGCTGCTCTCCGAGTTGCGCAGCGATGGCCGCTATGAGGCCGATTACACCGTCGGCTACGACCACACGCAGCAGCAGCGGCGACCCGTCCTTCTGATCACCGTCGGAGATAAAGCCACCGGACCTCCGTTCCTCGATCTAGGGTTCAATCTGGAAGTGCAGAGCAGTGGTGTCACCCGCGCCACGGTCAATACCATTCTGCTCGATCAGGATCTCGGCGGCTACGGATCAGAGCTGCGCACAGAGATCGACTTCGGCTTCTTCACCCATTTCGAGAGCGAATACTACCGCAAGCTCAACTGGGCGGGCTTTTTCGCGGCTCCGCGCGCCGGCATCACGCGCATGCCTTACTACATCTACAGCGGAGACACGCAGTTGTCGGAGAGGCTCGCACAGTTCGCCGGCACCGGCGCGGACCTCGGCTGGAGCAATGGCAGCACGCAGGAAGTCCGCGCCGGATGGCAACTCCAGAACGTTCGCTGGTACGTCACGACCGGCTCCGACAGTCTCCCGGACTATCGTGGCAACGCGCAGACTGCCCGCGTACAATACGTCTTCGACTCTCAGGACCGCGCGATGGTGCCGCGATTCGGCGTTCGCTCGCAGACCGACGTGGGGTATCTCTACGCCACGCCCAACAGCCCCAGCGCTCCACGCATCTCCAGCCAGATCGCGTTCTCCCACACCTTCGCAGAGAGCAACCTGCTGCTGATGAAGATGGAAGGCGGAACCATGCTTAACCGCGACGTCGCGCAGCCCTTCCGCTTCACCCTCGGAGGCCCGCTGCGCCTCGGCGCTGTCGCCATCGATCAATATCGCGGCACCGACTACTTCCTCGTCACGCCCGGCTACATGCGCCGGATCAAATCGCTGCCGGCTCCACTCGGCAACACCCTCTACCTCGGCGGCTTTTACGAAGCCGGCCAGATGTGCTCACCGGATGGCCCCACCCTCACCATGCAGGACGTCTTCTTCGGTGTCATGGCGGAGACACCCCTCGGCGTCATCTCCATCGGCCCTGCCATCGGCACCGGCAACGAACGTAAAGTAGTCTTCACCATCGGCAAGTTCTTTTAGCTAGAGACAGCCTGCAGACAACAGAGGACAGGCAGTAAAGGAACTCACTCCGTCCTCTACGCTCTGCTCTTACCGTCCTGTGCTGAGCCGCGCCGCCAGCCGTTCCGGTAACTGAGCCTCGCGGATCGCAGCCTGCGCCGCAGCAATATCGTACGGCGTGCGGAAGAACGTGACCTGCTCGACGGCATCATCGTAGATGGCAAACGCTGCGCGCCAGTCTTCATCGCGTGGCTGCCCCACAGCTCCCGGATTGATTAGATGCCGCGAGCCCACCGGCACCTCCATCGTGAAGTGTTCGACGACGTCGCCGTTGTGGCCAACATAGGCCGGACGGTCCTCCGCCCAATCCTCGTTGCGCCGCGAGAAGCCGCCCTGTAAGTGCGTGTGCCCAAAAAAAGTAATCTCCAACTCCATCCGTTGCAGCGGAGTCCACGCATCGCGCATCGACGCAATGTACTGGTCCTCATGCAGCGGCGAGCCATGCGCGCACAGTGCTCGTTCCGCTGCGTAGACCGGTCCCATCGGCAGCGCGCGCAGCCACTGCCGATTGTCCGGCCGCAGATGCTGCCGCGTCCACGCGGCTGCCTGCGCCGCGATCGGATTAAATCCCATCGAGCTGCTCAGCCCGCAGCACACGCGGTCATGATTGCCACGCACATGGATCGTTCTCTCTGTCGGCAGCGCGCGCAGCACATCGATCGCCTCGTTGGGCCGAGCTCCGTATCCCACCACATCGCCCAGGTTCCACAGTTGATCAAACCCTCCACCGATGCGGCTCTGCGCTACTCCAAGGACCGCCTCAAGAGCCTGTAAATTGCCGTGGATATCCGAGATTACGAGCGCGCGCATAAACAGCCAGTCTGAAGAGCATTAGACGCCCGACCGCACCATCGTAGCAAGCGGACGATCCCGCGCCGTCTGCATCGTCGGTGCGGAATCCAGAAGGTTACGCGTGTACTCATGTTGTGGCCGCGTCAACACCTGCGCCACGCTGCCCTGCTCCACAATCTCGCCGCTGCGCATCACAGCCACGCGGTCCGCCACCTGTGCCACCACCGCCAGATCATGTGAGATGAACAGCATCGAAAGCCCGTGCTCCTGCTTGAGTTTCTTCAGCAACTCCAAAATTTGCGCCTGCACCGTCACATCGAGCGCCGTCGTCGGCTCGTCTGCAATCAGCAGTCGCGGCTTGTTGATCAGCGCCATTGCAATCACGATGCGCTGCCGCTGCCCGCCCGAGAACTGGTGCGGATAATCCTTCATCCGCCGCTCCGGCTCCGGCAGTGCGACCTCCCGCATGGCCGCTATTACCCGCTCCCGCACCACGCGACCTGGCGTACGCGGAGCATGCGCCAGCAGCGCCTCCCCGATCTGCCGTCCCACCGTCATCACCGGATTCAGCGCCGTCATCGGCTCCTGGAAGATCATCGCCATCGTCTGTCCGCGATACCGCCGCAGCGCCTCTTCTGGCAGACTCAGCAGTTCTTCCGCCATGCCATCCGCGCGAGTAAACCGCATGCTGCCGCTGATCGCCGCACTCGCCGGCAGCAGTCGGAGCAGCGCCAGCGAGGTCGCCGACTTCCCCGAGCCCGACTCGCCCACCAGCCCCAGCGTCTCGCCCTGCGCCATCTCGAACGACACGCCACGCACCGCCTCCTGTCCGGAGAACGCAACCCGCAGATTGCGCACCGAGAGCAGCGGCGACACCTCATCCTGTTCCACGCAAGCCACCCTCCGAGCATAGCCGATCGCACCCGCTCACGCCCAAATCACCACACGCAGCTACACCCGCAGCTACACGCATCAATGCACAATGCTGAACGAACGCCACGCACTGATCTTCACCTCACCATGCATGCCCACGCTCCACACGCGCCACCGATAGTGTCCCAGCCCATCGGCAAACTCCGCCAGCACATGCGTGCGCAGCGTTGGGTTGCGGTCCTCCACCATATAGAGCCGGGCCTCGGACCATCCGCCGCTCACACTCCGCTGCCACTCCACCACCTGCAATCCAGCACCGCCGCGATTGTCCCACACCAACTCCGGCATCTGCACGACCGCCTGCCCATCCGGCGGCGCGGTAAGCACCACACCCTTCACCCCTCCGCGCTGCTCCGCCTCCGACGGAGGGTTCGTCTCCATCAGAGTCCGCCTCTCCGTCGCCTGTTCAAACTGCGGCATGTTCAGCGACAACTGCAACACCCTCCACCGGTTGTCCGGCGTCTCGCGCAGCACCACCAGCGGATGCGCCACGCCATACACCCCCGACGACGACACCACCACCCGCAGCGCCACCGCCGCCAGGCTCCCATTGGTCGAAGCATCCTCCACCTGCACGCGCACGCCCTCATCATCGGACACCGTATTTCCCATCGTCGCCAGCATTCGCTGCACTCCCTCCGACGAGCCCGGCGCCAGTTCAGGATCGGCCTCGCTCCCCAGCGGCTCGCCACTCACCAGCCGCTGCACCGCCTTCACCGCCACCGCCGCCACCGCAGCATCTTTCCCCGAGAGCCCTCCCTGCACGCACCCCGGGCAGCCCGAGTACGGCTCGCTCATCCACAGCGTAAACGCGCGGGCCGCCTCCATATGCTGCGCACGCGCCAGGATCGCAACCTCTTCGGTATCGCGCGGATTGTTGGTCACGCCATTCGGATAGAATGCCGCGGGCCGCAGCATGGTCAGCCCAAACTCGCCGTCCATGCCATTCCACCACGCTGCCGGCATGGTCCCCACCAGCACGTCCGGATACTCCGTCGTACCCCGTGCCGCCACCAGCAGGTCCTTCAAATGATTCGGATCCACCACCACAAATCTCAACCGCAGATCCGGATACGCCTGCTCCAAGCCCACGCGAATCTGGTCCGCCTCAGGGCTGCTCAGCGTCTGCTGCACAGCGCCGCCCGCTTCCGCTGGAGCAGCCGCACTCTGCTCCTCCGCAAAGTTGGACGAGTCCTCTCCAACGTTGCTCGCCTCGGTGCCATACTTGCTCGACTGGGTGCCAAACCCCGCCGCGTTCTGGCCCAGCGCACTTCCCTCCATCCCATAGTTGCCGGCAGCCGTTCCAACGCTCGCTGCATTCTGCCCAAACGTGCTCGCCTCCTGCTGCCGATACCCAATTCCATTCGGCGTTGCCGTCGTCGCATTCCGGTCCGCCGGTATCGACGGCACACTGATGCTGCGGCTGTCCGCATCCACCCCATAGCTTCCCGCATCCTCGCCAAACCCGGCCGCGTTCTGCCCAAAGCTGCCCGCCGTCTGCTGCTGATACGTTAGCGGCGTCGCATCATGCAGCGCCGCCACCACATTCAGATTCGACTGCGGAGGACCAGCCTGAGCTCCAACAAACCACACAATCAGCCGCCCATGCCCCAGGGCTGTCAAAGGCGCAGCCTGCCCACCACCCTGTCCCCGCAACCCACCGGCACAGGCCAGCAGCAGCGCCCCCAGTATCCCCGACCTGCACCGCCTGGTGATCACGCCTCCTCCGCTCCCGAACGCCTTCAGTCTAGTCCCCTGCAATCTTGGACGCCCCACGCCCGCAAACGCCGTGCAGCACATCACACCCCCACGCTCATCCTACCGCTATCATCGAACCAGCATGGCATCCACCGCTCACAACTCCGCTGTTCGTCTCTCCGTTCTCGACCAGTCCCCGGTCCCCGCCGGCTGCACGCCCGCGCAGGCGCTCGCCAACTCCCTTGACCTCGCCCGCCACGTCGACCGCCTTGGCTACACCCGACTCTGGTACTCCGAACATCACTCCATGGACATGCTCGCCTGCACCGCGCCCGAGATCCTGATCGCACGCGCGGCCGCCGAAACCTCCCGCATCCGCATCGGTTCCGGGGGAATTATGCTCCAGCACTACGCCCCCCTCAAGGTCGCCGAAGTCTTCCGCACCCTTCACGCCATGTTCCCCAACCGCATCGATCTCGGCATCGGCCGCGCTCCCGGCGGCGGCCATCTTGAGTCCTACGCCCTCCGCCGCACCCGTTCCTCCAACATCGCCACCACCGCACCCGACGACTTCCTCCAGCAACTCGCCGAACTCCGCGCCTTCCTCCACCCCGAGCGCTTCCCCGCTCTCCTCGGCCCAGACCATCCCCTCGCCACCATCCGCGTCGCACCCAGCGCGCCCGGGGCCCCTGACCTGTGGCTCCTCGGCTCCTCCCTCTGGTCCTCCGTTATCGCCGCCCAGGAGGGCCTGCCCTACGCCTTCGCGCACTTCTTCTCCCCCGTTGCCACCCGCGACGCCATCACCGACTACCAGCGCAACTTCACCCCCTCGCCTGACCGCTCCACCCCTGAGGCCACGCTCGCCATCGGCGTCATCTGCGCCGACACTGACGCTGAAGCCCAACACCTCCACGCCTCCGTCCACCTCATGCAGCGCCGCATCCGCATGGACGACCGTCGCCCCATCGCCGCCCCCGACGACGCCCTCCGCGAGCTCGAAGCCCTCGCCTCACCCCTCGACGGCCTCCCGGGCATTGCCGAGATCAGCGAGTGGCCGCGCTACTTCGTCGGCACCCCCGACCGCGTAGCCACCCAACTCCGCAACCTCGCCGAAGACCTGCACCTCCACGAGATCATCATCAACACCATCACCCACTCCCACCAGGCCCGTCTGCGCAGCTACACCCTCCTGGCCGATGCTATGGAACTTTCCCGCTAGAGCCATCGCAGCCGCTAAACTGGTCACAGCACATGACACTTGATTGCGACATCCTCATCGCCGGTGCAGGACCCGCCGGCTGCGCTGCGGCTTACGATCTCGCCCAGGCCGGCAAGCAGGTCATCCTGCTCGACAAGCGCACCTTCCCGCGCCAAAAACCCTGCGCCTGCGGCCTTACCCGCAAGACGCTCAAAGCTCTCCGCTACTCCGTTGACCCCGTCATCGAGCGCGTCTGCCACGAGATCGTCCTCCAACCCACGACGGAGGGTGGCGATTCCGGAGCAGTGAATTCCGCCCATTCCACCGCAACCCATAAATCCGCCAACGTCCGCGTTAAGACCCGCAATCCCATCTGCGCCATGGCCGTGCGCGAGGTCTTCGACAGCTTCTGCCTCCAGCAAACCCTGCTTGCCGCGCGCCAGGGCGGCAGCATCGAACTTCGCAAGATCGACCGCATCACCACACTGCGCGAACTCCCCGACGCCATCGAGCTCGACGTCGCCACACCCCGCGGCCCCGAAACCCTCCGCGCCTCCATTCTCATTGGCGCCGACGGCTCCAACGGCCAAACCCGCCGCCTCACCCATCAGGACAACGGCGCCCCCTCACAGGACGGCTTCGCACTCGAAGCCACCGTCCCCTACGCCTCGCTCCCCTCCACCCTCCCCAACGGAGCATCTCCTCACGACCTCGTCTTCGACTTCGCGCCCCTCCCCGGCGGCTACGGCTGGCTCTTCCCCAAGGCCGACCACATCAACATCGGCGTCGGCGCGTTCGCCCCCAGCTTCGCCGCGCCCTCGTCGCAAAAACGCTTACCGTCCGCGAAGGACCCCGCGCAGCAGGACATCAAGCACGTCACCCGCGCCCTGCTTCTCAACTACGCGCAGCAAAAACTCGGCGTCACTACCCTTCCCCACATCACCGGCCAGCAACTCGGCATGGGCGGTCACGCATATGTCCCCCGCGGCCGCGTCCTCCTTGTTGGCGACGCCGCCGGCCTCGTCGACCCCCTCACCGGCGAGGGCATCCACTCCGCCATCGTCAGCGGTCAGGCCGCCGCCGCCGCCATCCTCGACTGCGACCTCTACAACCAGCCCGACATCGCCGCAGCCTACGCGCGCCACCTCAGCCCACTTCTCAAGACCCTGGCCTTCTCCCACCGTGCCGCCCGAGCCTTCTATGCCCACCCCGAGCGCGGCTTCAAAGCCATGCGCACCCCCTTCATGCGCTCCCTCATCCTCAAGACCTACGCCGACGGGCTGCCCCACACCAGCCTCATCTCAGCCCTCGCAAAACTCACCACCTGACCCCGCTCGCGCTTGCTGTGGCTCAGAACTGCAGCCGCACTCCCACCTCAATCTGCCGCTCCCGAACTACCCCTGACGTCGTCGAGTTCGGTGTCCCAAACGGAATATCTGTCGTCAGCCCCTCAGTCGCAATCCCCGCCGCGTCCTGGAAGATCAGCGGCGTCGGCCCGGTAGCCGACGAATTCCCGATCGTCTGCGGCGTCCCCAGCAAAAACGCACGCGTCTCCACGCCGGAGATGTTCTGCGCATTGAACAGATTGAACGCCTCAGCAAACGCATTCAGGTGCGTCGCCCGCCCAACCTTCACCTCTCGCTCCACCCGCACATCCACATTGCCGCGCGGCGGCAGCCGCAACGTATTCCGCCCGACCGTCGGCAGGTAGTTTGCGCCCCCAGAGCCATTGAGCGTCTTGTGCCCACCTCTCATATACGATCCGCCAAATACCATGTAGCTGTACGGCCTGCCACTGCCGGCCGTCGCAATCGCCGCCACACGCCACCCGTCCAGCACCAGCCGCACCGCCCTCGGCCCATGCCGTTCATGCAACGGCGCCGCAAGCATTCCCGAGAACCGCTGCGGAAACTGCTGGTTCGAAAGTCCCTTGTCATACCCGTTATGAAACGGGTCGAACTGACTA
Organism: Granulicella sp.; assembly: GCA_027450185.1. GTDB lineage: Bacteria > Acidobacteriota > Terriglobia > Terriglobales > Acidobacteriaceae > Granulicella. The sequence continues at coordinate 17,004 of DAIDKF010000005.1, read as the reverse complement.
TCCAGGCGTGGAATCGCCGAGGTCTGCGGCGCATAATCAATCGAGCGCGAGTACGTATAGCTGCCCCGCAGCTCCAACTCTCTGAACCCCCGCCAGCGCAGCCCCAGCATCTGCCCCTCCGCAGTAAACGCGTTGTACGTCGCATTCGCATCCGAGACCAGTGCCGTGACCGCACCAAAGTTCAGTATCGGTCGCTGATCATACAGCGGCACCACAAACGTCTCGCCCTCATGCAGCCCCTTGTACTTGTTCAGTACCCCATCCACGCTCTGCAACTGATAGCTCACCATCCCCGGCGACGGCGAAATATTGATGTCCGTGCTCCCCGGTAACTGCCTCGCCAGCGCCATTCCGTAGCTCAACCGCACGCTCGTCCGCCGTCCCAGTGCCCGTTCCACCGACAACATCCCTCGCTGCACCATCGGCACCCTGTAGTTGCTTGCAAACACCGTCGCCGACGTGGTCTCCGCAACCGCCGACGGTGGCGCCGACGTGTAATCGCACGGATACCCAAACCCCTGTTGCACCACCGTCACCTGCGGACAGTCCGTAATCGTCGTCGGCCGTATCCGCACATGCATCGCGGTCGTATCCATCGCCGTGTCAATCAGCGCCGCACGCATCGTCGCTCCCGGTATGTGGCCGTAGAACAATCCGTAACCCAGCCGCATCGTGAACAACTGCCCGCTCTTCGGCTCCCACCGCGCCGGTAGACCCCAGACGGAGCGTGGTGACCACGCCGCCGCCAACCTCGGCCCAAAGTTGTTCCTGTCCTCCGGAAACGTCGCAGTAGCTCCATGAATCGGCCCGCCGATCATCGCAATATTCGCATCCAGCAGCGGATTCGCGAGCTGCGGCTTGGGCAGCAGCATGTAGTCGTAGCGCATCCCCAGGGTCACCGTAAGATTGTCCCGCAGGCGCACCGCGTCTTCTACAAACCCGGAAAAATCATGCGTAACAAACTGCGTATCCAGATTCCCAAAGCTCTGCGTGAAGCTGCGAAAGCAGAAATAATGCACCGTCGCATCGATGCTCGGGCAACCTCCGTTCGGATACGCATTCGCGCTGAACGTGTAGTCCGTAATCCAGTCCACCAGCCCGCCATCCTTGCCGTTGGTCGTCCCGCTGTCGTAGTGGAACGACCCCTCCTGCCCGCTCAGCGCATCAATTCGATCATGGACCCGGCTCCAGTCCGCCCCCAGCATCACCAGATGTCTTCCCAGGTGCAGTTGCATCGTGTCCGCCAGCTCAATCCGCAGCTCATCCGGATACGCGCTCCGCCCGCCATTCACTCCCGGCGACAGGCTGTACGGCGTCCCGTAAGCAAATCCATACGGCGCAATCGACACCTGCGGCGCATACCCTCCCGGCCCAATCGCGGGCTCCTGCGCCAGCGGCGCATGTGGCGTCTGGTAGTCCAGGTCGTGCGCTCCCTGCGCCCTTACCTCATTGTTCCATCGCCTCGAAAATACGTGCACCCAGCGCGCACTTCCCACATCCACATCCACCACGTTGTCACCCAGGCTCCCCATTCCACGCGCCACCACGGCATCCGACGCCTGGCCCAGCGCCGCTCCCCCCGGAGCATCATACCGATTGCCCGCATACATCAGCGTCACCTGGTCCCGTGCCGTCGGCGAAGCATCCGCCCGCACCGTCCCCTGCACTCTGTATGCATGCCGCGTCGTCGTTCCCGTCAGGCTGTCCAGAAAATCCAGCGCTGCATTCGTCGCTCCCGTACTCACCCCGCGATTCGCCAACAGAGCAAGCTGGTCCGCCGACAGATCATAGAAGTTCGCCATCTCCGGCGTCGACACAATCTTGTCGTCATGCAGCATCACCTCCAGCGACGCAAACATCGATACCGGCGCGCGTCCACCCATCGCCCGCACATATCTCAAGCGCCGCGCCTTCGCCGCTGCGCCACTCTTTGCCCACAGCAGCCCGCCCGCCGATCCGCCAAATTGAATCAACGACCCCTTCGGCTTCACCACCCCACTTGTCACCACACCATCCCGATAGTGCGTCTCCATCGAAAATGGATTCGCCGCCGCCCATCCACTTCTGCGCGCACGAAAAAAGACATCGCCGTGCCACTGCGCACCCGCTGCGCGCGTCACCACCGCCATCCCGCCCACCATCCCATACTGCGCTGAAAAGTTCTGCGGCAACACCCGAAAGCTCCGCACCGACCCCTGGTTGTAACTCGATCCCGAACTCGCTCCCCCTGTCGCCGATCCCCGCGGCCCCGCACGAAAGCTCTGCTCCCCGGACAGCCCATCCACCGAGATCGTCCCCTGCACCGCCGGCAGTCCCGCATAGCTCAGCCCCGTCGCCGCCGCTCCGTCGCTCCCACTCGCGCGGCTCCCCGTATCGCCCTCCCCGTCGTCCTCATCCCCCTCCGCCTGCGTCGCGGATGGCTCTGCATTCACCGCCGAATCCAACTGCGCCAGGTTCTCCCACTGCCGCGACTCGATCGGCAACGCATCCTCCCGCGCCTGCACCGCAAACGGCGCCAACCGCAGCCCCGCCGTCGCACTCTCCATCGCCGGCCCTCCCCGGGGCCGCAGCGTCAGCACAACATCGTCCAGGTCCCCGCCTTCCAGCTCGAACGTCGTCACCGCCGCCGCCCGGTCCGCACGCTGCGACACCGCATGAAGCTGATACTCCCCTGGAGGCAGCCGCAGCATCAAGAAATCCCCCGCTCTGTCCGCATCCACATCCCGCTCCACACCCAGGTCCGACGAGGTCAGATGAATCCTCACCCCACTCGCATCGCAGCGATCCCCATCCCCCGCGCACGCCACCGCCACGTGCCCGCGGATCGCTGCATCCACCGGCCCCTGCGCCACCGCACCCGCACCCACAAGCCCCACCCCAAGCGCGACTCCCGCCACCAGCGCCTTCGAATGTCCCCACACGCAAGCCCGCTCACGCAGCGCATCGCGCACGCCCGTCTGAAGAGCATTGGTTGACATGGATGGTGCGGCCGTAGCCGCAGAGCGGTGAAAAAATGAACTCAACAGCCGAACCCCGCCCCGGGGAAGGCCGAGGCTCCTGATACTCAGTAGGAGTGACCGATTCTAAGACGCTACAAACGTGGCCGATTCTGAAGCACTACAGAGGTGACCTGTTCAATGTGTGTCCGCCAGATCATCACCAGCGGTCGAATAACACGCAGAAAAGCTCTGTAACTTGAGCCTAGCGAAGAATTTCCGTTTTGGGAAGCCAAGTCTCATTCCCATTTTGGAACTCGTCCGCGCAAAGCGCGACCACCGCCCTTGACACCCTCCCCCAGCAAAAAAAGGGTGGCAGCCGCAGCCGCCACCCCGGGTTATCCGTGCGCGAGCCTTAGAAGACCACGTGCAGCGCCATCGTCACTGCGCGGTTGCCGCCAATCGTTCCCGTCACCGAACCGAAGTTCGCCGCATTATTCGGGCAACCACTGGAGTTGACCACGTTACCCGACGTACACAAATTCGCGCCATTCGCGTTGTACGTGTTCAACGGAATCTCCGTTGCCAGCGAAAGCGCCCTTCCTGTCCCGGTCGAGTACGGCAACTGGTCCAGGTTTGCCAGCGCGCTCTGCTGGTCCGCCGTGCTGGGACTGGTTGCAATCTGTCCGTAGTTCAGAAACTGCGCCGCGCAGTTGTTGCCCGCTGCCAGCGCCGAGTTCGAGCAGGCATAGTTCTGCCGGATCTGCGCCTGATCCTGAGGTATGTCCAGGCTCGTCTCGTTGAATACGTTGAACACGTTGAACTCATACCGGATACTGAGCCGCTCGCTCACCTGGAACAACTTCCGCACCGATAGATCCAGCCTCTTCTGCATCGCCTGACGGAAGATATTGCGTTGGTTGCTTGGCGCAAAATCCGTCTCGTAGATGTCCACCGGATCACCCACCGCGCCCATCGCCGCCGTCGGAACGCCCTTATTGCCCGGCGTAACGTAGTTGATATCAATCTGGTTCGGGTCGACCGTCGGGTAGTACTGCCCGTCCTGGCCGCGGAAGTTGCCCGGATTTCCCGTCAGCGACGTCGTCTTCGCGGTCTGCGGATTCTTGATCGGCAGCACCGGGTTCATCAGCGTCGGGAAGTTGCCGAACGCGATGCTGCCCACCGCACCATAAAACTCATAGAGCGAGTACGGCTCGCCACTCTGCACCACGCCAAGGCCCGACAGGCTCCACCCGTTCACGAAGTAAGACGCCAGCGAGTAGTCCCGCGCCAGGTTCGGCATATCGCCCTCAAAGTTGACCGACAGAATGTGCGTCCGGTCAAAGTCTGACGACGCATACGACTGCCGCAGATTGTCGGGGTTGTTGCCCGTGAAGAACAGGCCGATGTCCGACTGCTCGTCGAGCGCATGGCTCCACGTATAGTTCAGTCCGCCCAGGAAGTGGTGCGACATCCGCTTCTCCACATGCACCTCCAGAGCGTCATAGGCCGATACGCCCACCGACTTGAACATCGCCGCATTTGGGCTATAGCCCACATACGGTGCGCGGAAGTCCGTGTTACCTCCGTCTAGCGTGTTCCAGGGTTCGCTCAGGATCGGCGCATAGTCGCCATACGAGTCCTCTGAGGTATTGTTCTGGTTGAGCACCTCAAACCCGTATGTCGACGTCTCCCCGTGGATCGGGTTCGATGCGGTCGCAATCCCCGGCTCGTTGAATGGAATCGGAATCACCGAATGCCGCCCACGGTTGCCGCTGTAGCCGATCGTGACCGCGAGATCGCTGCGCGGCTGCCACTGCAGGTTCAGCGTGAAGTTGATCGTGTAGGGAAGCACGTTGTTCTTGTCGTAGGCGCCGAAGTCCAGCGTCGCCGGGCAGTCCGTGTAGTTGGCCTGATTGTCCAGACCTCCGCAACTCGGACCGAAGCCCGGGCTTGCCGTCCCGGTAATGCCGTTGGGCTGTCCTGGACCCGTACCCAGCACGTTCTGCAGAGCCTGCGTAATCGTCGCCGGATTCGCGTTCGGCGGAATATAGGTGCCGCCCTCGCTGGTGGGTGTGAACGCCGACCCAAACGGGTCAGACAGGGTCTTTCCGAAACCCGTTACATAGGTCGTCAGCGGCGACGACTCCGTTACGCCAAACGGCCCGCCATTGCCACTGCCCGCGGGCTGCGAAAGGTACGTGAACAACTCGCCGCGGTCATAGTAGATGCCGCCGCCGCCGTTGATCACAAACTTGTTGTTGAACCGCTTCGGCGAGTATGCAAACCCCAGTCGCGGCGAGAAGCCCCACTGCCGGCCCGTCAACGTCGAGTCCGACGTACCAGCCGTGGGGTTATACTTGTTGTTGCCCGCAATCACAAAACCAGAGTTCGCAACATTGAACCCCGTGGTGGACGAACCCGTCACGCTGTACAGGCTCGGGTCGAAGTTGAACATGTTGCCGTACTTCTCCGTCAGTCCGCCATGGTAGTCATAACGCACGCCCGCCGTGATGCTCAGATTCGACAGCACCTGCCACTTGTCCTGCACATACGCTGCAATCTCATTCGACCGATAGTAGCGGTCCGAGTTGTTCCGCCCACTCTGCGGGTCGATCGACTCCAGCACACTGGCTCCATGCGACGCACCCGCCAGGAAGCTGTCGAAGTCCTTCGTATTGATCTGCGGAATTCCCTGCCGGTTGTTCTCGATGTTCAGTTGCGTATAGCTGTAGCCGCCGCCGACCACCAGCGTGTGGTTGCCCAGCGAAAGAATCGCATTCGTCGATGGATTCAGCCGGTTCTGATAGTAGCCCGTGTTCACAAAGGAGCTGTTCGGTCCCACCGACAGGTTCGGTGCGGAGGTGTTGACGCTGGCAAACTGCCGCAGCGACAGCCCCGGCAGTCCACCCTGCTGGAACAGCGTGCCCAGCGACGAACCCCCGGGGTTCACCCCCGAATCGATCCCGTAGTTCGCACCCAGCGTCGGGTCCGCCGCCAACGTCTGCGTAAAGTAGCTGTACGAGCCCATCCGGTCATACCCCAGCCTCTGCTCCCAGTTGAACCGTGACCCGATCGAGATCGTATTGTCGATCGCCGCCACCTGCGCACCGTTGCTCTGCGTCACCGGAAATCCGCCGGTCTGCGAGTACCCAAACGGCTTCGACACCGGCGCGGTCTGGTAGAAGTACTTCACCGAAAGCCGGTCGGCCTTCGTCACGTCATAGTCCACACCCGCCGTCGCCTGGTCCGACGTCAGCACCGACGTTCCCTGCAGCGTAACGTTCGGAATGCCAAACTGGTAGCCCGACGTGTTCTGCGCCGATGGGATCAGATACGAGCCATCGGGCAGCTTCGCCGTCAACAGCGCCATCGCGATCGGATCGATCGTCCCCGTATAGGTCTGGCCATAGCTCGTCGACGCCGCAATCAGGCCCGCCACCGACCGGTCGTTCGAGAGCGCCGCCGGCACATTCATCTGCGACAACCCCGTCCCCTGGTCGCCGTTGTACCGGTGCTGGTACGCCACAAAGAAAAACAGCTTGTTCTTGATGATCGGGCCGCCCAACGTTCCACCCAGCGTCCAGCGGTGCAGCGCCGGATTTGCCAGCGACGCCGGGAACGCGCCGACACCCTCACCCGCCAGCTCCGCCTCCTGCTTGAAGAAGAACGGATCCGCATTCATCGAGTTGTTCGCGAAGCTGCCATACATCTGCCCGTGGAACGTGTTCGTGCCGCTGGCTGTATTCGCATCGATCTGCGCTCCGCTCGTCGCTCCCTGCTGCGCGTCATACATCGACGTGTTCACGCGCAACTCCTGCAGAAACTCCGGCGGCGGCGAAGGCAGGCTGTTGCCATTCGATCCGAACACGGACGTACCCACTCCCGCCGCGCCGCCCACCTGCGGCGTCTGGCCGATGTTGAACGCGTACCGTTGCGAGTTCGATCCGCTCGAACTCTTGCCATTGAACAGGTTCGTCGCGTCCACGCCATTCACCTGAAACGTGTTCGACGTATCACGCTGCCCATTCGCCCAGATCGGCTGGTTGCCCAGGCCCGAGTTCGAATCCAGATTCGCCAGCAACTCCGCGCTCACACCCGGGCTCAGCACCGCCAGTTGCGTAAAACTGCCCGTCGCCAGCGGCGTCAACTGAATCTGCGTCTTGTCCAGCGTGTATCCATTGGTGGCGTCGGTGGCATTCAGCAGCGGGTTCGCCGTCACCGTCACCGAGGTCGCAATCTGTCCCACCTTCAGCGTCACCTTCAGCGTCTTCGCCCCGGCCTCCTGGACCGCAATCCCCGTCAGCTCCGTCGTATCGAAGCCGTCGTGCGTGGCCGTCACGACATACGTTCCCACCGGCAGGTTGAAGATCTGGAAGTACCCATTGTCCTGCGCCTTCGTCGTGCGCGACACGCCAATCGACGCATCGGCCGCCGTCACGGTCGTCCCTGGAATCGCCGCCCCCGAACTATCCAGCACCGTTCCATTCAGCGAACCCAGGGTCTGCTGCGCCCTCGCCGCGACAAACGTAGGAATCAAGCAACAGAACATGAGCACTGCAAGAATTTTTCGCATAGATTCTGACTCTCCTGAAAGTGAATGCAACCGAACGCAGGTCGCAGCGTAGTGCTGGCCCGTGATAATTCCGACTCTTGTCTGAAAGCAGTCCTGCCCATTCGCTCGCATGCGCCGGTGGAAGCTCAACTCAAGTACAAGGTCTGTGATTACTATGAATGTACATCATGTCAGCACGGTGAAAACTGCGCTAATACGCATTTTTTGCAGAGCGCACTTGCACGCTATCAACACTTCTGCACAAAAAACAGGGCGATGCTGAAGAAGCCATCGCCCTCTTCGATTCCGTCCATCGCATCACGCGCCTAGAACTCAAACCGCCCAACGAACTGGATCTGCCGCTCGCGATAGATCGTATTTCCTGCCGCATTCGGTGTGCCGAATGTCGACTGGTATGTCGCCGTCGTTCCGCTCAGCGTGTACGCGCCCGTGTTGAAGCTGGTGAAGTTCTCCCGATTCAACGCGTTGAACGCCTCGCCCGCCAGCATCAGCCTGTACTTCGTCTTGAAGCTGAAGCTGCGCGCCAAACGCACATCCACATCGTCAATCGTTGTCTGCCGCTTGCTGTCGCGCCGGATGCCCGGCAGGGAATGGTTTGCGTTCAGATTTTTATACGCGCTGAAGTTTACAAAATTGCTCCCGCCCGATCCGTTGAACGTCGTCGCTCCGCCCGGAATCGAACTGCCGCTGCTCAGTCCATAGCTGTACGGAATACCCGACTGCACCGTCCAGACCGGGGCCAGCATCCACCCATTCGCAAGCGCCGACGCAACCTTGTTCTTCATCGCAAACGTCGGCTGGTACGTAATATTCCCCACAAACCGCTGCGGAATATCGTTCGCCGAAAGCCCGTAATCCGGAACCACCGTGAACGGATCGGTCGGATCATTCGTATCCGACAGCGACGACTGGTTCAGGTTGTAGTCCAGCGCCTTCGAGAACGTATAGCTCGCCGAGAACTGCACCCCCTGGCTGAACTGGTGATCCAGCGTCACCGCCAGCGCGTTGTAATTCGACGTCACATCGCTCCGCACCAGCGTCTCTGCGTTGTAGAGGTTGCTTAGCCGCGCCGTGTACACCGGCACCGTCCACTGGTCGCCAGCCAGCGGGCCGCCGTTGAACGTGTAAGTCTTCGTCGCCGTTGGCACCGCAATATTTGCATCCACAAAGTTCGGCAGGCTCTTGCCCAGCGATCCCAGATACGCAATCCCCAGCACTGTCCGGAATGGAAGCTGCTGCTGCACGCTCAGGTCGATCTCATCCGCGACCGGCGCCTGGAAGTTCGGCGTAAACGCCAGCACATTCGAAACCGCCGGCGGCGTCGCCGTCGACACCAGGTTCGGATACGACACCGTGTTCGATGTCCCCGACGTATTCAGTTGGAACTGCGCCAACGGGGATCCGGTCGAAGCCAGCGCCTTGTAGATCGTTCCATTCTGGATGCGCCCGTAGTACAGCCCGAAGCCTCCGTGCATCAGCGTCTTGCCCGTGTGGAACACGTCCCACGCAAAGCCCACGCGCGGCGCAATATTGTTCTTGTCGCTCGGCATCTGCGACGTCAGCGGCACATTCGCATTCGGAATCTGCACCGACGGCAGTTGCTCGTAGTCGTACCGCAAGCCCAGGTTCAGCGTCAGGTACGGCAGCAGTTTCCAGTCATCCTGCACATACGCCGCATACTCGTTGGTGTGAAACACAAACGTCGGATGCCCGAACGCCTGCTGCACGCTGGTGAAGCAGGGCAGGCTGCCCGTCCCCGTATCGCGCGCCGCATCGCAACCCACACTTGGGCTCCCGCCCACCGTATGCGCAAAGTCGGTAAAAAAGTCCGCCAACTGCGCATACGTGAACAGTCCATGCTCATAGTCCACGTCCGTAATATTGTCCTGCGCCCAGCGATACTCTCCGCCCGCCGTGATCGTCTGATTCCCCTTCGAGATCGTCACATTATCGATCAGGTCCGTCTCCGACTCATTCGGATAGCTCGCCCGCGGCACATAGTACGGCGTGCCCATCGAGTAGCTCCCATTGGGCGAAATGATCACACCCGGCGGCAGTCCGCCCGCTGTTGTGGTCGGCTCATTGGCCAGCGGCGTGTCCCCCGTCTCATACTCAAAGTCGCGCGCATACTCTGCCCGCAGCTCATTGGAAGTACGCGGCGTCAGCAGCGTGTCGATCTTGCCGATCACCGAGTCCACCTTCACGTAATCATTGCCCACCGACGTAATGCCGCGCCGGATCACCGGATTCGTCTGCGTCCCGTTCGGCGAATCCCACCGCATCCGGTTGTACATCAGGCTCGCGTTGTTGCGCTCGTTAATCTTGTAGTCCAGCTTCAGAAAGTTCAGAATCTGGTCACCCTGCCGCGGCGCCACGCCGCTCTGCCCGTTGATGTACGCCATCGCTTGATCGATCAGCGTCTGACTCACGCCGCGGTCCAGAGCGCACGTCACTGCGTCCGTCGTTGTCGTTCCGCCAGCCACCTTGCAGTTGTTGTCCGCCACGTTGCTCGCATCCAGAAACTGCGGCGTCGGCACCGCCAGCACCGGAAAGTTCCTCTTCTGCTGGTCGAACGCATAGAGAAAGAACAGCCGGTCGTGGATCAGCGGCCCGTTGAAACTACCGCCGTACTGGTGCCGCTTGTCCTTCGGCTTGATGAAGATCGTCTGCGTCCCCACTCCGTTCGGACCAGCCACCACCAGCGTATTGAACGGGTTGGTCGCGCCAAAATCATTGTCTCTGTAATACTCAAACGCATCGCCGTGGAAGGTGTTGGACCCCGAGCGCGTCACCGCATTCACTCCGCCGCCCACCGCGCGTCCATACTGCGCCGGCACATTCGACGTCAGCACCTGAAACTCCAGAATCGAATCCTCAGCCGTCGAGTAGCCCACCCGCGTATAGCCGCGCTCCACCGACTGAAACGCCTGATTGTCGTCCGAGCCGTCCACCAGAAAATTATTTTGCAGGTTGCTCGCTCCACGAAACGTCACCAACCCGAACGAACTATTGCCCAGCGTCACGCCCGGCGCCAGCAGAGCAAACGACGTCCAGTGCCGCCCGTTGATCGGCAGCGTATTCATCTCCTTCGGGTTGAACTCCGTCGTAAAGTCCGAGCTCTCGCTGTTCAGCAGCGGTGTCTCCGCGCTCACCTCCACCGTTGTCGCCTGCGAGCTCACCGACAGCTTCGGCGTCACCTCGGTCAGCTTGCCCACCTCCACGATCACATGCTCCGCCTCATAACCGGCAAAGCCCGGCGCGTTCACCATCACCGTGTAGTCCCCCGGCACCAGTCGCGTTGCGCGGAAGTACCCGCTCGCATCCGCCGTCACCTTCGTGTCTGCGTTGGTGGCCGTGCTATGCACTACCACCGCAGCACCGGACACAGCAGCATCCGTGCTGTCCACCACCGTTCCTGCCACCGCTCCGTCCACCGCCGTCTGCGCCGCCGCCTTCGACGTCGTCCCGGAAACTATCGCAAACAACACCACCGCGACCGCTACCAGCAGCGTTACCTTACCCTGTAGCCTCATTCAATCCTCCTGAAAGTTTGGTTACGACGCCATCCGAGCCTCAGTCTGCAGCCCGGTGTCCTGCCCGGTGCCGCGACCCTCCCTCGATTGCATTCCCTTGTGTTAAAACAACAATCCCCTGTGGGTTTAACCCCATAAGCAAGAGAGCCGGTGCCTTGCTCAGCACCAGCAGCCTTCGATGTGAAGCCTTACCTTACCTTAAATCCGATGGAAATCCTGTGAACGACCTGTAATTTTCGCATCGACCCCCGCCCCATTCCCCCCGACTCATTCTTTCCGCTTCTGTAAACTCTGATATGAGGCACGTTAATGTTCATCGATGAAGCACGCATCCGGGTCAAGGCCGGCGACGGCGGCAATGGCTGCATGGCCTTCCGCCGCGAAAAGTTCGTCCCCCGCGGCGGCCCATCCGGCGGCGACGGCGGCCACGGTGGTGACGTCCTCATGCGCTCCTCCCTCTCCCACAACACCCTCGTCCACTTCCGCTTCAACCCCGAGTGGAAGTCCCAGCGCGGCGGCCACGGCCTCGGCTCCAACATGAGCGGCTACGCCGGCGAGCACACCACCCTCAACGTCCCCGTCGGCACCCTCCTCTACGACGACGACACCGGCGAACTCCTCCACGACTTTGCCCACCCCAACGAAGAGATCGTCATCGCCCGCGGCGGTCGCGGCGGCCGCGGCAACCAGCACTTCGCCACCTCCACCCACCAGGCTCCCCGCGAGCACGAACTCGGCCGCCCCGGCGAAGCCAAAAACTTCCGCCTCGAGCTCCGTCTACTCGCCGACGTCGGCCTCGTCGGTTTCCCCAACGTCGGCAAGTCCACCCTCATCTCGCGTCTCTCCGCCGCCCGCCCCAAGATCGCCAACTACGCCTTCACCACTCTGGAACCCAACCTCGGCGTCGTCCAGGTCGGCGACCATCCCTACGAAAAATCCTTCACCGTAGCCGACATGCCCGGCCTCATCGAAGGCGCCCACCTCGGCGCCGGCCTCGGCGTCCAGTTCCTCAAGCACATCGAGCGCACCAGCGTCCTCGCCCACCTCATTGACGTCTCCGACGCCGCCGATTCCACCAGCGGCAACGCCCGCCCGGACCCCGTCGCCGACTACAACGCCATCACCGCCGAGCTCAAATCCTTCGACCCTGCCCTGGCCGCCAAACCCACCATCCTGGTCGCAGCCAAAGCCGACGTCGCCAACCCCGACAAGCTCAAAAAGCTCACCACCTTCGCCAAGCGCAAGAAACTTCCCCTCTACTTAATCTCCGCGGTCACCGGCGAGGGCATCGAGAAGCTCAAGTACGCACTGGCCGACGCCGTGGAAGCCCACCGCTCCATCGACCTCACCGCCCCACCCAGCATCGCCCCGGCCATCTCCAAGCCAGCCAAGCGCAAACCCAACTATCCGCCCCCAGCCCCCAGCGCCAAAACCCGCTCCCGCTAACTCCAACCAACTCAGACCCGCGCACGAGGCCCCCGACTAGGTGGGCTGACCAAACCGCTCCCGCACCAGCCCAAGCGCCTCGTCTTTGCTTGCAACCGAGCCCTCCAACTGCGCGTCCTCGGCGGCTTCCAGTATCACCCGAAACTGCGGTCCCGGCCTATATCCAGCAGCAATCAAATCATTCCCGGTCAGCAGCAGCGGCGGCCGAATCTGCTCCTCTCCCAGCGCTTCATACTTCTCCTTCGCGAACGCATACAGGTCCAGCTTCCCATGCGAACTCAGGCAATCCGCCTTATGCAGCGCCAGGTGTTCTTCAAACTTCGGCAGCCTCAAAAACCGCTTCAGTGTGGACTGCTTCATCTGCATCACATCGCCAAACTGCATATGGTGTTTCACCAGCGAGAGAATCTGCTCCATGTCCTCGCCGCTGAAACGCAACCGCGTCAGAATCGTCCTCGCCACCGCAACGCCCACGTCCACATGCCCATTGAACCGTATCCGATCCCCCGGCCGCTGCGGGTCTGGAGGCGTAAAAGTAGCCGGCTTGCCCACATCGTGCAGCAGCATCCCCCAGGCCAGCGTCGCGCTCGCACCTGCCGGCAGGTGTTCCAGCAGCATCAGCGTATGCGCCCACACATCGCCCTCCGGATGGAACTCCGGTGGCTGCTCCACGCCCTGCAATCGCTTCACCTCCGGCAGCACCTGGGCCAGCAGCCGCGTCTCATCCAGCAGCTCAAACCCGCGCCGAGCACCACCCTCGATCAGGATCTTCGTCAACTCCTCGCGCACGCGTTCAGCCGACACGGCATGAACCGTCTCCGCCTGCTGCCAGATCGCGTCCATCGTTCGCCGCTCGATCGTGAACCCCCGCGCTGCAAACCGTGCCGCAAATCGCACCGCACGCAGCATGCGCAGCTTGTCCTCGGCAAACCGCATCAGTGGCTCGCCAATCGCCCGAATCAGCCGCGCTGCCAGATCTCCGCGTCCGCCCACAAAGTCCAGCACGCAATCCTCAGCACGGTCGCCCAGGTCATACGCCAGCGCATCCAGCAGCAGCCCATTGACGGTGAAGTCGCGCCGCAGCACATCCTCGCGCGGGTCCAGCGAAAACCGTACCGCATCCGGCCGTCGCCCATCGCTGTACGCTCCATCGTGACGAAACGTTGCCACCTCGGTCGCAACGCGCTCCTCGCCCACCCGATCGATCACCAACACCACGCCAAAGTGCGCCCCCACAGCCTCGGTCCGCGGAAAAGCGGCCAGCACCAGTTCCGGAACTGCTGACGTCGCCACATCAAAGTCCTGCGGCACCAAGCCCAGCAGCAGATCGCGCACACATCCACCGGCAAAGTACGCTGCATGCCCCAGAGCGTGCAGCCGCCGCACGATCCCCAGCGCAGCTTCATACCCGCGATTCTTCGATCTCTCCATCCGGTCCTCTACGCTCTCCACTCTATCCTCTACACTCTGTTTAATGCCCAGCACCCTCATCCTCGGAATTGAGAGCTCCTGCGACGAGACCTCCGCAGCGGTCGTCCGCCACAGCGCCAGCGGCCAGGCTGAAGTGCTCTCCAACGTCGTCGCCTCGCAGCTCATCCACAGCAGCTACGGCGGCGTCGTCCCCGAGTTGGCCTCGCGCGAGCATCTCCGCGCCATCGTCCCGGTTGTCCGCGGGGCCATGCAGCGCGCCGGCGTCGCCTACTCCGATCTGGCCGCCATCGCCGTCACCGAAGGCCCCGGCCTCGCCGGAGCGCTGCTCGTCGGCATCAGCTTCGCCAAGGCGCTGGCCTTCGGAGCCGATCTTCCCCTCATCGCCGTCAACCACCTCGAAGGCCACATCCACGCCGTCCTGATGGACGCAAACACAACCTTTGCCGACGCATCCCCACTCCTGGCCCTGGTCGTCAGCGGCGGCCACACCCACCTCTACCTCGCCACCCGCGCGCCCGAACGAACCTGGCGCTACCGCAACGTCGGCAAGACCCTCGACGACGCTGCCGGCGAGGCCTTCGACAAGGTTGCCAAGCTCCTTGGCCTGCCCTACCCCGGCGGCCCCTGGATCGACGCCCTCGCCCCCCACGGAACCACCGACACTCACCTTTTTCCCCTCGCGCACATCAAGCAGAAGGCCACCGGCAACACCGCTCCCAAGCTCTCCCGCGAGGCCGTGCTCGCGCCCAACGACGATCCCGCCCGTTTCGACATGTCCTTCTCCGGCATCAAAACTGCTGTTCGCCGCTACGTCGAACTCCACCACATGCAACCCGCGATCGCAGCCCGTATCGAGGCTTTCCGCGCCATCGGCCTGCACCAGGCAAAGCCGGACACCACAAACCTCGCCCGTGCGCTGCCTCACTTCGATTCCCAGACTCTCAACCTCATCGCCAGCTTTCAGAACGCAGTCGTCAAGAATCTCGCCCGCTCCACCTTCCACGCCGCCGAGCACTACGGCGTCCGCGGAATCCTCATCAGCGGCGGCGTCTCCGCCAACAGCGAACTCCGCCGCAGCATCGCCGCCACGGCCGCCCGCCACAACCTCCCGGTCGCCTTCCCCACCATCGCTCTCTCCACCGACAACGCCGCCATGATCGCCGCCGCGGCCTTCCCAAAACTCTTCGCCCGCGACTTCGCGCCCGGCACCCTCGAACCCACGCCGCAACTCAGATTAGGCTGAAGGCTCCGCCTCGACTGAGGGCAAACACTCGGTCGATAGCTCCACCTCGGCAGCGTCTCTATCTCAGCTAAAATCAAATGAGTATAGACAACAGCAGAAAGTAGCCTGTGGCGCGGCGCGCAAGCGTCTTGCCCAGCGGCAAGTGGCGACGCGTGGCACTCGAACTCTTCAACACCCTCTCCGGAAAAATCGAACCTCTCTTCGCCTCCGACGGCCATACCCTGCGCTTCTACTGCTGCGGCCCCACCGTCTACGACTACGGCCACATCGGCAACTTCCGCACCTTCCTCCACGTCGACCTCCTGCGCCGTACCGCCCGCCTCCAGGGCCTCGCCCTGCGCCACGTCATGAACATCACCGACGTCGACGACAAGATCATCCGCAACGCCGCAGCCGCCGGTCTGCCCATCGCCGTATACACCACCAGGTATGAGCGCGCCTTCTTCGAAGACATGGACGCCCTCAACATCGAACGCCCCGAAGACATCGCCCGAGCCACCGAAAACATCCCCGGCATGATCTCCCTCATCGAACGTCTCGCCGACCAGGACATCGCCTACAAAGCCGAGGACGGCAGTTGGTACTTCCGCATCGCCCGCTTCCCCGGCTACGGCAAGCTCTCCAAGAAGGACCTGCACGGCATCGAGGACGGCGCCCGCGTAGACCTCGACGAGTACGACAAAGACGCCGCCCGCGACTTCGCCCTCTGGAAGGCCACCAAACCCGAAGACGCCTCCAGCGGTGCATCCTGGGAAACTCCCCTCGGCCCCGGTCGCCCCGGCTGGCACATCGAGTGCTCCGCCATGGCCATGAAGTACCTCGGCGACTCCTTCGACCTCCACGCCGGCGGCGAAGACCTCATGTTCCCGCACCACGAAAACGAGATCGCGCAATCTGAAGCCGCCACGCATCACCCCTTTGCGCGCCACTGGTTCCACGTCCGCTTCCTGCTCGTCGAAGGCAAGAAGATGTCCAAATCCGAGGGCAACTTCTTCACCCTCCGCGACCTCCTTCTCAAAGGCTATCGCGCATCCGCCATCCGGTTCCTTCTGCTCAGCGTGCCCTACCGCCACCAGCTCAACTTCACCTTCGACGGCCTCACCGAGTCCACCAACGCCATCGAGCGCCTGCGCACCTTCCATGAGCGCATCCGCAAAGGCGCATGGCCAGACACCCTACCCGCCGACGACACCCTCACCCAACTCATCCGCAAAGGCGACGCCGACTTCACCGCCGCGCTCAACAACGACCTCAATACCGCCGAAGCCCGCGCCGCCATCTTCGACGTCCTGCGCGCCGTCAACACCGCCGCCGACCAGCAACGCCTCGCTCGCACCGACGCCGAAGAGACCCTCGCTCTCCTCAACAAGTTCGACTCCGTCTTTGCCGTGCTCGAAGACCGCGACGCCGACCTCACCCGCGCCGCCCTCGCCTGGGCCGAGACCGAAGGCCGCATGGCCGACGTCTCCCCCGAGGTCCTGGAAAAGTTCGGCACCGACAGCCTCTCCGACGCCGCCATCGACGCCCTCGTCGCCG
>DAIDKF010000005.1:0-293 GCA_027450185.1 Granulicella sp. | reverse complement strand
GAGGACTCCAAGGACGGCGTCCGCTGGAAACGCAACTAGCCCGCGCTACGCCACGGCAGCCCTCGTCGCCACTGGCTGCGGCGCATCGAATCTCTTCGCAATCCTGTGCCCACGCCTGATCAGCGGCGTCTCAATCAAGTAGTAGCTCGCAATCGCACACGCAAACGACAACACCCAGCACAGCAGCACGTGCGACCGCAAAGCATGTGGTGAAGCAAGATCGTCCGGGTCGAGAAACAGCTCTTGCCAGAGATAAAGACTGTACGAAATGCGTCCCACAAAACGCATCGGCG